>CAZDGK010000031.1:0-14655 GCA_964505035.1 uncultured Candidatus Saccharimonadales bacterium
AGCTGGCTGGTGGCCGCTTTGCCGCCTCTGACCTCAACGACCTCTACCGCCGCGTCATCAACCGCAACAACCGTCTCAAGCGCCTCATCGAGCTCGACGCGCCGGAAGTCATCCGCCGCAACGAGAAGCGCATGCTCCAGGAGGCCGTGGACGCCCTCATCGACAACAACGCCCGCCGCGAGCGCGCCGTCTCGAGTACCGGCACCCGCCGCAAGCTCAAGTCGCTCAGTGACATGCTCAAGGGCAAGCAGGGCCGCTTCCGCCAGAACCTGCTGGGTAAGCGCGTCGACTACTCCGGCCGCTCCGTGATCGTGGCCGGCCCAGCGCTGCGCCTCTACCAGTGTGGTCTGCCCAAGATGATGGCCCTCGAGCTATTCAAGCCGTTCGTCATTGGTAGCCTCATCGAGGCCGGCCATGCGCACAACGTCAAATCGGCCAGCCGCATGATCGAGCGCGCCACCAACGTGGTCTGGGACACCCTCGAAGAGATCATCGAAGGCAAGTACGTCCTGCTCAACCGCGCCCCAACCCTGCACCGCCTCGGCATCCAGGCCTTCAAGCCCATCCTCATCGAGGGTAAGGCCATCCAGCTGCACCCGCTGGTCTGTCGCGCTTTCAACGCCGACTTCGACGGTGACCAAATGGCCGTCCACGTGCCATTGTCCGAGGCTGCCCAGAAGGAAGCCCGCGAGATCATGCTCTCCACCAAGAACCTACTCAAGCCGGCCGACGGCGAGGTTGTGGTAGACGCCAGCAAGGACATGGTCCTCGGCAACTACTACCTGACCTACCAGAAGTTCGGCGAGGAGAAGGCTGCCAAGGCTTACGCTTCTACCAATGAGGCCATTTACGCCTACGACACCGACAACATCAAGCTGCAAACCCTCATCAAGGTGCCCGTCGAAGGCGCGCTCATCGAGACGACCGTCGGCCGCATCTTGTTCAATGAGATCCTGCCCGAGGGCTTCGGCTTCCGCAACGAAGCCATGACCAAGAAGAAGCTTCAGCGTCTGATGGCCGAAGTCTTTGTCCGCTACGGTGCAGAAGTCACCGCGGCCACCATCGACAACGTCAAGGACCTCGGTTTCAAGCACTCGACCCTGGCTGCCGTGTCTGTATCGCTCGACGACTACCTGGTGCCCAGCGACAAGGCCGAAATCGTCGACGCCGGTGAGCTGCAAGCCGCCAGTATCTCCAGCCAATACGCTCAAGGGTTGATCACCGACGACGAGCGCTACCAGCGCACCGTCGACACCTGGAAGCAGGTCAACGAGCGCATTACTCAGGCTACCGCCAACACGCTCAAGGAAGGTGACACCTCAACCGCGCTGTTTATCGAGTCCGGCGCCGAGGGTGACACCGCCCAGGCCAACCAGATTGCCGGCATGCTAGGCCTTGTGGCTGACCCGTCGGGCCGCACCATTGAGCTGCCTATCAAGTCGAGCTACAAGGAAGGCTTCACCGTGCTGGAGTACTTCAACTCCACTCACGGCGCCCGCAAGGGTCTGACCGACACCGCCCTCAAGACCGCCGAGTCTGGCTACCTTACCCGCCGTCTGGTCGATGTGGCCCAAGACGTCATCGTCACCGAAGAGGACTGTGGTGACACCTCCGGCCGCCGTCTGCTGCGCGGCGAGTCGACCGCCATTGGCGAAACCTTCGCCTACCGCTTGGCCGGCCGCATCGCCGCCGCCGACATCAAGGACGGCAAGACCGTGCTAGCTAAGGCAGGCGAAGTCATCACCGACGAAGCCGCCAAGACTATCGACAGCAGCGGCCAAGACGAAGTGGTCATCCGCAGCGTCCTGAGCTGCCGCACTTCCTGGGGTGTCTGCCGTCTCTGCTACGGTCTGGACCTAGCCCGCGGCACCTTGGTGCAGCTCGGTGAGCCAGTCGGCGTCATCGCTGCCCAAAGCATCGGCGAGCCCGGCACTCAGCTAACCATGAAGACCTTCCACAAGGGTGGTGTGGCCGGCGAAGACATCACGCAGGGTCTACCCCGCGTCGAGGAAATCTTCGAAGCCCGCTCGCCCAAGGGTCAAGCCATTCTGGCCGAAGTCGACGGTGTCGTGACCGTCAAGCAATCGCAGGGCAAGACGCACATCCGCATCAGCCCAGCCGACATGAAAGTCACCACCTACGAACTCGACGGCCGCAAGGCGTCTGTGAAGAGTGGCGACAAGGTCATCCCGGGCGACATCCTGGCCGCTGACGAAAACGGCAAGAAGGCTATCAAGGCCAAGGTCGAGGGGACCGTCAAGGTCCACAAAGACCGGATTGACCTCAGCCACACCGGCGGCGCCGAGCGCGAGTACGCTATCCCCGCCTACCAAAACGTCGAAGTCCAGACCGGCGACCTCGTCACGGTCGGCAAGCGCCTCACAGAGGGTTCCATCAACCTCCAGGAGATGCTGACCCTGCTCGGCGAAGCCCCCGTCCAGAGCTACATCATCGCCGAAGTGCAGACGATCTACGCGGCCCAGGGCCAGATCGTGTCCGACAAGCACATCGAGGTGATCATTCGCCAGATGTTTAGCCGCGTCCAGGTCGAGGAGCCCAATGACAGCCTGTTTGTCACCGGCGAGATCGTGCCGCGCCAGTCGGTCATCGACGAAAATGCCACCCTGGCAACCGACGGCAAGACCGGCGCCACGTTCACGCAGCTGCTGCTGCCAGTCACCAAGATCTCGCTGTCGGCCGACTCATTCCTGTCGGCGGCCAGTTTCCAGGACACCACTCGCGTGCTGATCTCGGCGGCCGTCCGCGGCAAGACCGACAAGCTGCGCGGACTCAAAGAAAACGTCATCATTGGCCGCCTGATCCCGGTTGGTACCGGGTTCCGCACCGACGATGACGCCGCCGAGAACGCCGCTCCGGTCGTCGAACCCGACAACCAGATTGACGAATCAGGCGAAACAGAGTAACATCGGTAACCATATGCCAACTATCAGTCAACTACTCCGCAAACCCCGCGCCGCCCAGAAGGCCAAATCCCGCACCGTGGGTCTGCTACGTGTCACCAACTCGCTCCAGAACAAGGCTTACCTCAAGCCTTCGCCCATGAAGCGTGGTGTCTGTGTGAAGGTTCAAACCGTCACCCCGCGTAAGCCAAACTCCGCTTTGCGCAAGATTGCCCGCGTGCGCCTGACCAACGGCATGGAAGTCACAGCCTACATCCCGGGTATCGGCCACAACCTGCAGGAGCACTCCGTAGTGCTCGTGCGCGGCGGCCGCCGCAAGGACCTGCCCGGTGTGCGCTACATTGTCGTCCGCGGCGCTCTCGACACCGCTGGTGTTGCCAAGCGCGCCCAGGGCCGCAGCCGCTACGGCGCCAAGAAAGAAAAGTCCAGCTCGTAAACCAATTCTTTAGCATTAGCCGCCCGGCCCCCAAAGCCGACCAGCGGCAGTATCTCAGAAAGGAGAGAAGCCAATGCCCCGTAAAACCACCAAGTCCCTCAAGCGAATTGTCGAGCCCGATCTGCGCTACGGCAATGTGCTCGTCACCAAAATGACCAACAAAATGATGCGCGACGGCAAGAAGCGCCTGGCCGAGAGCCTGCTGTACTCTGCGCTCGAGCAGGCCGAAGACAAGGCCAAGGCTCCGGCTCTGGAAGTCTTCGAGACCGCCCTCAAGAACGTCGGCCCATCCATTCAGGTCAAGGCCAAGCGCATCGGTGGCGCCACTTACCAAGTGCCAATCGAGGTCCGCGGTGATCGCAAGATCCACCTGGCCATGATGTGGATCCTACAAGCCGCGCGCTCCAAGAGTGGCCGTAGCTTCGACCGCCTGCTGGCCGAGGAGTTCATCGCCGCCTTCAACGGCACCGGTGACGCCGTCAGGAAGCGCGACGAAGTCCACAAAATGGCCGAGGCCAACAAGGCCTTCGCTCACTTCGCTCGCTACTAGCTACACCAGCTTCCAGAGTCCAAAAAACCGCCTCACCGGGCGGTTTTTTGGTGCTATAGTCAAACCAGCTCCGCTTCAGCGAAGCCGTTCCCAATAGCTCTCACTTCAGGGAGGCACTCCGTGAGGGCACAACATGTCATTGATCAGATAGTGCCGCCGCGCCGCCGCGAAGCCGTGGCGGTCGTCGTTACGCTGTTGCGACTACCGCTAGCAGTTGGCTTGGCCGCCGCCGTTTACCGCAGCTCGCTGCTGTTGACCGCGGGCTGGCTGGTCGTCGTGGTGGCAGCCGATGTGGCCGACGGTGTCCTGGCTCGCAGCCTGCACGCCGACACCGTCATCCGCCGGGCCGCCGATGTGGTTGCCGATCGCGCTACCATCTGGAGCGCCTTTGCGGCGGCACTGGCTGCTCACCCACAATATTGGTCGCTGTACACGCCGCTATTGGTGCGTGGCTTGGTCATTGTGACGGGTCAGGTGTTATGCCTAACCCTCCGCGGCCGGGTCATCCAGGGAGGCGGCTTGCACAAGGCCAACTACCTGCTTCTGGCCGCATTTGGGCTGGCAATTGTCAGTGGCCAAGGCCAGCTGGTGACAGCGGTGGCCGGCATGGTTATTGCGCTCACCATGCTTAGCGGTCTCGACTATGGGCTTGGTCTATTGGCAATCTGGCGCCACACCCAGCGGCGGCCCGGCTTCCGGCTGCGCCAAACCGAGCGCATAATACTGCCCGGCTTCGTCACGGTCCGGCTGTTTGCCCGGGCCGCCTGTCTAGGTTGGAATGGCCACGGCATTTAGCGGCCATGAGCCGGTCAGGACCTACACCTGACCGGCTCAAACTTCGTTATTGAGCTTGTTTGTTCGCATTGTGTTCGGTACAATGCTCGCGGTGGGCACGTATAATACCAAGTAGACAGGGGAGTGTCATGGCAGAGTTAACCGCGGAAACAGTTCGCACAATCATAAAGGAAGAGGTCGGGAGCCTGCGTACTGAAATTCAGGCCGAGTTTGCTGATGTGCGCCAAGAACTAGCAGGCGTCCACCAAGAACTAGCAGGCGTCCACCAAGACCTAACGGACGTCCGGCAAGACCTTGCCAATGGCCTGGAGACGGTACTTACCACAGTGCAGTCATTTCATGATGAGGACCAGGATGCTCACGCCGCCATTGAGGGCCGCCTGCGCAGTCACAATGAGCGGCTAGCCCGGCTCGAACGCTACAATCGCTTGCGCACCTAGCTCTCAGCAGCCGGTCGCGTTACACTAAAGCCATGAAGTTCGCCATGCTCAACCACAATGCCTACATGCTGCACCTGGAGCCAGATGATGACATCTTGCCGACTATCCAGCAGTTTTGCGTTGGCCAGAAGATCACCAACGCCAAGATTGAGGGCATTGGCTCAGTCGACAACCCGCAGTTAGCCCATTATTCGCTCCAGGACCAGGCCTACGCCGAACAGAGGCTCGACGGCACCTACGAGATTACCTCCATGCTCGGCAATGTGGCACTAGTGGATGGCGCGCCCAAGGCTCACCTGCATGTCACTATCTCCGATCACAAGATGCGCGCCGGCGGGGGACACCTCATTGGTGGTGTCTGCAGTGCTACTATTGAGCTCATTCTCACCAGCTATCCCACACAATTCGCCAAAGTCCGCGACCCCTCAACTGGACTCGACACCTGGAAGTTTTGATGGTAGAGTAGTAGGCGCAAGTCGTCCTGTACCAACGTTCCCCAAGGAGGAACTATGGGACAACCCGCATCAACCATGTCGCTCGTGCCGGTGTTCGACGTGTTCGGCACTCTCATCGAGCGGCATCTGCCGGTCAGCTCCGCCCGTGTGCTGGCCAAGTATTCGGGCGTGTCGCGCGAAGTGGCCAAGGCGGCCATCAGTCCGCTCTACCCCGACGCCGACCGCGGCCGCATCATTCCCCAGGAATGGGCCCGGCGCGTCCTGACGGCCGTCGGCGACGACCCCGACCGTTGGGCCGAGTTTCTGAAGCTGCTCATCGACGAGAAGCGCACGGCCTACCGCTTCCTGCCGGACGCGGAGGCCGCGCTTGACCTGGCCGCCACATTCGGCCGGATCGGGCTGGCCAGCAACCTGACATTTTGGCAATTGCCGGTCGTCAGGGACGTCTTCGGCCTCTTCCCGGGCGAGCGCGTCACCTGCGCGTCGTACTCGTATCTCGAGCAGTCGGCCAAGCCCGAGCCGGGCATCTACCGGTCCATCGCCGGCAAGCTCGGCCGTGAGCTGTCCGACTGCCTAATGATCGACGACACGTTGGCCTGCGTACTCGGCGCCGAAGCCATCGGCATGCGCGGAGTGGCCGTCCTGCATCAAGCGGGCAGCCTTGCCCAGAAGCTGCAGGAAACCGGCGCCTACGACGACATCGCCGCCGAACTGAAGCCACTGGGCTACGGCCTGGTGCGCCTCAGCCGGCTGACCGACGATCCCGCAGTGCACCGCCACGACACGCAGCGCCAGGTCTGGGCGGCACTCAGCCCTCTGGCCGCGCTCGAACTCTGCCGGCGCAATCCGTAACGCGCCGGCTGGCCCGGATCACCCACATTGGGAGATCCGGGCCCTTTTTCATTTCGTTGTACAATAACACCGGCAAACCTCACATCAACCGCAAAGGAGCGGATAACTCGTGAAGCTTGCAGTCTTAGTATCCGGTAGCGGCACCCTGCTCGCTCGCATGATCGAGGAGGGGCTGCCCATCACGGTAGTCCTAGCCGACAAGCCCTGTCAGGGCTTAGAGCGAGCCAAGGCCGCCGGTATCCTCACCGAGCTGGTCGACCGGAAGCAGTACGGCTATTACGGCGGCGCCGGCGACAATTGGGAGCGTCGCGCCTTCAGCGAAGAAGTCGCCGACCGGCTGCTCGATCACGGCATCGAGCTGGTGGCTATGGCCGGCTTCTTCACGGTGCTGCACGCGGCCTTCTTCCAATGGTTCCGCGGTCGCATCACCAACATTCACCCGGCACTGCTGCCGAACTTCCCCGGCGAATTCGCCGTGCGCGATGCCCTCGATTCGGGCGCCACCGAGACCGGCTCCACCATCATCGTCGCCACCGAGAAGGTCGATGACTCGGCCTACATTTTGGCGCAGGTGAGAGTACCGATCCTAGCCGGCGACAATGTCGACCGGCTCTGGGAACGCATCAAGGTGGAGGAGCGGCCGTTCTACGTGCGAGTATTGCGCGAGATCATGTCTGGCCAGCTCAAACTGCCGGACGTGCCCCCGCCGCCGGCCGATTAGTCGCCGCGCGCCTGCCAAACAGCGGCTGGAGGAGATTCCCCCCAGCCGCTTATTGCGTTGCGGCTCAGGCTAGTGGCACCACGGGCACGTCATTGCCTTCGCGCCAGCCCCGCTTGATCACGAGCCGGTCCCTGAACTGGTCGTGGTATGGGATGTCGAGCTGGCCAGGGACGCCAAGCGCTCGCTCGACGTCCAGATGAGCCGACTCAAGCACCGGCGCCGGCGTCACGTCCTCCGGCACTGGCTGCCAGCCATCGTCGTCATCGCTTTGCATCGGCCCGTCGTACCACAGCACCCCAGCTTGGTCGCGCGTCGGGTACACGTGGCAGAATGTGCTGCCCCGCGTGCCGTAGTCAATCGACAGCGCCCGCTCGGCTTCAGCTCGCTCGCGCTGGCAGTCACCGCACCAATGGTGCAGCTCGCGCCGGCGCTCAAACCACTCGCGCCGGCTCATGCAGTCAGTGATGCTGCCTACGTACCGCCGGTCCACGAACACCAGTTCAGTGTCAGGCTTGGCTTGGCGGCAGCTGTCGCAGACGCGCAGGTCGGCATCGGCCACCCGCTCGCGCAGCAATTGTGCCCGGGCGGTCTCGTAGGCCTTCACCAGCTCGCGTGGATTGGGCATGGCCTCGTAGCAGGCGTCCTCCAGCTCCTCGATCTGAGCCTGCAAAGCCTTGATCTGCGCCTTGAGCGCATCCCGCTGCTGGTTCAGCTCGGCTTGCATGGCCTCAGCCATGCTCTGCGCGTCGACGATGGCCTGGACCTGGGGCGCCAGCGGGCTACCCCAGAGCCGGCTCAGTAGCTCGCGCTCCTCGCCCGCCACCGCCACGTCGACCTCGGCTACTGCCAGCTGCCACAATTGCTCGTTGTGCGGCGCGCGCTGCTTCTGCAGGTCGAAGCCCATGCCGCTCAGCATTTCCTCGTACCGCTGCGTGTAGCGGCCCTTGAGGTTGTCCACGGGGACCTCCTTGTCGATGTGCTCCCGGATGGGACACCTTCATCGTAGAGTTGACTCAAATTTCAAAAAAGTCGAATATAATTGAGTCAACAAAGATTGCCTATGCATCGCCTCCAGCAGCACATCCTGAGCCAGCTCATTCATCACCCCGACCGGCGCTATGCCGACCTGAAGCCAGCCGATGTCGAGGGTAATCTCTTCATGTACCATCTGCGGGCGGTGATCCGCACCGGCTATGCTACCAAGCGCCCCGATGGTCGCTACAGTCTCACGCCCATTGGTCAGCGATATGCCGACACGCTTAGCCTCAAGACGCTGACACCCCGCGCCCAGCCGCGCATCGTCACGCTACTCGTCCTGCGCGATGAGCAGGGCCGCTACCTGCTCCTGCGACGCAAACGCGCTCCGCTGCTCGGAATAGTGGGCTTTCCGTACGGCAAGGTCCACCTGGGCGAGTCCATCGCCATGGCCGCGGCGCGTGAGCTATCCGAAAAGACCGGCCTCGTGGCCCAGCTGGTTCACCGCGGCGACGGCTACATCAGCATTAGCCAGGACGGCGACCCGGTTAGCCACATCATGTTCCACCTATTCTATGGCCAGCGCCCCACCGGCCAACTCACAGCCGACACATCCGCTGGCCAGGCCTTTTGGGCCGACCCCGACCCGTCGGACCCCACCCTTATGCCCAGCGTCCCGGACCTCCTGCGCCTGCTCGACGAGTCCAGTGGCCGCTTTTTTGCCGAATTGAACTACTAATGTTACAATAGCCCCACTATGATTATCACGCGCGACGCCCCCATGTCTTCGATCTAAGCCCGGTCTCTCCGTAGACTCGAGCTCACTTCGCGCATCAATCGATAATCGGCGCAAAACCCTGCGCCCTCTGAAAGTAAATCATGCTACTCAACCTCATCAACATTGGTAAAACCATTGGCTTAAAGAAGCTGTACGACGGCCTGAACCTGACTGTCCAGCCAGGCGAGAAGATCGGCCTCATCGGCCGCAATGGCGTGGGCAAGACCACGCTACTGGGCGTCATGGCCGGCACCGACCCGGACTTTAGCGGCCAAATCGACCGCCGCCGCGGCCTGGTCATCGCCTCCACCGCCCAGGAGCACCACGGCGTCATGGATACTCCGGTGCTCGAGTACATCCTGGAAAACCTGCCTGAATACGCCCGGCTTCACCACATCATCTCCACCTACCCGGAATGGATGGGGGAGGACATGGCCAAAATCGAGCTATACACCGACGCACTCAGCCGTTACGGCGAGCTAGGCTACTACGACATCGAGACGCGCGCCCGGGCCGAGCTCGAGGCCTTCCAGGTGCCCGCTGGTCTCGTCGACGGCCCCATGCGCGCCCTGTCCGGCGGCCAGAAGCGCTTTGTGGAGCTAGTCAAAGTCACGCTGTCCGACGCCGACCTGGCTCTCATCGACGAGCCCACCAACCACATGGACTACGTCGCCAAGGCCGAGTTCATCAAGTGGCTCGAAAACGCCGAGCAGGCCGTCATCGTCATCACCCACGACCGCGACGTGCTGGCTGTGGTCGACCGCATCGTGGAGATGAAGGGCTTTGGCGTCAATAACTTCCCCGGCAACTACGAGGCCTACCTGCGCCAAAACGGCGCCGCCACCGCCAAGGACATCGACATCTACGAAAACGGCCAAAAGCGCATTGTGAAGCTCAACAAGCAGATCAAAGAAGCCCAAGCCAAGAAGGCTGGCTGGTCCGGTACCGCCGACAAAACCAACCCATTCATGCTGCTGGAGCGCCGCCTCACCAAAGAGCGCGACGAGCTACTGGCTACCCTCAAGCGGCCGGATTTCTGGATCGACCAGGAAACCATCGGCACCATGCAGGACAAAGTCGTGGCCAAATACGAGAAATACAAGGCCCGCAACATCCGCCTGCGCACCGGCGGCGAGCACCGCTCCCGCGAGCTGCTCACGGTGGAGGACCTGTCGCTCGGCTACGGCGACAAGCCGCTATTTGAAGGCATCAGCTTTGGTCTCGGCGTTGGAGAGCGTTTGCAGCTGCACGGCCGCAACGGTGTCGGTAAATCGACCCTCACCAAAGCCGTGCTTAGCGCCTATGTCGGTCATCCGCCAGCTAGTACCGTCTTTGCCGGCACGCTCGAGCTCAATCCCAAGACCGTCATTGGCGTCTATGAGCAAGAAATCGACGCCCGCTACCTGCCCCTGCCGCTCGGCGCCGCCATCCGCCAGGTGTACGATGAGCGCGGGCTTGAAATCAATGACCAGCGCGTCAAGGGCATCCTGGCCGAGTACCTATTTGACCCCATGGTCGACGGCCGGCTCGAGATCAACCGGCTAAGCGGTGGTCAGAAGGCTCGCTTCCAGCTCATCACCATGCTGGCCCACAATCCCAACCTGCTTATCCTCGACGAGCCCACCAACCACCTCGACCTACCCAGCATCGAGGAGCTCGAGCAGGCACTGGAGCGCTACCAGGGGGCCGTGCTCTACATTAGTCACGACAGCTACTTTGCTCGCAATGTGGGTGGGGAAGTGGTGGAGATTGTGGCTCGCGACGCCGTCACGGCGTAACATATAGAACATGAAAGAATCCCAAGACCATCTCCTTGTCATCGGCATCGCCGGCGCCGCGCTTAGCGGGCTGGCCTTGGCGGCTCAGCAGCGCGGCTACCGCGTCACCGGCCTGGACGAGCGCGCCTACCCGCCCGTCAGCGACTGGCTGGACCGCCACGGCTTCACCTGGACCCGCCACAAGAGCCTGCGGCTGCTCGATGGCGTCAACCGCATCATCATGAATAATGAGCTGCCGCTCGAGGATGAGCTGATCGCCGAGGCCGGCCGTCGCGGCATCGCCGTGCAGTCATTTGCGGAGTTTCTCGGCGAGCTGACGCGCGGCGACCACACCATCGCCGTCACCGGCACGCACGGCAAAACCACCACCACCGCGCTCATTGCCTGGCTGCTGCACCAGGCCGGCCGCCGCCCCAATTTCCTGATCGGCGCGCAGCCGTTCAATTTTGACGTCTCCGTGCGCCTCGATGGTCGTGGCGTCACCGTGCTCGAGGGCGACGAGTACAGTGCCTTCAATCGCACCGGCAAGTCCAAGGTCCAGTATTATCACCCCGACGTCCTGCTCATTACCTCACTCGAGCACGACCACCCCGACATTTTCCCCACCTTCAAGGATATGACCGACCGCTTTGCTGAGTTTGTCACGGCTCTGCCCAAGTCCGGCCGGCTCATCAGCTGGGCCGAGAGTGACAGTGTAGCTCAGGTGGCCAAGCTAGCCCCGTGCCCAGCCACCACCTATGGCCTTGAGCGCGGCGACTACACCGCGGCCAATATCGAGCTAAATCCCGACGGCATCGCCTTCGACATGCTCCACCACCGCAAACTAGTCGGCCGACTGGAAGCGCCGCTGTACGGCCGCCACAATGTGATGAACGTCCTGGCCGCCGCGGCCGTGGCGCTCGGCGAGCAGCTGAGCTTCGAGCAAATCCGGGCTGCTGCCGCCACCTTCCGCGGCACCTACCGCCGCTTCAATCTCGTGAGCCGGCCCGAAGCCGACATCGCCGTCCTGGACGACTACGGTCACCACCCGACCGAGGTCGCCACCACCATCCAGGCCGCCCGGCTGCATTTCCCGGGTCGCCGCATCGTGGCCGTGTTTCAGCCCCACACCTACTCACGCACCCGCACCTTGCTCGGCCAATATCAGCACTCCTTTGGCGATGCCGACCTCGTCTACGTTACCGAGGTCGAATCCGCCCGCGAAAGCGCCGATGAGCAGACAGTCAGTGGCCGCGATATTGCCGAGGGCGTCGGCGACAAAGCCGTCTTCGAGCCCGACCGGGCCGCACTGCTCGACCGACTGGCTACCGATCTCAAGCCCGGCGACGTCGTGGTGTTTCAGTCCGTCGGCGGGTATGGCAAGTTTGCCCCAGAGCTAGCCGAACGCCTGGCTGCCCAGGTCGCCTAATCCAGACACCAATAAAAAACCGCCCCTGCCACAGATATGTGACAGGGGCTTGGCTTGCGCTACTTGGTAGCCGGTAGCTCGGCGGCGGACGGTAGACCAGCCAGGTAGAGCGTGACCTCGTTGCCGAGGTGCCACCTGGCGTCAGTCTCGCCCCGCCCGTGGCCGTAGTAGGCCGTAGTGAAGACCGCCTCGGCGGCGGACAGCACCGGCAGCGGACTCAGCGTGATGTTCCGAACCGGTATCTCAACCGTCTCGGTAGCCTCGTCCTCGGTGTCCCACGGCGCCGCAATCTCCAGCCACACCCGGTTGTCCCGGTTGATCATGAAGACGTGCAGGTCGTCATTGCCCCTGGTGGTTCCCAGCTCAACCTTCTGGCCGTACTTGCCCAGTTGGCAAGACACGACCCGGAACGGCACAGCGCGCAGGGCTTCCCCCTGGCGAGCCGACTGTTCCATGAGCAGGTCGGGGATCGACCGCTCGAAGTTGCGGCCAGCGAACGTGACGACGAGATACGCCCCCACGTACAGCAGCCACAGGAAGGGAATCGGCTCCGGGAAGGGGCCGTTGACCAGGAACCCGATGCAGTAGCACAGGGCAGAGACGATATACGCGCCGGAGATGATGGCGTTGCGCTTCTTCACCGTCGCGAGATCAGTCGACCGCACGATATACCGGACAACCAGCCGCTGGGTGCGGGTGCGGGGCACCACGCCTCTCAGCGCGACCTGCTTGCCGTGTAGCGCCGGCTCCTCTCTGTTCGCGAGAGCTTTGGCCATAGTGCGTCCTCTCCTTTGCAGTCGGGAATGAAGGACGCTCAGTATTATACAATTTATATCGAAGATACGCAATATAATGCCCCCGGGCAAGAAAGCGCCCCTGTCACGGATGTGTGACAGGGGCTTGGGCTTTGCTACACCGTGGCCGGTTCACCGGCCAGGTAGATCGTGGCATCGCTGCCGAATTTGCGCTCTGCCGCGCCAGACTCGTCGCCGTAGGAAATGCTGTACCATGCGGCGGTGAAGGTCACCTCCGCTGCGTGCAGCACGGGCATGTTGGAGAGCCTGACGTTGCGAGCATACAGTGCGACCCGCTCGGTCGTCTCGTCGTCTGCCCATGGCTGGGCTACCTGCAGGATCACCGGCGCACTCGGGTTGGCGGCCAGAAACGCGCGCAGGGCAGAGTTGCCCTGCTTGGTTCCCAGCTCCACCATCGGTCCATCGTCGCCAAGCTGGCACGACGCGACCCGGAACGGCACCGACCGCAGCTCTTCGCTGTGGCGGAATGCCAACTCCCTGAGCAGTGCGGGTGTGGCCTTCAGATATTCCTGCCCCGCGCCCATCGTGATGTTGTATCCGATGACGTAGGCCATCCACAGGCCAGTGACGATGATCGGCCAGTGAGCGCCGAGTAGCAACACCGCCACCAATGCGGCAGTGTACAACCCGATGCTCCCAAGGTAGACGCGGCTGATGATCTTCAGCCGGCGTCTCACCAGCTGCGGGTGTCGGTTCCGGACAATGTGCCGGATGACTCTCCGCTGGACGGCAGCGCGCGGCTCTGGGACCAGAGCGATCTTCCCTTGGTGCAGCACGGCCGGCTCCGTTCGTGTCACGAGAGCTTTGGCCATAATTCATCCTCTCCTTTGCGGTCGGGGACTGAGGATGCTTAGTATTATACAATAATATGTACAGACATACAATATTTATTAGCAGGCCCAAAGTTGCTGCCCCGTCACCACTCGGGTGCCGGGGCAGTGTTCAGGCGGGCTGGTCGGGTCGTTGTTGACGGCGCCGCAGAATCCCGTACCGCACGGCGGTGTAGGCGTTGAGGGCTGTGATCAGGCCGATGAAGACCAGGACCGGAGCTCCGGCGCCAGTCAGCGCCACGTAGACGCAAATCACCGTCGCAGCCGCACTCAGAGCCGCAAACGCTGCGACTCCCGCGTAGCCGATCAGGCGCTCATGGCGCTTGGGCACGCTTGGCATGACCGACAGCGCAAGGCCCGTCGCCGCCCCAATCGAACCAACGGCCAGAGCCGCCAGCAGGAAGGTCAGCGCTTTGTAGCTATCCACCTGTGTATCCTCTCAGGGTGTGTAGTGCGTCCCTCGGTTGTGCCTCGGGACCTTACGAACACATAGTATACCATCAAAGTCAACCAACCACAATCATAGTTGAGTCCAGACACACTTGAAAAAACCAGCCTGCTCGCATAGAATAGACCAAGCACTGCGATCGCGCGCTTTTTTGTTTGCGCGCTTAAACTCAAGAAGGAATCCACTAAACCATCATGGCCCGCGAATATTCGCTCGAAGACACCCGTAATATCGGCATTATTGCCCACATCGACGCTGGTAAGACCACTACCACCGAGGGCATCCTCTACCGCACTGGCAAGACCCACAAGATTGGCGAGGTCCACCAGGGCGAGGCTACCATGGACTGGATGGAGCAGGAGCAAGAGCGCGGCATCACCATTACCTCCGCCGCCACCACCTGCTTCTGGAAGGGCAAGCGCATCAACATCATCGACACGCCCGGCCACATCG
>CAZDGK010000032.1:0-7725 GCA_964505035.1 uncultured Candidatus Saccharimonadales bacterium
CGGTGGTGGTGGAGAGCTCGATCTTGGCCTTCTCGGCGGCTTCCTTGAGGCGCTGCACGGCAGCCTTGTCGTTGCCGAGGTCGATCCCCTCTTGCTTCTTGAACTCGTCGACGAGATGGGCCATGACGGCCTGGTCGAAGTCGGCGCCGCCGAGGTGGGTGTCACCATTGGTGGACTTGACCTCGAACACGCCATCGCCCAGCTCGAGCACGGACACGTCGAAGGTGCCGCCGCCGAGGTCGAAGACGATGATTTTTTCTTCCTTCTTCTTCTCGAGGCCGTAAGCCAGGGCCGCGGCGGTGGGCTCGTTGATGATGCGCTTCACCTCTAGGCCGGCGATCTTGCCAGCGTCCTTGGTGGCCTGGCGCTGGGCGTCATTGAAGTAGGCCGGGACGGTGATGACGGCTTCGGTGACGGGGCCGCCCAGGAAGGCCTCGGCGTCGGCCTTGAGCTTGCCCAGGATCATGGCGGAGATTTCCTCGGGGGTATAGTCCTTGTCGCCCATCTTGACCTTGACGCCGCCGTTGGCCTTGACAATCTGGTATGGCAGAGCCTTGAGGTCGCGCTGGACTTCGGGGTCGTCGAAGCTGCGGCCGATGAGGCGCTTGACCTCAAAGATGGTGTTGTCGGGGTTGATGACGGCCTGGCGCTTGGCTACCTGACCGACTAGCCGCTCGCCATTCTTGCTGGTCGCAACGATGGACGGAGTGGTGCGATTACCCTCGGCGTTGGCGATGATAGTAGGCTGACCGCCCTCCATGACGGCCATAGCCGAGTTGGTGGTGCCGAGGTCGATGCCGATGATTTTACCCATAAAAATCTCCTTAGAAGTGGCGAATGACTCTATATTAGCACTCGCCTGTGGTGATTGCTAATGTTGGTTTCATAGTAAGAAATTAGCACTCTCGCGTCAAGAGTGCTAATGAATGGACTGGTGTCAGATTGACCTCGCTGCGAGAACGGGCGGCGGTAAGCCAGCTCGGACGCGAAACACGCAATTGCGCAGATCAATGGGCCAGATGAGCAAACCATCGGCGGCCGGATCAGTCCGGACGGGTAGTTGACCCTCATTGATCCATCGCTGGAGCGTAAAGAGGTTAATACCAGCGCCGTCAGCCAGGCCATCGAGTCCGAACATCCTCCCCTGAAGGGCCGGGATATCCCTGATGTAATCGAGCTCGTGCTCGGCATAGCGATGGATCTGGCGCTTGTCTCCAAGCGCGACTGGCAGATGGATAGCTAGCTCTAGGCCCTGGAGCGTCCAGCGCCTTAGAGTCCCGTCGTCGACACCAAGACGGCGGGCAGCAGTTCCGGGATGCAATAGCCTGAATGGGCGGGACTGCAGCCGTTCTGGCAAAAGCCCCAAGACTCTGTCTCTGGGGAAAAGCCGGGGCTTCCGATGGGCCGGCACGAGCAGATCGTGCTTGACCCAGCGGCAGATGATAGTCCGGCTCACACTCAGCAGCTCCTGGACATCGGCGCTGGTCATCATTGGTTGGTGCATGCTTAGTCCCTTCTAGACGACTGAACACGCGACAAGTATGGCATATAACTGGGTAACTGCAATTCTTGTATTAAGACCGCCCTGGTTGGGCGGTCCGAGGACGGTGCTAGCTAGAGCACCGTTGAGTAGATGCAGCGCACAAGCTGGTCACCACGCACCGTAGTGTCGGCGACGATGGAAGCTACGTGGATGTCGAGGTTGAAGTCCCGGATATAGCACCGGAGACTGGCCTCGCGCCGGGCGGGGTCGCCATCGCGGCCGCCGAGTGTGGCGGTGAAGACGATGTGAAGACCCTGACCTGGTGAGTAGCAGACCTTGGCTACGGCGATTGGCGTATACGCCAGACCCACGCCGTCTTCGTCGAACCCGGGAGCTTGGTCATAGTAGGTCTCATGGCCGTCGCGGTCGGTGATGACCACGGCGGTATGGATCTCCTTGCCGGCCGGGAACTTCGTTGTCTCCAGGTGCAGCTCGATGATGAGCGGCGCGTTTGGGGGACAGGGCGGCGGTATGGCATTGCCGGTGGGGATGGCGCCGGGCGGCAGATTGGGGATCTGCGGCGGCTGACTTGCTGGTGGCAAGCAAGCCGCGAGCGCCAGGAACAGCAGCACTCCGGCCAGGCCAGTCTTGAGCCTTGCACGGATCCTGGAAGACGACAATGTCATCTCCTTTCAGGGGGTTGGACGGGAGGAGGTCCCGTCGACCGTTCTATATTATAGCAGAAAAACCGCTCTGTGCCAAGTGTGCACAGAGCGGTTCCTTGAGCTACTACGGCAGGCCTACCGCGTAATGGCAGAAGACCGATCGAGTATCGCCGGTGGCACCGTCGCGGTAAACCTCCCGGCCCAGCGTGTCCTTGATGACGCAGAAGATGACGTCGGGACTGCGCCGGGGATCGGAAGCCCGAATGGAGATGTCGATCAGGGTCGGCGTGGGCGGATCGCCCGTGACCGTGGGCCAGTGAATCGACATGCACCAAGGCCTGTCCTGAGGTACGACCACCGGCGCGGCCACGGGCAGGTCGGCGAGACCGGGTGGCTCGTACGGGCGCACCTCGTGCGGCACGCTGGCGTCGACGTGGACGGTAACGGAGGCGGAGGTGATGTTGCCACCCACCTCCAGGGTTGCCCAGTCGTAGCCAGGCTCGACCGGGCCCACACAGTTGCGCAGGGCGGGGTCGGCCGGGATAGCCGGCGGCGTGGCCCCGATCGGGACCCCGGCCGCGGCGGGTGTTGGGCTGGGCGGCGGCGTGTTGGTGGCGCCGGCGTGAGCATTGCCGGGATTACACCCACCGGACGCACCGGCGGTTGAGAGAGCTACGGCCACGGCCAAAACGACCGTGACCCAGAGACGAGGCCGCAAGGTCCGTCTCCTTTCTGGATTGTTGGGGCGGGACGGGTTCCCGCCGACCGCGCTACATTATAGCACTTCTGGGCAACTATTTCAATCATTGCCTGAGGGTGATTTTACGAGAGACGGCCAACCCGGACCATGGCGGGGCGCAGGATGGTCGTGCCCATGGCATAGCCGGGCTGGAGCTCGGCGGTGACCGTGTCGCCTTCCCCGTCCTGGGCGACGGCCTCGTGGCGATGCGGGTCAAACGGCTGGCCGACTGACTCAAAGCGCTCGATGCCGAGGCTGGCCAGCGTCTGGTCGAACTGGGCGCGGATGGCATCGACGCTGGCCGCCCAGGCCGGGTCGACGCTGGCTGGGCGATGGGCCAGCTCGTGGTCGAAGCTGTCGCGCACGGCCAGGAATTCGCGGGCAATGCGGGCCTTGGCGAAGTCGAGTAGCTCGGCCTTCTCGTCGTCGGCGCGGCGCTTGTAGTTGATGAATTCGGCCTGGACGCGCTGCAGATCGGCGGTGAGTTCGTCGACTCTAGCTGACTGATCTGGGGCGTGGTCTTTTTTGGACATTAGCGAAGGGCCTCCTCTAAGAGCCGGCCGGTATACTGGACCAGGCCGATGACTGAGCCGTATTGCTGGCGGGTGGGACCGAGTACGCCGATGTAGCTGCGATCGGAGTACGGCGACTCGAAGCGACTAATGATGAGCGTGGCGCCGGAGGTGCGGCCGATGGGATTTTCGTGGCCAATGTAGACGCTGATAGGGTCATTGGGCGCAGCTTCCTGGAGCCATTCCTCGAGACTGTCCATGAGGCGGGCGACTTCGTAGGCCTGCTCGCCACCATAGAACTCAGGGTGCTGAAAGAGACCGGCCATGCCAGAGAGATAGAGGTTTTGGCCAATGGTGCCGAGGCCAAGATTGTGCGTGACGTGAGCCAGACTCTCGACGGCGTTTTTGATGGCCCGCTCGGCCACACCGGCGCCCCGGACACGGCGCTCGAGGGCGCGCTCGGTGCGGCCGTCGGCGCGAGCCTCATCGGACAGGGCATTGACGTAGGCACGGTAGCCCTTGTCGGTGGGAATGCGGCCGGCCGAGATGTGCGGCTGCATAATGAAGCCCTGGCGCTCGAGCTCGGCCATCTCGGCCCGGACGGTGGCGCTGGAGGCGGCGAACTGCTCGCACAGCGCGGCCGACCCGACCGGCTCGGCGGTGTGAGCGTAGGTCTCGACGACGGCTTGAAGGATTTGCTGTTGGCGCGGGGTCATGGGCTAAGTGTAGCTGTTTGGCACTCAAATCTCAAGAGTGCCAACTGAGCGACTGGCCTGACGGCCCTTGAGCGCCCAATAACCGGCATTGGCGGCCAATTGATAATGGCCGGCTTCGCGGGCCACGATTTGGTGACCCGCCCGCACCAGCGAATAGCGGACTGGACGGCCGGGCTGGTCATCGTCGAGCGGCTTGATGAGGCGGCGGCGCTGTAACCGCCGCAAAATGTGCCACATGGAGCTGGGGCGGATGATGATGACGCCACCAGAGTCGACGCCGACCTGCTGACAGATTGAATAGGCGTTGAGAGGGCGCACTACCAAGGCTACTAGCGTGAAGTAGACCTGAGGCGTTTCGTAGCCGATCGTGAGCTTGGAGTAGTGCATGAGGGCAGCATAGCGTACTTGGGAGATGCGAACAATACCCGAACAGAGATGCAGCCCCATGGGCCGCCGGCGATGGATGCTCCCGCCCAGCACTGCAGTTGCTCAAAGCGACCCGAACACGCGGGAGGGCACTACTCGCTATGGGCGACTAATGACAGAAGAGAGTAGGCGGAAGGGCTGCTGGCCCGGTACTTACTTGAGGGCTTTGAGGCCGTCAATAACGGTCTTGGCATCGTCGTGCGCGGCCTTGTAGTCGGTGCGGGCATCGGCGTAATTCTCGCGGTACTGCAGGAGCACGGCATGGTCGGAATTGTAGTCGGTAGGCTGAAGCGCTAGAACCTTGTCGGCGACACCGGCATAGACGGCCGCGGCGGCATCAAGCTTGGCCTTCATGTCGTCGAGAGCGGTCTGAAGCGCGGCGACGTCATGACCGGCCGACTTGGCGTCGGCGACCTTGGTCTGAAGCTTGTCATGGAGCTCGACAAACTTGCGGCCGATGCCGTCAAAACGGTCGCTCAGGTTGATGAGGCGGACTTTGGGCAGCATCAGGGCGTAGACACGGTACTCGGTGACGATGCTCTGAACATCGGTGCGGGCGGTAGAGAGCTTGGTGTCGGCGGCCAGCTTGGTCTTGAGGGCAGTGAGGCTGGTGATTTCGGCCTGGATCTGGTCGGTGAGGGTTTTGGCGCCGATGGTGATGGTGAGGACCGAATTGAGGGCCGTGAGACGGCGGTCGATTTCGGCGGCACCCTTGGTCTTGAGGTTATTGAGGGCGACGGTGGTGGTGCTGGCCGCCACTTGCGACAGCGGGGCGGCAGCGATGGTCAGGCCAAGTGCCAGTGCGGTGAGGAGACGTTTCATTCGCTCAAGTCTCCCTGCTGGTCGCTGAGGTTGGCGCCCAGGTCGGTCATGGTGGAATCGGCGCCGCTGAGGTCGGAATTGACGGAATCAAGGTCGGACTGGACATCAGCAGTCGAGATGGTGCTCGACTTGGGGGCGTTGGAGGCAGCCGGCTGACTGGCGGCCGGCCGCATCACAAAGTACCAGTAGGCGCCTGCTCCGATGCCGGCTAGCACCAAGATGACGAGTAGCGCCAGGCCCAGTTGGCGGCCCAGCGGCGGCTTGGCGGGCATGGAGTCGGTGGATACGGGCATGCCGGCTACCGGGTGGATGGCTGGCATTGCCGGAGTGCCCGGGGTGGCTGGCGGCATATCGGTGGGCGCGGCTGGCGGGGCGGCGATAGGCGGTGGCGTGGGGGTGGGTTCGTCCATAACTTATTTATACCATACTGCTCATGCTTATGGGGTAGGCGGCCGGAAGAAGCGATGCCAGACGTAGAAGGCGCCAATGACGAGACCGACCAGTCCGATGGCGCCAAGGCCGCCAGCCACGATGGTGGAGTGCAGATTCTCGGGGATGCCGCCTGGAGTGGGGGTGGGCGACGGGCTGACAGACGGCTGCGGCGTGGCGCTCGGCGAGACTGTCGGCAACTTGGCGGGCGGAGGGGTGGCAGTGGGAGTTGGTGTGGGGGTGGGTGTTGGCGTGGGGGTGGTTTCGGGCGGGGTGGAGGCCGGGACTGGGGTGATGAGGGTAGGCGTAGGAGTGGGCGTCGAGGCAGCGGCCACCGTGACGGTACCGTGACCTTTGTGGCAACTGGTCGACGGCCAGTAGCCATCGAAGCTGAAGTCACTGGCAGCGGTGAAGGTGGTGGCATGCGATCCACCGCGGGCAACCGAGAAGGTGCCGCCGGGGAAGCCCTGGATCTCCATGCCGCCGGCATACGGGTCATTGGACGGGACCGAGAATGTCACGGTGACGCTCTGGCCGGCGGTGACATCGAGGTTTGAGGGCGTGAAGTAGCCGCCTGAGCTGCAACTGGCGCCATAGGTGCCGGCGGTGACGCTGAGGTTGACCGCCCGGACCGACAGCGGCAAGGCAGCGAGGAGGATGACGATGATAGCCGGGGCAAATCGGCGCAAGGCACTTCCCTTTCGCAATTAGTGTAGCATGAGCGAAATGTGCGAATGGACCAGCCAGAGTGTGGACAGATGTAGCTATTGATTATATAATGATCGGGTCCATATCCGACGATCAGAGGAGTGGCTATGCCCTTCTACTATCCGGAAAAGAAGTACCAGGATTGGCCGCGTTACCTGCGTAACGTGGTCATCACGGTCTGGGTGGCCGTGCTCGTGATCTTCGGCATCGCGGTCATCGCGAGAGCCGTGCACGTATACGACAGCCACAAGGAAGCCCGCCAGGCTGCTACTGCCAACGACTTCTGGCAGCAGGTAGCCGGAACCGAGCCGATCGCCGATCCGTCGTCGAGGCTCGGGCAGCTGGCTCAGATCACGCGTCAGCTCAAGGCCCAGCCCAACCCCATCCGCGCGTTCGAGAACTACTACATCAAGCCCGACTCGATGGGCGGGGTGACTGGAGCGCTCGGCGTGAAGGTGGCGGAGAGCCACAGCGGTGACATCACCAAGCAGGACGAGGGCGCTTTCACGAGCGACTTCATCCTGGATGCGCTGCAGGCCAACTCCGACACCGTCCAGGACCTGATGAAGCCCATCCCGCCCGTGGACGACTACGGCTGGGCGAGCTGGCAGGTGCTGGTGGGGGCGCTGGTGGCCATCCCGGGGCTCGGTCTGCTCGGCTGGTGGATCACATCGTGGTCCCTGGCCTGGCGGTATCGGCACCGAGTGGCCAAGGAGCGCAAGGTCGCACTGGCGACGCTCCCCAACCAGTACGCCCGCGACGCCTACTTGCTCGTGGAGAGCATCAAGGGCGCCAAGGTGGTCAACTACGCACTGCTGCGGGAGGCTGAGGCCTTCCTGGAACAGTGCAAGCGGGGCCTCGGTGGCAGCACCGGAAGCACTGACGCGCTGACCAATCAGCTCGCTGAGCTGCAGGAGCGGTGGAGCTTCGACCAGGCCGGCTACCGCGAACTGACGCGGTAGCGGTACTTCAACCGACGACCCCCGGCCAGGATTTGGCCGGGGGATCTTTTGTATAATGAGACTGATAGAAGAGGCGCCATGATGAAACCAGCACCAAACTTTAGCCTGCCAGATCAGGCTGGCCAGACACATAGCCTAGGCGACTACGCCGGAAAGTGGCTGGTAGTGTATTTCTACCCCGAGGATGATACGCCGGGATGCACCACGGAGGCGTGCAGCTTTCGCGATGAGTACGGGTACCTGCAGGAGCAGGGTTTGAGTGT
>CAZDGK010000032.1:7825-14061 GCA_964505035.1 uncultured Candidatus Saccharimonadales bacterium
TCGGCCGTGACCTGGGCGCTGGGCAGGAAGATGTATTGGCGATGGAGGCGAATGAGGCGGCCGGCCTTGGTAGTGATGAGCTGGTCCAGCACTGAATAATCGACCTTGCCCTCAGTACCGGTGGTGCGATTGATGAGGTAATCGTCGTAAAACTCGAAATGGAGGGTGGAGAACTTTTTGCTGGCCTCGCGCAAGCGGTAGAGGCAGGTACCGTAGATGGCGGCCGCGAAAGCCACCATGATAATGACAAATGGCAGGCCAGAGATGATGGACTCGGTAAGGTCGTAGGTGTCGTTGTAGGTGATGACGGCGAAGCCTAGGCTCAGCAAGGCCATGCAAGCGAGGTAGATGAGGCCAATCCGGCCGCGCAGAGAGATCTTGGTGAGCTCGAAGGCTGCCTGGCGGCGCAGGGCCGGCGTGAAATCGTAGCTGAGGGTGAAGAGGGGTTGTTGGCTCATGGTGTCCGTTATTATTGTAACGCTAGCCGTTTGGTAGGCGAAGATTTTGCGAGATGGTTTAGGGGGTGCGCGGCGACATATACAATATTCTATATGTTATATATGTCGAATTGGTCAGGGAGGGGCGAAGCGGCCGCTTTTAGGACAATGCGGGTTTAGCTGTCCTTGCGGACGAGGACCATAAACGCCTCAGCTGGGATGTCAACTTTGCCGATGCGCTTCAGGCGCTTCTTGCCCTTCTTTTGCTTGTCGAGCAGCTTGTTCTTGCGGGTTACGTCGCCGCCGTAGAGCTTGGCGATGACGTCTTTGCGGACGGCCTTGACGTCTTCGCGGGCGATGACCTTGCCACCGATGGCGGCCTGGAGTGAGACCTCGAAGTTTTGGCGCGGGATGAGCTCCTTGAGCTTGGCGACCGTCTCGCGGCCGATGCTGAGGGCTTCGTCGCGGTGGGTGATCTGGCTGAGGGAGTCGATCATTTCCCCACCCACCAGGATGTCGAGGCGTACGAGATTCTCGGCCAGGTAGTCGCCGAGCTCGTAGTTGAAGGAGCCGTAGCCGGAGGTGACGGACTTGAGGGAGTCGTAGAAGTCGGTCAGGACATTGGCGAGTGGCGCGTCGAAGGCAATGAGGGCGAGCTTGTCATCGAGGTAGCTAAGGTTGCGTTGGCGGCCGCGGATGCGATTGATGAGCTGGAGGCAGGCGCCGACATAGTCCGAGGGTACGACGATCTCGCCCCGGATCCACGGCTCGCGAATCTCGGCGATCTCGGAGGCGTCGGGCAGGCCGGCGGCGGAGCGGATGGTGGACTCGTCACCGGCGGTGGTACGGACGATATAGTCGGTGGAGGGGCTGGTGGCGACGAGATCCAGGTCGTACTCGCGCTCGAGGCGCTCCTTGATGATCTCGAGATGGAGCAGGCCGAGGAAGCCGACGCGGTAGCCGAAGCCGAGGACCTGCGAGGTTTCGGGCTCATAGACCAGGGCGGCGTCGTTGAGCTTGAGCTTCTCGAGCGCGTCCTTGAGGTCTGGGTATTGCTCGGCGCTGGACGGGAAGAAACCAGCAAAGACGAAGGGTTTGACCTGGCGATAGCCGGGCAGCGGCTCGGTGGAGGGGTCTCGCGGGGCGGTGATGGTGTCACCGACGCGGGCTTCGGCGATGGATTTGAGGTTGGTGACGATGTAGCCGATCTGGCCGGTGGCGATGGCAGGCGCCGGCGTTTGCTTGGGCGAGAAGGTACCACATTCGATGGCCAGGCCGTCGGAGCCGGCGGCCATGAGGCGGATGGCCTGGGCCTTGGTGAGAGCGCCGTCGACCACGCGGACGTAGAGGATGACGCCGCGGTGGGTATCGTAGACAGAGTCGAAGATGAGGGCGCGGAGCGGTGCCGCCGGATTGCCCCGGGGGGCCGGGACGTCCGAGACGATGCGGTCGAGCAGCTCGGTGACGCCGGCGCCGGTCTTGGCCGAGACACGCAGGATGGACTCGGGCGGGCAGCCGAGGAGCGAGGAGATTTCGGCGGCGACGCGCTCGGGGTCCGCTGCGGGCAGGTCGATTTTGTTGAGGACCGGAATAATCTCGAGGCCGGCTTCGATGGCAAGGTAGACATTGGCCAGCGTCTGAGCCTGGATGCCCTGGGAGGCGTCGACCACCAGCACGGCGCCCTCGCAGGCGGCCAGAGAGCGGGAGACCTCGTAGCTGAAGTCGACATGGCCGGGGGTGTCGATGAGGTTGAGGGTGTAGGCTGCGGGCAATGTCTCCGCTGGGCGGCGAACGTCATCCGCCACTTCCCTAATTGCGTCGTCTTTACCAGCACCGCCGGGCGCGGAGACATTGCCCTTCGCTTCAACCCCGTGCGTACTCCCCCTGCCCCCGCGCGGCGTCCAGCTCATGCGGACCGGCTGGAGCTTGATGGTGATGCCCTTCTCACGCTCGAGATCCATCGAGTCCAGCAACTGGGCATGCATGTCCCGCGCCGAAACGGTGCCGGTGAGCTCGAGCATACGATCGGCCAGGGTCGATTTGCCGTGGTCGATGTGCGCTATGATGCAGAAATTACGAGTGTGGGACTGGTCCATGGTGCTTGATTATACCGGGAAAGCTGGTTTTATGCACGATGTGGGAGAGTGGATTTGTTGATTTATTGTCTATTTTGTGCTATTGTATAGATATCAGGTTACCGAGACCTCAGAAAGGGGTTGCACCTTGGGAAGCTTTCTGCGGCGGGTGCCGCGAGCGATCTGGTGGCTGCTGCTGGTAGTCATCGGAATTCTCGTGGTCGCCTACACCGACGTGACTGACCGCCTGATGGCTAAGCTCAACGGCTACGCCGCCACTGCCCTGATCGTCCTGATCGTGGTACTGGTGCTCAAGGCGCTCGGCTGGTGGCCAAAAGGCAAGAAGCATTAACCTGAAAACCCGCCCACCGCGGCCTACGTTTTTCCCTCTTCGGGGATACAACGTGGGCCGCTTAACTTTTGGGGTAGGCGCGAGCATAATGGGCGCAGATGACAGTTCGCAATGGAGAGAGGAACGGTCATGCTGCGCAATAAGGTATGGTTCCCGCTGAGACGGCGAGCCAGGATCACAGCTACCAAGGCGGCGGAAGCGTCGCTGATGCCGGTGATTCGGGTCCTGAGCCTGCCAACCAAGCGGCTGTGGCGCTGATGGCGCCCACCACCAACAACGCCCCCGGACGCGAATACGCACCGGGGGCTCGATAATGGCAAAAGTAAGCCGGGCGAACAACGCTGTCCGCCCGGCGGAGTCTAGGGGCCGGTGATGAGACTGGAGAAGACGGTGCCGAGAAGGCCGCAAACGACCGTCAGGCCGATCACGATCGAGAAGTTGACGGTCCTGGCGGACTCCCGGGCCGCAGGTGTTGCCTGCGAGTCGTCGGGGGTGTCGCCGTTGACCGACATCACGATGATGATGGCAAGCACGATGCCGATGGCGGCTCCGACCACGGTTCCCGTGTTCATGCAAACCTCGATTCTCTAGAACACTGGCGTATATTATACCGGAATTTGCACTCTAAGTCAAGTTCAGAGAGCGGACCATAAACTCTTTGAGCCGGGTGACGGCGAAGTGCGCTTCCGCTAGCTGCATGAGGTAGCACGGTATGCCATAAGCGGCCAGTCCAATGAGGGCAATGAGAGCGAACTTGGGGGCCAGGGTGGCGAACCCGCGGTCAGCGGCGTAGAGCGGCAAGAGGCGCGAGATGGTGATATAGAGAACGGGCGCCATAATGGTGCCGGCCAGGACCATGGGGCCCACGCCGCGCAGGATCTGGCGCTCGCCGAAGTTGCCAAAGCGGCGGTGCAGGATGACCATGAGAGACAGGGTTTCGGCGGCGGCCACTAGACTGGCGGCCATGGCTAGACCAACCACACCATACAGATGTGACAAGGCTAGGCTGAGGCCAATGTTGACCGGGATACTGGCCAGGCTGAGATAGAACGGCGTGCGGGTATCCTGCATGGCGTAGTAGACGCGCGAAACGAGCATGAAGAGGCTGGTAAAGACGATGGTGCCGGCAAACCAGCCGAGGGTGTTGGCGGTGTCGAGCGAGCCAGAGCCGTAGAGCAGGCGCACAATATAGCCGCGGGCGATGACGGCGAAGATGGCGGCCGGGATGGCCAAAAAGAGGATCATGCGAGCGGTGGTGACATAGGTATGGATGAGGTCTTCACGCTGGCCGGCAGAGGCGCGGGCGGCCAGGCGCGGGAAGACGGCTGTGGTGATGGAGCTGGCGATCAGCACCAGCGGCACGTTTTTGAGATTGTTGGCGTAGGTAAAGGCGGCGATGGAGCCGGGCTTGAGCAGCGAACCGATCATGGTTTCGACGGCGTAGTGGACCTGGTCGATGCCCTGATCGATGCTGCGCGGAGCCATGAGCTTGAGGGTCTGGCGCACACCAGCCAGGCGCAGATTGAGGATAAATTGGTAGCGGAAGCCCAGACCATAGAGGCCGGCGGCTTGCAGCAGCGCCTGGAGCATGACGCCGATGACAACACCCCAGGCCACCCCATAGATGCCGTGGGCCGGCGCCAGCCAGAGGATGCCCGCAATAATGCCCAGATTGTAGAACACGCCGGCCAGCGAAAAGATGAGAAACCGGTTGAAGGCCTGCTGGACGCTGCCAAGCACGCTCGAGACGGCGAAGAGAATTGGGGTAACCAGCATGATGCGGGTGAGGTCGACGATGAGCTGGTGGCGCTGCGGGTCAAAGCCGGGTGTCAGCAGCGTGGTGAGCGGATCGGCAAAGATGCCGATGATGATACCGACGGCGATGGTGCCGAGCACGAGCAGATTGAGGAGGGTGGAGGTGACGCGCCAGGCGGTGGCGCGCTCATCGCGCTGCAGGTGCTCGGTGAGGACCGGGATGAAGGCGACGGCAAAAGCGCCGGAGACGAGCAGGGTGAAGAGGATTTCGGGCAGCCGGAAGGCGGCATTGTAGGCGTCGGCCGTGGGACCAATGCCAAAGTGCGCCACCAGCAGACGGTCGCGCAGCAGGCCGAACAAGCGGCTGAGGAGGTAGGCACCTGAGATGATGAGGGCGGACGCGCCGACAGTACGAGTTTGGTTGGCGCGACTGAGCAGCCGCTTCGCCTGGTTTACCATGTTGGTTTGGTCCGCGTGAGTGTCTGGAGGATCATGCTGGGCTCATTATACGCGGGTTGGCTGCAGGCGGGTACGATTTTGGTGGCTAGACCGCGGCGGGGCTGCCGGAAATGTCGGGGCCGATGTCTTGCGGCTCGGTCTGATCCTCGCGAGGGTCGTTCTTGGCAGGCTTGGCGGGACGCTCGCCTACGAGCTCGATGAACTCGTCTTTGTCGATGACCTCGTCCTTGATGAGCTTGGCGGCAATCTTATTGACCTGTTCGCGGTGGCTGGCGACGGTTTCGCGGGCGCGGTTAGCGGCCTCTGCGATAAGGGCGGCTACTTCGTCGTCGATTTGCTTGGCTACATCTTCGGAGTAGTTGCGTGGCTCTCCCAGCTCGCGGCCCAGGAACACGGCGTCATGCTGAGAGCCAAACACGCGGTTGGGGAGCTTGGCGCTCATGCCATTGTCCATGATCATGTGCCGAGCTACTTGGGTGGCCTTCTGAAGGTCGTTGCTGGCGCCATCGGTAATCTCGCCGAAGACCACTTGCTCAGCCATGCGGCCACCCAGCATGACGGCTAGGTCGTCTTTGTAGTCGGCTACGGAAGTGAGGTGACGGTCCTCCTCGGGCAGCTGCCAGGTCCAACCGCCGGCGCGGCCACGGGAGATGATGGAGATCTTGTTGACCGGGTGAGCGTTGGGCAGGATGTGAGCTACAATGGCATGGCCGGCCTCGTGGAAGGCGGTGATTTCCTTCTCCTTGACGTTCATGACGTGTGTCTTGCGCTCTGGTCCCATGAGGACCTTCTCGAGCGAGACGGTGAGGTCATGATGGGTGATTTTCTTCTGGTCGAGGCGGGCAGCTAGAATAGCGGCCTCGTTCATGAGGTTTTCGAGGTCAGCGCCAGAGAAGCCGGGGGTTTTCTTGGCAATTTCGTCGAGATCAGCGCTACCTTCGAGCGGCTTGCCGGTCGAATGGACTTCCAGGATGGCCTTGCGGCTGCGGTAATCGGGCGAGTCGAGGGTGACGCGGCGGTCGAAGCGGCCGGGACGGAGGAGGGCCGGGTCGAGGACGTCGGGACGGTTGGTGGCAGCCATCACGATGACGTTGGTCCCCTGCTCGAAGCCGTCCATCTCGACCAGGATCTGGTTGAGGGTCTGCTCGCGCTCGTCGT
>CAZDGK010000033.1:0-859 GCA_964505035.1 uncultured Candidatus Saccharimonadales bacterium
AGGTCGTCAAAGCGCGGCGACTGCTTGTCGGCCAGGATGCGCAGAGTGGCGATGGAGTCCTTGATAAACTCGTCTACTTCGTCGGCCGTCATCATCTCCCCTTCCGTGAGGTCGGGGTTAGAGATGCAGCGGGCTGGCGGCTCGGTACCAGCGGCTTGGAAGTCGGCGAGGCGCCAGGCGAGTTCGGAGGTGGGTTGGGGCATGAAATTATTATAAATTATGTAATTAGTAGCGGCGCACACCCCTTTCGGAGGAGCGTACGCCGCAGAAC
Organism: uncultured Candidatus Saccharimonadales bacterium; assembly: GCA_964505035.1. Taxonomy (GTDB): domain Bacteria; phylum Patescibacteriota; class Saccharimonadia; order UBA4664; family UBA4664; genus CAZDGK01. Next base: position 272 of record CAZDGK010000033.1, read on the forward strand.
TTCAGGATGTGAAGTTCGAGTAGAGCGCGTAGAGCAGGAACATGGTGTAGGCCAGCAGCCAGATCGGTGGCTGCCAGATCTTCAAGTACTGGATGGGATGCCGGAGCCGGTACACCTTCTCCTCCATCGTGAGCCGGTTGGATGGGAAGTTGTGACGGCGGGCGATACTGTCGGCGAAGATGAAGACCACGGCCAGGATGAGCCCGGCGATGGCGCTGGCCCAGATGTCGCTGCTGGTCACGTCGCCGGTGAAGAACGGTACCACCAGTGCCAGTGCCCAGACCACCGCGATGGCGGAGTTGAGCCAGCGGTTGGTGATGGGGCGGCGGAACGGCAGCTCGAGGATTCCCCTCATGGGTTACCTGCTTTCGAGTTGGGACTGAACGCCGCGCCGGCTGGCGCGAACTGGCATACTATAGCATGTTTGTAGATATTGGTCAATTATGAACGGAGATGAGGGACGGGCATAAATGAGAAGCGGGGGGGGGGGGGGGGGGGGGGGCCCCGCCCGCGCCCCGGGGGGGGCGGGTGGGGCGGGGGGGGCGGGGGCGGGAGCGGGAGATGCGGGTCGAGCCGCCCCGCCCCGCC
>CAZDGK010000033.1:869-13473 GCA_964505035.1 uncultured Candidatus Saccharimonadales bacterium
TGTGCTCTTTTCTTTTTTTTTTTATTTTTTTCTTAAATCATCACCCGGTTGCGGCCCCAGAAAAACTTCCCCCCGGCGCCCGCCCCCCCCCCCCCCCCCCCCCGCGCCGTCTTCAGGAGACGAAGCTCATGGGGACGGCGATGAGCAGGTAGAGGCAGTAGGCCAGGGCCCAGACCGGCGGCCGCCACATTCGGAGGTACTGGATGGGGTGGTCGTCGCGGAAGTCCTTCTCGTGCTGGCTCAGACGGTTCGACGGGTAGTTGAAGACCCGTGCGACCCGGCCGGCGACGATGACGAGTCCCAGCACCAGCAGGCCGCCGACGACGACGATGGCGAAGTTGGCCCAGTACCCGGGTGCCTCGCTCATGCTGGGACTGAAGAACGACAGCACGCCGGCTCCGACCCAGATCACGACGAAGGTGATGTTGAACCATCTCGGGGTCCGGATGCGCTGGAACGGCAGCTCGAAGAGTTTCCTCATGTGAACCTGCTTTCAGGTGGGAACTGAACGTCGCGCCGGCTGGCGCGAACTCACATACTATATCATATATATAGCTGCGGGTCAATAATTATTCGCGAGGTGTGGCCAGGCTGTCGACGATGGTGACGCCCGGCAGTTTGCGGAGCTCAGCGGGGCTGAGGATGACCTTGGTAGAGCGGTTGCCGCCACCCAGGATGACTTCTGGGCGCGCCAGGACGGCTGCGTCGATGTAGATGGGCAGGCTGGCTGGCAGGCCGAACGCCGTGACGCCGCCGATCATCATGCCGGTGAGGGCGGTGGTTTGGTCGCCGCTGGCAAAGGAGGCTTTGCGGGTCTCGAGCAGGCGGGTGACAGATTTATTGACGTCGAGCTTGGTGGTGGCGAGGACGACGCAGGCGGCGTAGCAGATAGGGTCGGCCTTGCCGGCCACGATGATGGTATTGGCTGACTGGTCGGGCGAGAAACCGTAGTGCTTGCAGAAGGCCGCGGTGTCGGCTAGCTCGGGGTCGCAGTCAAAGACGCGGTATGTGAGGCCGTGCTGTGTGAGGCTGGACTGGACGTGGGGATCGAGTGTGGATGTCATTATGCCAATTATAGCGGACGGAAGGCACGGCCGAGGTGGTGTTCGTAGAATTCGTCGCAGGCGGCGAGGCTGGCGGCGGCCAGGCCCGGGGCGCCGGCGATGTGGGCGACGGTGGCGTACGGGTAGTCAGCCAGGAGCCGCCAGAGTTTGATGGTACCCTGATCCATTAGGCGGCTGGTCGAGGAGGCATCGGCGTCGCAGACGATGCCTCCTCGGGCCGCGTCGAAGCGGTAGCTGGTGGCAGGATCGTGGCGGCGGCAGATGAGGCAGCCGGATAGTTCAGGCCGGAAGCCGGCCAGGGCTAGCAGTCGGAGCTTGAACCAGAGTTCGGGCAGCGGTCCGGTCGCGCCGTCATCGAGGGCGCGGAGAGCGTCGAGCAAGTGGGTGTAGAGTTCTGGCTGGGCCTGGCGGTCCTGGGCGACACGGTCGATCAGGCCGGCCATGACGTAGGCTAGGCTGAGGCGGGTGTAGTCCCCTGCTAGCTGGTGCGGGTACCAGGATAGCCGGGCGCTCGTGACGACATCGAGATTGCGGCCAGTGGCGAGCATGAGGCCAGTTTCGCCAAACAGCTCCAGGTGCCCGGCAAGGCGGCTCTTGATCTTGCGCACGCCCTTGGCGACAGCGCTGAGCTTGCCGTGCTCGGGTGTGAGCAGGCGGATGATGCGGTCGGCCTCGCCAAAATTGGTGCGGCCGATGATGATGCCGGTGGTCTGGTAGGTAGGCATACGATCATTATAGGCCTTAGCTGAGCGATATTGACATAATGTCTGTGTAATGTTAGGGTATGTCAGTCCCGTGCGGACAGTCTCCGCACCCGAAGTGAAGGGATGTCCCTGATGGCCTGTCAGAAATATGACGCATCACAAGAAAACGAGGATGAGATGGCGATGACCTTTCCCAAGCCCCAGCCTCCGTCGAGGCGAGCCCTGCGGAAAGAGCGGCAGCAAGCGCGGCAGGAGCAGGACGCCTACAACTTCGCGCTGCTGCTGATCGTGATCTTCGTCGTGCTGGTGTCGCTGCCGTCCAAGCCGGCGCACCTGTGGGACAACTGGCAGACCCGCCGCCGCAATCGCCGCGCCCGGCGTCGCGCTTGAAGTCTCACCCCTCCTCTGGCCTGTCCGCTGCATGCGGGCAGGCCATAATTATTTGGTACGATTAGCGCATGCAGACAGATAGCGATAAAGTGCTGGCGTTTCTGGGGACGCAAAAGCTGGCGGTAATCGCGACTGGTGGCGGACCGGAGCGCTCGCCGGAGTCGGCGCTGGTGGCGTTTACGGAAGACGACCAGTTGCGGCTATACTTCCAAACCGGCCACCATACGCGCAAGGCGCAGAACTTGGCGACCAATCCGCGCGTGTCGCTGGTAATTGGACTGACGTTGGGCGACCTGGTCACGGTGCAATACGAAGGTCTGGCCGAGCAGCTAGTGAGGGCGGCTGACCTGGACTACTGCAAGCGGCGGTTTGTGGCGAAGGATTCGCCCACTACTGACTATTACTTCAACCACCCAACGGCAATATTTTTCCGAGTAACGCCCACGTGGATTGGGTGCTCGGACTACCGGGCAGCTAAGCCGGTCGTGTTTGAACTATTTTTCTGAGGCCTCGCCCTTGTGGTGCTTAAGCACCTTGACGGCCTTGGCCACGACTTCGTCTGGGGTGTGGTGGCTCTTGATGAGGTAGTCGCTGACGCCGAGCGCTTTGGCGAGGTCCTGGTTCATGTCGACTTCGGCCTGGCCGAGGTTGGTGAGAAGGATGACGGGGATCTGGCGCAGGGCGGGCTGCTTCTTGATCTCTTTGAGCACATGGAAGCCATTGAGTTTGGGCATGAGGATGTCGAGTAGGATGAGGTCCGGTTGAAAGTCCTGCAAGATTGTGAGGCACTCTTCCCCATTCACGGCGATGCGTACATCATGGCCTTCCAGTTCAAATTTGGCTTGGTACATTTCGACGAGAATTGCATCATCTTCTACGAGCAGGATCTTGGCCACGCGGCACCTCCCTTGGCTTACTTAGAGATTAAGGCTTGTTACTTAGTGTATCAGATAGCTCCAGAGCTACAAGTTGCAGCCCGACGAAACTTAGCTTAGGAGCGGCAATTGCTTGGCAATGGGCAGGCTGAAGCGGAACTTGCTGCCCTTATTTTCCTGGCTAGTGACCCAGATGCGGCCGCCGTGGGATTCGACGAGATTTTTGACAATGTAGAGGCCGAGGCCGGTGCCGCCAGCCTGGATGCTCATGGGATTGTAAATACGACCAAACTTGGTGAATAGCCGGTCGAGCTGGCTCTTGGTGATGCCGACGCCGTGGTCGGTGACAGTGGTGACGAGCTCGTCGCCGTGGACCTGGAAATCGACCTCGACCTGGGTACCGGGTGAGGAATATTTGATGGCGTTGTCGACGAGGTTGAGCAGGATTTGGTGTAGGCGGGTTTCGTCGGCTAGGACGAGCGGCAGTTTGGCCCGGCGCTTGACCTTGATCATGATCTGACTGGCGGCGCCTTTGCCGGCTAGCTCGGATACCACATCAGAAACGATGCTCTCCATGGCGACGGGGCTGATGGTGAGATTGATCTTGCCCGACTCGATGTAGCTGACATCGAGCAGGTCTTCGACCAGGTCTATCATGCGCTGATTGCTCTGGTAGACCCGGCTGAGGAAGTGGAACTGCTTTTCGGACAGGTCGCCGAAGTCTTGCTTGAGGACCATGCTCAAGAAACCCTTGATGGCAGTGAGCGGGGTGCGCAGTTCGTGGGACACGATGGAGATGAAGTCAGACTTGATCTCCTCGACTTCCCGATCCTTTTGCACGTTGCGGATGATGGCGATGCCGGAGGTGACACGGCCGGTGTCGTCGAAGATGGGCGAATAACTGATCTCAGTCCAGAGATGTCCCCCACCCCGGTTTTCGATGAGCTGCTCGCTCTTGGCGATGGTGGCACCCTCGCCGAGGACGCGGCTGAGTGGTGCAGCCTCGGGTGAGCGGCTCTCGACGATGACGGTCTTGACCACCTTGTCGAAGGACTTGCCGATGGCTTCGGCGGCGTTCCATTGGGTAATCTCAGTGGAGGCTGGGTTGAAGCCGACGATGATGCCGCGCTTGTCAAAAATCACAATCCCCTCGTCGGTGAAGCGGAAGACGGCTTCCCAGCGCTCGCGGCGGGCATTGACGTCGTGATAGAGCGAGGCGTTTTCGACCAGTACGGCTAGCCGCGTGGCTCCGAGTCGCAGCAGCTTGCTGTCGTGGTCGGAGTAGGTGTCGCCGGGGCGGCTGACAAGGATGACCCCTAGGGTCTTGGAGTGGTGGACGATCGGCACGGCTAGGCGGTAGTGGGTGGTGTTGGGCAGAGGGTCGGCGGTGACGCTGGTGCGGCCGACGAACGCCTTGGCCACCACGTGGCTGGTGTCGAGCCGCAGGGTGTCAGGGTCGGCTTCGAGGGCATTGATGGCTTGCTGGCGAATCAGGAGCTGGCGGCTGGGCTCGTACAGGTAAATGCTGGCAGCTGGCGAATCAAGCAGCGTGGTGATCTTGACGATGTACTTTTGGAAAATGCTCACGATATTGAAACCGACGATGGCTGACAGGTCGGCTAGCTGAGTGAGCTCGCGCAAGTGGCGCTGGGCCTTGGCGGCGTTTTCGTTGGCTTCGACGGTTTTTTCGATGAGTGGTGTGATGTCGTGGGCGGTGGCGACTACGCCGGTGACGCGGCCCAGGCTGGTGATGGGCCCGAGGAGGAGCTGAAGGTGGCGGCCCCGGTCAACCAGCCGGGCGTAGCACATAAGGCGCTTACCGCGCAGAACATCGGCTACCAGGGCGGTGATGTCTTGGTCGAAGACGACGTTGGCATTGGCGCTGATGTCATTGAAGAAGTGGCGGCCGAGGGGTTTTTGCGGCAGGGCGAAGAGATTGCGCCACTCGGTGTTGCACTCGGTGACACGGCCGTGGATGTCGATCATGAGGATGCCGTCCTGGATGCTGGATTGGATGGTCTGGAGCTTTTCTTTCTCGAGGTAGAGCTGGGTAATGTCGCGGATGCTGATGAGCAGGCCGATCGAGTGACCCTGAGCGTCACGGTAGGGCGAGCAAACGGCTTCGAAGTAGCGGGTATCACGGCCGGTGGCGTGGAAGCTGAGGCGCTGCACCTGGCCAGCCTCGGTGCGGTGAAGAGTTTCGGCTAGATTGGCTTCGCCCAATGAGAGAGTGTTGCCGTGAACGGTGAGGGCGGTGGTGAGCGGCTTACCGATGGACGTACTGGTGAGCCGGAGAAGCTTACCGGCGGCGGCGTTGAAGTAGCGCAGGCTATGGGTGCTATCGAGCACTAGCAAGCCGTCTTCCATGTGGTTGCGCGTTTGCTCGATCTCATTGCTGACCCTAACCATGTTGGCGTGCAGATTGGCATTGGCAAAAGCGATGCTGGCCTGTTCGGCGAGGTTTTGGCTGAGGCGTAGCTCGGCTTCCTGGAAATGGCGGGAGGTCTTGGAATAGAGGCAGAGCGCGCCCACGGAATCACTACCGGAGAAAATCGGCGCGATAAGTATGCTCTGGATACCTTCGGACTTAATGAGCTCGACCTGGCCAGAAACGGCTCCCTTGGTGGCGTCGTAGATCTGAACCGGGGTGTGTTGCTTAATGATGCGCTGGGCATTGCGGGAGCCTAGGCTAATGCGGATGTCCCGGACGTAGCGGTCGGATAGGCCAATAGCATTGTGGATGGTAAATTCGCCGGTCTCGGGATGGGCTAGGAATAGCGATACGGCGTCGGTGTTGAACAGGCGGCGGGTGTGGCGCAGTAAGGTTGAGACGACTTTGTCGAAATCGAGGGTGCGGGTGATGGCTTGGGTGATGCGCTGCAGGGCCAGTGTTTCGGCCTGGGTAATGCGCAGGTCTCGGGTAAGCTCAAGCTGCCTGAGGGCGCGGGCGGCGGCCCGGACGAGCAGGCTAATGAGAGCAGGGACGCCGGCTGAGGCGGCCGGCCAGGGTTCGGCGCGCCAGATAATGATGCCGCCGTAGGTGTGGCCGTCGGACTGGAGCCAGGCGGCGTGGGTGTGTGGCCGCTCGAGCTTCGCGCTGGCGCCAGCAGGCAGGCGGACCGGGCTGTCTGGTGTGGCAGGCGGCAGCGGGTATTCGAGATGGCCGCGTAGCTGAGCTGGTAGCTGGTGCTCGTCGACGAGGTCGACCGCGCCAGACGAATTGTACAAAAAGCCGGCCGCGACATGGCTGGGTTCGATCTGGGCCACGGCAGTCAATAGCTGGTGTAGGACCCGGGCCGGAGTGGCGGCGGTGTCGAGTGCTGCTAGGATGCTATCAAGCTCGGCCGCTTCCAGGGCGGGCGCAGACGTGACAGAAGTTTTATCCAGACCCATGTGCCTTGTGCCTTACTCACTCCAGATTAGCATCTGCTGGCAGCAGGTCTCAAGCGTAAGGGTGACAAGAGTGGGTGCGGATTGCTAGGGATTGATTGTTGATTGGGCCAAAATTTGGTCGAATTCACTGGCGTAGGCCGCGGATTCGGAGGTGAAGACAAGGGTTTTGTCGCGGACCGGTACGGCCACGATGCGGATCGTGCGCTTGTCGGCGAACTTGCCGGTGAAGTTGGTGGACTTGATACCAGAAACGGTAATGTCGGAGCGCGCGAGGGATTTCTGGCTGGTGTATTGCTTGATAAATTCGGCGAGTGTGCGCTGCACCAGGGTGATGCGGGCAGGCAGGAGGTCGAGCGTGCTGTCAGCGGTGTGGACGATGCCCGGCTCGAGTAGCAGATTGACCTGCGGACTGCCGCTCCGGGACTCGGTGACGGAGGCACTCCAGGTCTTGGGGTATTTGACGACGAAGGCGCCATACTCGTCGGGTGCGGTGTACGAGCTGAACGGTGACTCGGCAGCGGTTTGGGCGGCCTGGGCGTCGGCCTGCTTTTGCTCGGCTCGCGCGGCGGCGGCGGCATCAGCCTTGGCCTTGTCCTGGGTGGCTTTGGCGGTGTGGGCTTGGCTAAAGGCGACAATGCTGAGCGCACCAAAGCCAATGGTGCCAATGAGGAATACCACAATGAGGGCGATATAGAGCAGGCTGCGGTTGCTTGAGGCCGGATTGGGGCCAAAGTTGGCCATGGCCGGGCTGATAGTTGGTGTCGGAGGTACTTCCATAGTCTTAATGCTTATGGTAGGACGGTTTGGGTCTGGGTGCAAGCTGAGCGGCTGCATAATCATAGACAAACAGGCTGGTGGTCTGGGTGGCTGGCTGGCGGCCAGGAATCGGGAAAACAAATGACACGATGCGGGTAGGCTTGGTGAGCTCGGCAGCGAGCTTGGCGTCGAGCTTGGGCATGTAGCGGGTAATCAGGAACACGTAGATGGTGTCGGCTGGCGGGAGTGGGACGGTCCAGAAGTTGGCTAGGTGGATGCGTACCAGCTGACGGTAGCGCCAGGTGACGAGCCGGGAAATGAGCCAGAGCAGCGGGTTGATCTCGTAGCCGATGCCGCGGAGGCCACGGCGGGCGGCGGCGCGCAGAAACTGACCGTCGCCGGAGCCGAGGTCAATGATGGTCTGGCCGGGCTGGAGACCGGCGAGGTCCAGGGCGGTTTCGGTCTGGCGGCGCAGGGTGGTGAGATAGGGCGCTCCGAGCCAGGCACCGACCGCAAACGGCAACATGACTGCCAGCAGGACGAGGCTGAGGGTGAGCATGGGCTAGAAGAGGCCGGTTTGGTTGTCCGGGTCGCTCGGGTCGGTGAGGCTGGTGGTGTCTTCGCGGTCCTCGCGGTCATCGGCGCCGTCATCCGCAAGGGCTGGCCGGCTGGCAGTTGGCTTGGCGGCCTCGGCGGTAAACTTGGCCTTGATCTTTTCGACGCGGTTTTCGACGGTCTGGAGGTGCTCTTTGAGCTGGGCGGCTAGCTCCATGCCCCGCTCGAACTTGGCGAGGCCCTGGTCGAGGTCAACGTCAGACGACTCGAACCAGGCGGTGATGTCCTCGAGCTCTTTGAGAGCGGCTTCAAATTCGAATGGTTTGGGGCTCATATCCGGTATTGTACCATTTAGTTGGCTTTGGTATGGAGGGTGCCTTTGGCGAGCTGGACATCGACGGCGGTGCCGGACGAGACGGCTGAGGGGTCGCGCAGAATGCGGCCGTGCGGGTCGCGCGCGATGGCGTAGCCGCGGCCCAGGGTGGCCTGCGGGTCAAAAGCGCGGAGTTCGCGGCGAAGGCTTGCTAGCCGGGCGGTGCGGGTCTCGCGGGCAGTGCGCTCGCCGACGAGGAGTCGGTGTTGCAGGGCGGCTAGCCGGGCGGCAGCGGCGGCGGGACGAGCCGAGAGCCGCTCAAAGCCGCGCCACAAGCGTCCCTGGAGCTCGCCGACCCGCTCCCGGGGTAGTCGCAGGTGACGCTCGAGCCGGGTGCTGAGGGTGTCCACGGCGGCGCGGCGGCGATTGACGGCCCGCTCCAGCGCGACCTCGCTGCGGTGCTCCAGATGCGTGACTCGCGCGCGGATCTCGGTGCGGTCGGGTACGATTAGCTGAGCGGCGTTGGACGGGGTGGCGGCGCGGACGTCGGCGGCGTAGTCGGCAAGGCTAAAGTCGATCTCGTGGCCGACCCCTACGATGATCGGTGTGCGACTAGCTGCCACGGCGCGCGCGACCGGCTCGGTGCTGAAGGCGGAGAGGTCTTCGAGTGAGCCGCCGCCACGGATGAGCGCGATGACGTCGACTGGGTCGGGTGCGGTGTTGAAGTATTCGAGCGCGCCGACGACCTGGTCGGGCGCGGTGACGCCCTGTACGGTCACATCGGCGAGCCGCACTTCTACCCCGCTCCACCTAGTGTTGAGGATCTTCATGAAGTCGCTGTAGGCGGCTGACTGCTGCGAAGTGATGAGCCCGATGGTGCGCGGAAAGGCTGGGAGCGGCCGCTTGCGCTCAGTGGCAAACAAGCCTTCAGCCTCAAGCTTGGCGCGGAGCAGCTCCATGGCGCGGCGCAGCTCCCCTTCCCCGGCTAGCTCGATGGCTTTGACGGTCAGGCTAAAGCGCGATGATTTGTTCATTACCTTCGGCGAGCCAGTGACGCGGACCTTCATGCCGTCCTCGACAGGCAATTTGAGGGCGTGAATCATCATGAAGCAACCGAGCACGTTTTCGCCTTCTTTGAGGTCGAAGAACACGAACTTGCCCTGATTGACTTTGAAGCTTGAGACCTCACCCTCGATGATCACCTGCGGATACGCAAAACCGAGCGTTTCATTAATAATGCTCAGAAATTCGCCGACCGAAATGACTTGGGTGGATGGTTCCATGTCTATGAGTATAACTGATATGAATCAAACGGATGGCGGGCCACCCGAAGGTGGCCCGTGATTTATTAGTGGCTTTGGGCGGCCTGGATGCGGCGGCCAAAGCTGGTGAGTAGGTCGCGTAGCCGGCTGGGATCGCGCTTGATCTGGCGCCAGCGGCGGCTGCCGACCATTAGCAGAAAGGTTTGCACCTGGTAGTGCTCGGCGGTATCGCGGATCTTGCCGAGCTTTTTCCAGGGGCGCTGGGTGATGGTGACTTCCACATGCAGCTCGGGCCAATCGGCGGCGGCGTGGACGAGAAAATCAGGCGAGAAGCCGCGGGTGACGCGGTGGTATATCCGGCCGGATTCGTCCATGGCGACCTCGGTGCCGAGCTCGTAGAGGTAGGGCTCGTATGATATGACGATGCCTTGACCTGCGCACCAAGCGGCAAACTCTGCTTCACCGGGGCCCACAAAGCGGTGTGGGCTGGTGCGGCGTCGGACTGGTGTCCGGGCTTCCAAAACAGCGGTGCTGTCCCCCATTGCCTTGCCCTCTCTGTAGATGTGACGACGCAGTAATGGGTGCCCCCGCCTGCTCGTGAATGCCGATGAGCAGGCGGGGGTCGCGGGTGCCCTAACCCGGGCCGGGAGATTATTGATCACCTCCTAGATCGCAGCGACGAAGGCATGGATTGTCGCGATGCGTGCCATGCGGGTGATCACCTCCCTGTCGGTGAGTTGGGAGTACGGGAAGCGGTGCGCTACCGCAGAGCCGCTAGCACAAGGCGGCGGCTGAGCCGGATGGCGTCCGGCGCGATTGGGCAATGACGTCGGAACCAGTCGTGGTCCCGATTGCGGTAGCCGCTTCGGCGGCGGCGTCTAGCCACATAAGCTCCCTTGTCTCTGGAATTTTAAACCGCCTGGCCGGTTGGCTCAGGCGGTACAAGGTACTCGGGGGGTCGCATCCAGTAGGGCGAAGATGTTAGATCCCGGGTACCTCATAGTTAAATTCTATGAAAAAGAGCCATAGAAAGTCAACAATTATTGGAGCATCGTCCAATGTGGGGCTTTGGTAAGCATTTTGGACACCCGCCGGGTGCCCCGGTGTACAATAAGGGTGATGACTGATTTGCGCTTTCTAGCCGTATTGGGGCGGCAACCTGAGTTTGGATTGGCTGAGCTGGAGTCACGGCTTGGTCCGGAGGGCGTGGTGCCATGGGGCGCGGTGGGTGCGCTGGTGGCTGAGCCGCTAGAAGTGGTGACACTGGGTAGCGTGGTCAAGGTGGGACGGATTCTCTACCACGGACCAGCGGTGGAATTGCAAAAATTGCCAGTTGAGGTGGACGATTTGCCGATGCGGCAGGGCAAAACGCCGTTTGGCCTGAGCGTGTATGGCGACCGGACCAGTTTGCGCACACTAGTGGCGGCGGGCTTGGCGCTCAAGAAGCGTTTGCGGGAGCGCGGCCCGGTGCGGCTGGTGAGCCCGGTGGGCGGCACCAGTGTGACGGCCGCGCAGCTCAAGCATAACCGCGTGCTCGAGGATGGCTTTGAGCTGGTGGTGGCGGTGGCCGGTGGCCAGATGGTGGTGGCGCAGACTCTGAGCGTGCAGGATATTGACTGGTACAGTGCGCGTGACTACGACCGGCCGGCTCGCTCCGCCCGAGTGGGCATGCTGCCGCCCAAACTGGCGCGGACGTTGGTTAATACGACGGCCAGCAGTGTGGTGGTCGACCCGTTTTGTGGCACTGGTGTGGTGCTGCAGGAGGCGCTGCTACTCGGCCGAAGTGCGGCTGGCACGGACGTGTCGCCGGAGATGGTCGACGCGACGCAGCAAAACTTGGTTTGGCTCGCCCAGCATGCGCCGTCTCCCCTACCGGCTTGGCGAGTCGAGGAAGCAGATGCGCGGTCGGTGCGCCTGCCCGATACGGCACTGGCAGTGGTGAGTGAGGGGTACCTGGGTGAGCACCTGAGTGTCTCCCCTGCCCCGGCCAAACTCGCGGCTTTGCGCGAGGAGCTGGGCGCGCTCTACCGCGATGTGCTGGCTAATTGGGCCCGACAGCTGGATGCCGGGACGGAGTTGGCCCTGTGTGTGCCGGCCTGGCGAGTGGGGCGCGATTGGCGCTACCTGGATATTGTTGACTCGCTGGGTCGATTAGGCTACACTATGAAGGTTTTCAAGCACGTCCGGCAGCCGCTCTTGTATGCGCGGCCCGATCAGATCGTCGGACGGCAAGTGTTATTACTAAGGAAGTTGTAAGATGGCCCATACAAAAGCCGGCGGTTCCGCCAAAAACCTTAAGGACTCACCAGGTCAACGACTAGGCGTCAAGCGCTTTGGCGGCCAGTTCGTGCGCGTAGGTGCGGTGCTCGTGCGCCAGCGCGGTACTCGGATGGAAGCTGGCACCGGTGTAGAGACCGGCCGCGACCAGACGCTGTTTGCTATGCGCGACGGTCTGGTGACCTTTACTACCAAGCAAATCGAGAAGTTTACCGGCCGCCGGGTTCGCCGCACGATTGTGTCAGTGACCGACGCGAAGTAACTCCCCTACTCTGTACTAAAAACGAGGCTCCCCGGAGCCTCGTTTTTAGTTGTGTAAAACTGCTTGTACGGCTGGTGTTCGTTTGTTATGCTAAGGCGAACAAAGTGCGAAACCAAGGAGGGTGACGTGGCGTCAGGGACTATTGTGAGAGCGGCATTTGAGGAGGCTATCCGGTCAAATGTGGTCGTAGAGGCGATATTGGAGCGAGCTAGGCAGCTGGGTCTGCCAAAATGGTATCTGGGGGCTGGGTGCTTGGCGCAGACGGTGTGGAACCGGGCGCATGACTACTACCCTACCGACCACATCAAGGATTATGACATTGTGTACTTTGATCCGGCTGACGTGACGGCGGAGGGGCAGGAATACTATGCGCAGAAGGCCCGGATGCTGTTTGGCGACCTGCCAGCTGAGGTGGATGTGTGCAATGAGGCCCGCGTGCACCTCTGGTACGAGCAGGAGATGGGCCGGGCGATTCAGCCGTATGCATCGGCGGAGGCAGCGATAGATACCTGGCCGACTACCGCGTCGGCGGTCGGGGTGAGGCAGGAAGGTGGCCGCTTGCGGGTATATGCGCCGTATGGGTTAGATGACTTGATGAGCCTAGTGGTGCGGCCAAATAAGCGGCTGGTGTCTCGTGAGGTTTATGAAGAAAAGTCGGCGCGGTGGCAGGCGCACTGGCCGCGGCTGACGGTGATCAACTGGGACGATGTGGCAGCTGGTGAAGCAACCAGCCGTAGTAGCTATAGCGGCCAA
>CAZDGK010000034.1:0-13453 GCA_964505035.1 uncultured Candidatus Saccharimonadales bacterium
ACACTTTTCCCCTCCACCACGCTCTTCCGTTGTGTTTGGTTTCTGGCCGGCGCTGCGTGCGGCCTAGCCCCTGGCCCCCGCCGACCACATTGGGGCGGCGGGGGCGATGCACTAGCTATCGGTAGCTAGGCAATGGTCTTCAAACAGCCGGATGCCGGTGAGCATAATATTGCCGGCCCGGCGGGCGCCGCGACGGTCGCCGTAGACGGCGCGGGCGAAGTTGAGGCTGGCCTGCTGGAGGGCGTAGAGGCCGTAGCGCTGCCAGAAGAACTCGTCCTCAAAGGTGTTTTCGTAGCGCTCGAGAATGGGGTCCATAAAGGTATCGATGAGGTTATTGTCGACGTCTTCGTCCCACATGCTGACCGGGGCGGCGGTGCGCTCGTAGTTGGTCATGATGCGGAAGAAGGCCAGGTCCTTGCAATAGTCGTCGCGGCCCAGGTTTTCCCAGTCGATGAGGTAGACATCTTCCTCGGCGACGATGACATTGGCCCACCAAAGGTCGTTGTGGGTGCGTGACTTGGGTACTCGCAGCTGCTTGGCGTGGCGGTGAGTGTAGGCAATGCCGGAGTCGATGGCGGCGGCAACGCGGGCGCGGCCTAGCTCGGGGAACAGCTCGCCGTGCTTGGTAGCCCAGGAGCGGGCCTCTTCGAAATAGCGGGTGATCTCGGGCACGGTGACGTGCTTCTTGTACTGCAGTGAGTGGAGCGTGATGAGGGTGTCACCGAGCTGCTCGGCGACCAGTGGCGTGAGCATGCGCTCGTGCATTTGCAAGCCATCGGGCACCTCGATGACGACGATGGAATAATTGAAGCGGTTCTTACGGGCGGGCCAGACGAAGAGGAACCGGTCGTGCGGGATCTGGCGGCGGAGGTGCTTGATCTCGCGAGTGTAGGCTTCCTTGCTGCGGTAGACCTTGAGTACGTGATGGACGTCGTCAATCAGGACGGCGAAGACGGTGGAGGAGTCGCCGGCGCCCTTGAGGCCGATGAGTTTGATTTCCTCGATGAGCATGCCTTGGGCACGCAGGATCGCGATGAGGTCAAGCTCGAGTTGAACTAGCTGATCGGGGGTGAAGATGTCTTGAGGGTTGCTCATGATTGGGGGTGTTAGGTTTGGTTAGGGTTTTGATGAGGGCAAAGGCGGCTTTGACGGTGCGGGTATTGGTCTGATTGTCGTTCATGGGGACGGCGATGATGCGCTCGGGATCGGCATGGGCCATGATGGGTATGGCCGGGTCATCGACGTCGAAGATGGCTATGGTCGGGGCTTTGGCATTGATGGCGGCGACGGCAAAAGCGTGGTCGGCCATGACGATGTCGGGCTTGGTAGCCTCGACGAACTGTCGCATGCCATTGCTGGCGTGGGTGTGCATGAGGTTGCCCTCGTCGGACAGGACCACCACGCCATTGATGTCGTCGAGCCAGCGGCGGTCGGGGGCGGCGACGGGTTCGGCCGGCACGACCAGCGTGGCGCCGAGTTCCTCAAAGTGCTCGCCCAGCACCTGGTAGAAGCTGAGCATGGAGCCGGGGTGGCCGGTGGCGAACAGGATGCGGCCGCCAGCATGAGCAACCGCCTCGAGCCGATGGAAACCGGTGATGAGCCGGCTGAGCGTATGCTCGGGGTCAATGTAGGGCGGCTCCTCGCCGGCAAAGCGCTCGTCGCTGAGGCCGAGCTGGGCCGCCATGATGCTGGCGGCCTCGTCGTAGGTCATGTTCAGGCTCTCAATGCCGTCCATCTCGAGCGCCCAGTAGTTGTTGCGGGCGAGCATTTCGCGGATAGCCTGGCGGTTGGCGCCAGGTGTATTGCGGTTGAGCTCGCCGGAGAGCTTGAGCTCGACTAGGGTCTGGCGTAGGTCGGAGAGATCTAGCATACGCTCAATTATACGATGAGATAAGGCTGCGGGCAAAAACTATTTACAATCGGGCCGGTTCTGGTATGATTGCCGGGCGATTTGCACTCGTGCATCTCGCAGCTTTTGTACCTTCTACCCAACCGGAGTGCTCTTGTGAAGACTCTGACCAACCTGGTGATCAACCTCGCCATCACGAGCGGCCTGTTCTGGCTGTTCAACTTCCTGGGCTGGGTCGTCATCAACCCGGACAAGTCTGGGCAAACCACCCAGGACCACCTGCTGGGCGCTCTGGCGGCCGGCGGCATCTTCACACTGGTGGCGTTCGTGTTGTGGCGGGTGTTGGCGCTGAGCCTCATCATCCCGCCGCTCGGCTGCCTGGCGATCATCGCCGGACTGTTCACCATGAACGACATCGTGCTGCACCTGATGGCCCACTACGGCCACAACTTCCTGGTGCTGCCGCTGGGCTTCTGGGGCACGTGGGGTATCTCACTGCTGCTGCTCCTGGGCGTTGTCGAGAAGGGCAACACCAAGAAAATGCAGCAGACGTACATCCGTCCCCAGCGGCGCCACAGCCACGTGCTGTACCGCGACTGAGCGCCCGCTCATCCCCCATCCGCCGCATTGGCGGGTGGGGATTTTTGTTAATGAAGCGTCCGCCATACTCAAATGCGAGCATGGCGGACGGAGAGCCGGGCACTAGGTGCGGATGACCGTGGATTTACGCGTCTCCACCGCATTGCTGCGAGCGCCCGACTTGGGCTGGCCGATGGTCTGAGGCGGACCAGTGGTGTCCTCGTCATCAGTGCCGAAGTGCGCCATGGCCTCCTCGATACTGTTGCCGATTTCGGCGGAGTGGTCGACCCCGTTGATCACCAGCTCGATCCTGAGGGGTTTGTCGCTCGGTCCGCGGCCGAAGATCAGCCGCAGAGCTGTCCGGCCCTGATCGAGCCCGATGGTCCAGCGGCCACCGCGGCGGCCGATGCGCAGGTCGAAGTCTTCGCCTGGCGCCTCCCGACCAATATGCTCGATGATCGTCTTGTAGAGCCCCTGGATACGAGCTGGCGCCTCCCCGATTGGCCGTTCGACCGGCATGGGCGGAAGCTCCATGAGCTCTGGTGGCGCCAGACCATCCGGATCGCGGATGATACGAGCGAGCTCGTAGATATCATCGGCAATTTCGCGGGACTGGCCGTCGATCGTGAGCGTGGACCCACATTGGACGAAGCGGCCAGAGCGGGTTTGCTTCTGGTCGTAGGTCACGTGGATCCGACCGGTATCGAGGGTGACTCGCCACCGACCATTGGTCAGCTGCTCGGCCTGAGCCTGATAGCCGGTCACCTCCCAAATCTCGTCCAGCGCGAACTGGACAGCTGGCGGCCGGTAAGGTGCAGGGTCCTGCGGTCCCGACATGGAAAACCTCCCGTGTGTGAGGTACAGGGACGTTAATACTATGACGGATGGAGCCATGACGTCAATGCTAATAGCCGAGGCGGATCTCGAGATGGTGCGGGCGGCCATCGTCGACGAGCGGGACGGGGCCAGCCGGTAGCGGCTGGCCGTCGAGGTGCTGCTCGGCCACGCCGCGACAGACGCCGTGTGGATTGGTGACCTCGATGGTGTAAACGGATTTACCAAAGCGGTAGGTCAGCTTGAAGCCGGGCCAGTTGCGGTCGATGCACGGATTGATAGTGAGCTGGTGGCCGCGCAATTGGAAGCCGAGGACCTCCTCGATCCAGATGCGGTACATCCAAGCGGCCGAGCCAGTGTACCAGCTCCAGCCACCGCGACCTTCCTGACCAGGCAGCTCGTAGATGTCGCCGGCGGTGACGTAGGGCTCTAGGCGGTAGAGGTTGGCGGAGTCGCGGTCGAGCGAGTGATTGACAGGGCTCATGAGGCGCAGGAGCTCCACGGCGTCGTCGCCGCGGCCGAGGCGGGCCAGGGCGATGGTGAGCCAGAGCGAGCCGTGGGTGTACTGGCCGCCGTTTTCGCGGATGCCCGGCAGGTAGCCTTTGACGTAGCCAGGATTGCGGTCGGAGGTGTCAAAGGCGGGAGTGAAGAGGCGCACCAGTTTGGACTCGCGATCGACGAGGCGGTCGACGGCGGCCGAGACGGCCTGCGCCCGGCGGGCGGCGTCGCCGGTGCCGGCTATGACGGCCCAGCTCTGCGGCAGCGAGTCGATCTGGTCTTCGGGGTCGCGGGCGCTGCCCAGGGTGCGGCCGTCGTCGTAGAACGCCCGTAGGTACCACTCGCCGTCCCAGGCGTGCTCGTCGAGGGCCTGGGTGTAACCGGCGGCGGCGGAGCGGTATTGTTTGGCTAGCTTGGGATCATGGCCAATGGCATCGAGCAGGTCGGCCATTTGGCGCAGGACAACCACTTCGAACCAGCCGAGCCAGACGCTCTCGCCCTTGCCGGCGCCACCGACCAAGTTGTAGCCATCATTCCAGTCGCCGGCGCCCATGAGGGGCAGGCCATGAGCACCGCGGGTGAGCGAGATCTGGATGGTGCGCAGACAATGGTCGAGCAGACTGCGCTCGAGGCGGGTTTCCTTGGCGGCGTCAAAGCGCTCGGGTTCGCCGGGGGCCAGCGGGGCTTCCTCGAGGTATGGAACCATAGCGCCGAGGATGCCGCGGTCGCCAGTGACATTGACGTAGTGCGAGACGACATAGGGCAGCCAGAGGCGGTCGTCACTGATGCGGCTGCGTAAGCCACGGAGGCCGCCAGGCATCCACCAATGCTGCACATCGCCTTGAGCAAACTCATGCTCGGCAGCCTGAATGATGAGGCTACGGGTGAGGTCGGGGCGACTATAGACCAAGGCCATGGAGTCCTGGAGCTGGTCGCGGAAACCGAAGGCACCAGACGATTGGTAATAGCCGGTGCGACCCCAGATGCGGCCGGCCAGAACTTGGTAGAGCAGCCAGCTATTGAGCAGGATGTCAGTGTCGCGGCTGGGGGTTTCGGCGGTGAGGGCCGATAGGGTGTCGCCCCACCAGCCCGTGGTGGCACGCAGGGCCTGGGTGGTGGCGCTGGGTTTGCGCAGGGCGCGCACGGCGGAGGCGACGGCCTTGGGGGTGTCGGCGGTGCCGAGATACCACTCCACGGCCACTTCGGCGCCGGCCGGCACCTCAATCTCGCTGCGCAGGACGCCGCCGGGGTCGAGGCCAAAGCCGATGCGGCCGGACAGTTCGGCAGCGGCCAAGCCGTGTGGCAGTGTGTCGGCGCGGACCGGGCCCCAGAACTCGGCGCGGTCGGCCGTGAAGTCGAGGACCGGCTCACTGTGGGCCATGAAGGCCATGGTGCGGTAGAGGCTGAGGGCTGGGTTGGTGGCGGTGAGGATTTGGTCGGTGTCGTTCCAGGCGGTGACCACCTGCTCCTGCCACTGCTCGCGGTCGGTGCCGAGCACCCAGGTGACATAGGCGGTGAAGCGCAGACGGTGGGACTTGGTGGTGGTATTGCGCAGGCTGAGGCGCTGGATGCGAACTGAGCTGGGGCCTTTCCAGCCGGTGGGTACAAAGATGGTAAAGCTGTAGCGGAGGCCGTCGTATTCGCCCTCGAACGTGCTGAGGCCTGGTGAGTGCGACACGAGCGCGCCGGCGCCGTCGTGCCAGTCGGGTTCGGGCGACCAGACGCGGCCGGTCTCGAGGTCGTGGACGTAGATGAGTTCGGTGGGCCGGTCGCTGAGCGGCTCGTTGCGCCAGGGGGTGAGGCGGTATTCCTGACTGTTGGCCGACCAGGTGAAACCGCCGCCGCGCTCGGTGATGAGCGAGCCGAAATCGGGGTTGGCCAGAACATTGACCCATGGCGCGGGGGTGACGGTCTCGGGGGTGACGGCGATGCTGTAGCTGCGGCCGTGGTCGGTGAAGGCGCCGTAGCCATTGGGGAACTCGACCTGAGCCGGCAGCACCACCGGGGTGGGCGCCGACAGCAGCAAGGGTGGGCGCTCGAGGCCGCGCGCCAGCGGAGCGACCGTCTCGAGCTGACTCATGAGCGGACCGTCGGCGCCGTCGAGCACGAGGCGGGCGCGGCGGACCAATTCATCAAACACGCCTTCGGAGAGATTGGTCAGCGACCAAATATGAATGTCCGGCTCCACCTCGGCGTCGCCCAGCCACTTGAGGCTCTCGGCCAAGTCTTCGAGCAGCCGGCGCAGGCGCTCGGCCGGGGCGCCGGTGAGCTTGATGAGCAGGACGAGCGGGTAATGCAGGCCGCGGCTGGCATAGTACTTCTGCGCCAGGCCGAGCTGACGAGCCAGCATCAGGTCGCCGGTGTCGTCGAGGGCGGCCACCATGAGCGGCCCGGAGGGTAGTTCATCGCGGGCAACCACACTGGTTTCGCCCTCGGCGACTAGGCCGCGAGCAGCCGCCTTGAGGTAGGAATTCGGGTAGAGCAGGTACGGGGCCAGATGCTGGAAGACAGCTGCCTCGGCCTCGGTGATCTGCAGGCGCTGGAGCTCGGCCTGGCGAAGAGTCCAAGCCACCTGACGGGAGCGCGCCAGGCTGGGCCATTGGCGGTAGCGGTTGGCTAGGCGGATGACCTCGTCCCGGGTAGAGGCGGCAATGGTGAGCGCCACCAGCTGCACCGTCTCCCCTGCTGCCAGCGAAACGGTCTGGGTGACGGCAGCCATGGGGTCGAGCGGATACTGCGGGGGCACAGGCGTGACGGTGCTCGTGAGACCACGCGGGCGGCGGGGCGTGCTGGTACGGCCCAGGAATTGCTCGCGGTCACTCTGGAGGCGGGCGCGGTTGGCCGGCTGAGATAGGTTGACGAAGAGATGGGCGGTCCAGATGGGCTGATCATTGGCTGAGCGGGGGCGGCGATGGGCCAGAATGCCATCCTGCTCAGGCAGCAGCTCCACACCCACGAAGAATTTATTGAATGACGGGTGGGCGCGCCAGGCATCGTGCGAGACGAGGCCAAACTCCATGACGCTCGTGGTCTCGAGCTCGCGAGGCGTGCCGCTGTGATTCTGGAGGGTGACACGACGAATCTCGACGTCGTGATCGGGGGCGACGTAGATCTCCTGGGTAGATTGGATGCCGTGCATGGTGCGCTCGAAGACGGCTTTTTCGGGCATGAAGCTGACGCGATAGCTCGGATCGTCGAACAGGGTGGGCTGGAAGGCCGTGGACCATAGCTGCTCGGCGGTGCGGTCGTAGACATAGAGGTAGGCGCCTTTTTCGTCGCGCAATGGGTCGGCGGTCCAGCGACCGAGCTCAGCGCCATGCCAGCGACTAAAGCCGCTACCGGTGGCTGTGACCATGACCGAATAATTGCCATTGGTGAGGATGTGAGCCTTGGGTAGCGGGTCGACGATGCTGGAGGTGCCCTGCAACACAGGCTTGGCGGCGAGCGGGCGCAGGGGCCCAGCTGAGCGCAGCGAGACGTCCTGCTTGGATTTGTCGGGCCGGGCGCCGCGCTCGTGTAGCAGGGTGCGGGCGGCCCGCACGCGCAGATCACGATGGAAGCGGTCGACGAAGATGTCGCCCATGAGGGCATTGGTGATGGAGAGCATGGTCATGCCCTGGTGGTGGGCCATGTAAGTGTAGACACCCACACCGCGCTCACCGGACACGGCCACGGCGCGGCGGTAGTCGACGGCCTCGAAGAAGCCCATTTGGCCGCGCAGGCCGAGCTTCTCGAGCAAGCGCAGGTTGGCCAGAGCGGCGGCGGGGTCGTATGCCAGCGCCAGGAACGAGGCGTAGGGAGCGACCACGATGCCCTGCTCGAGGCCGCTCTGGATGCCGAGCGCCGGGACGCCGAAGGCCCGGTATTGGTAGGTGTTGTCGTAGTCGAGGGCGGAGTGGGCGGCCTCGGACATGCCCCAGGGAATCTCGAGGCGAGAGGCGTATTGGCGCTGGATGCTGACAGCGGCGCGGGTGCCAGCCTGCAGCAGGGTGTCTGGATACTCGCGCATAAACAAGCGCGGCAGCAGGTACTCGAACATGGTACCACTCCAGGAAAGCAGGACGGGCTGGCCATCACAGAGACGGGTGTTGCGGCCCAGTGCCCACCAGTGCTCGGCCGGTACCTGGCCGGCGGCCACGGCCGCAAACGAGCTAATGCGCGCCTCGCTGGCAAGCAGGTCATAGAATGAGCGGTCGAAGGTTTTGTCGTCGAAGTTATAGCCGACGTGGAAGACCTTGCGGCGCGGGTGATAAAGGAAGCGCATATCGGTGCGGTTGGCTAGCTCCCCGGCCTGGTCGGCCAAGGCCTGCACCTGGGCCAGGGCGAGGCCGGCTTGCTTGACGGCGCGGCGGCGGGCGGTTTCTAGCTTGGCCCACCACGCCAGCACGGGCTTGGCCTCGCCGATGACGAGCGGCGGCTCGGGCTGGCCGGCGGCGAGCTCGCCCAGACTGGGCAGACGGCTGGCCCAGGCGGCGCAGCGGTCGGCGAATTCGGGCGAGATCAGCTGGCTGACTTCGCCGGGCGGCGAGGTTAGGACCTGGTACCACTCGAGGTAATTGGTGAGGGTTTGGTGCCAGACGTCGGCTTGGCGGATGAGGCGGTCAACCAGGAACCGATTGGTGTCGCCGATGGCTTCGCGCAGTTCGGTTTCGCGGGCGCGGATGACGGCCACCAGCGCGGCTAGGCCATGCGTGAGCGCGGCTGGATCGGAGCGGTGCGCGGCGGCCGTACTGGCCAGGGCGGCGAACTCGGCCATGATGGTCTCGGGTAGGCGCGGCACCCGGGTACGGAGCTCCTCGATAAGCTCAGACCACCCGAGGGCGGCCTCGGGCGGAACGAGCGGCTGGTCGGCTTGCTCGAGCAGGCCTTGGCGCAGGGTCCAAAGTGAGGCCATGAGATTGCCACTGTCGACGGTCGAGATGTAGCGCGGGTAGACTGGTTCCAGCGTGTCGGTGCGGTACCAATTGTAGATGTGGCCGTGGTATGACTCGAGCTGGCTGAGGCTGCCGACAGCCCCCTGGAGCCGCTCCATCATCTGGTCGAGACTGATGTAGCCAAGGTCGCGGGCGGCCAGCCACGCCAGAATGCCCAGGCCGATGTTGGTGGGCGAAGTGCGGCGGGCGACTTCGAGCTTGAGGGTGACCTGGAGGTTGTCGGGGGGCAAAAAGTGATTGTCGGCGGTCATGAGTTCGTCGAAGAAGCGCCAGGTCTGCAGAGCGATTTGGCGCAGGCTGTGATGCTCGGCCTGGCTGAGCGCGGCGACACTGCCGCGGGTGCGCGTGGGTTGGTCGAGCCAATTCATGACGACTGGCGCTAGAGCCCACAGCATCAGCAACGGCGCAGCAAAGACCGGGGCCGCCCACAGCCCGCTGGCAGCGGCGACGAAACCGAGGAGACTGGCAGCCGACACCACGGCGCTGGGCCGGTCGAAGCCGCGCTGAGCCATGGCACTGGTGTCCTCGGCGGTCAGCCACTGCAGTAGGTGCCGGTGCGACACGTGGAGGCGGAACCAGACGCGGATGATGGCATCAAGCGACAGCCAGGCTTGGCGCGGCAGCATCATGAGGCGGTAGCAGCTCTCGGCCAGGCCGCGTAGCAAGTCGACCCAGCCAAAGCTGCGCAGCCGCATCGTGGCCGCGGCGGCAGCGCGCAAGTGCATCAGCACCGTCGAAAATACCGTCAGCAGCGCAAGGCCAGCTGCGAGCTGGCCGAGCGGACCGGGCACCAGCAGACCGACTAGCAGCAGACCGGCGGCTAGTACAGGGAACAGGCTGCGGCGGAGATTGTCGGTGATCTTCCAGCGGCTGAGCGGCGCGAACGGGCTGGGCTCAGTGCCGTCGCCGAGAGTGGGAATGCGTGAGCTGGCCCAGGCGCCAATCTGCCAGTCCCCCCGCACCCAGCGGTGGCTGCGAGCTAGCAGGCTGCGATGATTGGATGGGAACTGATCGAAGAACATAATATCGGTCGCGAGCGCCACCCGCATGTAGCTGCCTTCGAGCAGGTCGTGCGACAGAATGCGCCCAGCGGGCAGGCGGTCGGCGACCAGCGAGGCAAAAACGCGCGGGTCGTAGATACCCTTGCCATGAAAGATGCCGTCGGCGGCCAGGTCGTAGTAGAGATCACTATAGGTGACCATATAGGGGTCAATGCCAAGACGGCCATTGAGCAACTGGGCTAGCCGGCTGGCACGGCCGTTTTCGAGACCCGTCGAGACTCGCGGCTGGATGATGCCGTAGCCACGGATGAGGCGGCGACTGGCGGTATCGAGCTGCGGCTCGTTGAGCGGGTGGGCGAAAGCCTCGATAAGGCGCAAAGCGGTGCCGGGTGGCAGCTCGGTGTCTTCATCGAGCGTGATGACGAAGCGGGCGGAGCGGATATAGGACAGTTCGCCGGCAAGCAGACGGTCGGGCAGGCCGCCGCCCAGAATGAGGGCGTTGAATTCCTCGAGCTTGCCACGCTTGCGCTCTTCTTCCATCCAAATGCCCTCGTTCGGCACAAAGACGCGCGGCCGGTGATAGAGGAAGAAATGACCCCGGGGGTGGCGCTGCTGCAGATCATGGATACCGGCGGAGGCGAGCTCGATGAGGTGCTCGTCGGTGGCGAGATGCTCGACGGCGGCGTCGCCAAAGGCAGTGAGCAGGCCAAAGGCCAGGTTGGCGTCGGGGTTGGCTAGGTAGCGCACCTCGAGGTTTTCGAGGTTGGCCCGCACTGAGGCCTCGTGCCGCAGAATGGTCGGCACGACGACAAGGGTGCGGTAGTCGGACGGCAGCTGGCCGAGGAAGCGCAGCTTGGGTAGCATACGCGGCCGGACGAGGCGGTTGGTGCCGTCGGCCACGGCCTCGACGGCCACTTGGCTGAGCGGTAGGGCGGCCAGCGCCGCCACGACAATCCACATGAGCGGCGCGGCTGGAGCTAGCCAGGCCGCTAGCAGCCCGGCAGCAACCGTGGCAGAGGCGGTGACCGCGGCCACCCAGCCAAGGTACCAGCCGGCCGCATGGTGGCGGGCATAATTGGCCCGGCGAATGCGCAGGGGCGGGCGGCTGCCGACCGAGCGCTCGAAGGCGCGGGCGCCCTCATCCACCAAGTGGTAGCCGATGTGCTCGGCCACCCCCTCGTGGGTGGAGGCCACCTGCACGACCGCGTCGGCGATCTCGCGCTCGGGGCGCTTGGACCATTTGGCGATGTCGGCCACGCGGTCTAGGTACCACGAGCGGGTTGGCGAGTCCATGCGCGGAAAGTAGCCGGACGGGTCTTGGCGCATGAGGCCAACGACCGGGCTGACATCCTCAATGAGCGACTCCCAATCGGTACGGACGAGGGCGCGCAGGGAGGTAATGACGCGGTTGAAACGCTCGAGGCGCTCGGCGTCGGCCTGTTGGACGCGGCGGAGGCGGCGTGTGAGTGACTCGCCCGTGGGCAGGTTCCAGGCGTGGGCCAGACCGGCTTGGTGCTCCGGCACGTCGCGCAGCAGCTCGAGGAGCAGCACGGCCATGGACGGCGAGGGGTTGGGCATGATACGGCCGAGGTATTCGAGGTAGGCCGGCAGGTCGCCGCTGGGCATCTCGCCCACGCGCAGCGCGGCCAGTCGCGCCAGACGCACCTCGGCCTCACGGCGGCGCTCGATGGCCACCTGGACGGCCAGATCCTCCATGAGGCTGACCACCAGCATGGGCTCGAGCGTCTTGAACTCGCTGCGCGATAGGTTGAGTTTCTCGCAATGGGCGCGGAGCCAGTGGCGCAGGCGGCGTTCGCTCAGGTCGCCGTGCAGGCGCTCGTCGGTTTCACGCGCGATTTGGTAAATCAGGGGTGCCGGCCGGCCATCAACCTCGCCTTTGGGTAGCTTATCGAGAGCTTTGCCCTTCATGAGGGCGCCGATGCGCTCCACGTAGCCCTCGATGATGTAGCGGTGCTCAATGAGCGAGACGCCGGCGAGGACATCTTCGTAGGCGACTTCGGCGAGGCCCCATTTGGCTTGCTGCTGCAGGCTGTCGGTGCCGGCGGATTGCTCGATCTGGCGCTTGAGGACAAGCTGGATTTGGCGAACGCTCCAGCGCCAGCGGTCGCGCAGGATGCCGGCGCGGGCGCGGTTGTCGGGCTCGGTGAGGGCCGGCGACAGGATGGCGGCCTGGACGGCCTCGCCACTGCGCTGGATGAGATCCAGGAGCTGGCGGGCATCAGGCTCGGGCAGATGGACGGTGATGGCCCACTCTCCTGGCCGCAGCCAGCTGAGGGCCAGCGTCTCGATGGTGGAAGCCAGGCCGGCGTAGCCAAACTGGTAGAGGCGGTGACGGTAGGCGCCGAGGTCGAGCAAGCGCAGGGCGCGCTGGGCGGCCGCGCGGCTAGCGAAATATCCGACTACCACGTACGTCTGTTCCATCATTCCTCTTAAGCTTACCAAAATTGCCAGATCCCGGCGAGGCTAGCCCAAGCGGGACTGATTGGCGTGAGTGATCGCGATGGCCAGGCCATCGGCGGCGTCATCGGGTTTGGGGATGACGGGCAGGCTCAGCAGGGTGCGCACCATGTCTTGGATTTGCGGCTTCTTGGCGCCACCATAGCCGGTAACTGCCTGCTTGATCTGCATCGGTGTATATTCTGCAGGGATTAGGCCGCTTTCAGCAAGCGTGAGCAGGATGACACCCCGGGCTTGGCCGACGGATATGGCGGTAGTGACATTGGTGGCGAAGTAGAGTAGCTCGACGGCGGCTTGGTCGGGATGAGTGTCGCGGATGACCTGCGCCAGCTCCTCGTGGATGGTGATGAGCCGCTCGGGCATGGGCTGGCCAGCGGGGGTGGTGATGACGCCAGCGTCCACGAAGACGTAGCGGCCGTGGGTATGCTCGATGACGCCGAAGCCGGTGGTGGCGGTGCCAGGATCGACGCCGATGATTCTCATATGGTTAGTTTATCAGGCTGAGTCAGACGATCTATTTTGCTAAAGCTGATTCGAGTTCGCTGAAAAGCCTGTAGATATGCCTCTTTAGATAAACTCTGTGGTTGCCATAGTAATATGCTATGTCGTCTTCATAATCGCAGCCTAGTACCTGTCCATTAATATTGAAGGCAGATGGGACTAATCCCTGAACTACGTTGAAGACGAACCAGTTATTACCATCCAGGAAGCTATCTTTACTCGTTGTGTCATGCACTGCTGCATTTCTAACCTTATTCACCAAGTCTGTTATGTCTTTGACCTCTTTGCTTGTGGTTACATCATTTGTAAAGTCTACTCTTCTGTCGTTGGTTCTCAGAAATTGGAGTAATGAATTCATGCGTATCATCACCTCAATAAACACAGTTTGACCGAATTGACTCGGCACCTTATCTAGCTGGCCCGACTCTAGTAGTTCATGCAACCTACATATCTCATAATTCTGAAGTTGTTTTTGAGGTTCCATCTCTGACTGTTCGTAAGCAATTAGGTTAGCTGGTCCATCAGCTCGGGAGCGATGTCGAAGTTGGCGGAGGCGTTGACGACATCGTCGAGCTCGTCGAGGGCATCCATGAGGCGGAGAAGCTTCTTGGCAGTGTCGGCGTCGGCGACGGCCACCGTGGTGTTTGGCTCGAAGGACAGCTCGGCCTTCTCGGCTTCGTAGCCGGCGGCGGCTAGGGCCTTGCGCACGGCGTCGAGCTCGGCCGGCAAGGTGTAGACGATGAGCTGGCCGTCGCCCTCGTCGACGTCCTCGGCGCCGG
>CAZDGK010000035.1:0-11031 GCA_964505035.1 uncultured Candidatus Saccharimonadales bacterium
ATAGTTCACCCCAAAGTCCAATCCGACGATGTCACCCTCAATCAGCCGCCGCTCCCCCGGAATACCATGCACCACCTCGTCATTCACCGACACGCACAGCACCGCCGGAAAGCCTTGGAAGCCCAGAAAGGCCGGCCGGCCACCTAGTTGCTCCAACTCCGCAGCCGCTAGCACGTCCAGCTCGCCGGTTGTCATCCCCGGATGCAATTTCTCTCCCAGCATCCGCAGCACAGCCGCCAGCATCTGCCCGCTCGTGCGGATGCGAGCAATCTCAGTCTCTGTTTTCACCTGGTTCATCACGACAATGCCGCCCCTAGCCGCGCCGCCACCTCATCTATGCTTCCGCGGCCATCCACTTCCTTGAGCAGCCCCTGCTGACGATAGTAGTCCACCACCCGCTGCGTCACGGCGTGATACTCCGCGTACTTCTCGCGCAAAGCCTCCGGCGTGTCGTCCTCGCGACCTCGTCCAGCCAGCCGCCGCGAGGCCGTCTGCTCGTCTATCTGCAGGAGAACAACCCGCCCGATCAGCCTGTCCCACGACTCCAGCTTAGACTCCAGCCATCGTACCTCACTCATTTCGCGCGGAAACCCATCCATAATGACTGCTTGATCGCGCGGCACATCGGCCACCGCTTTAGCTACGACCTGATCTACCAGGTTTGAATCAACCAGCTCACCCTCCGCCAACTGGCGTCGCAACCGTGGGTCGTGACGCAAGAGCTCGCCGCTCGACAAATGCACGCCGCCCAGGCGTGCCGCCAGCCGCCCAGCCTGAACGGACTTACCCGCCCCCGTTAAACCTAAAACAATAAATATTGGGCCCATAGATTCACAATGTGTGGTGTAAATATTACTACGCCGATGATCAACGCCGCGACTGCTGCCACCAGCACGCCACCAGCTGCCATATCCTTAATCAGTTTCACCTGTGGGTGGTGGTTCGGCTCCACCAAATCCAGCGTCTTCTCCACCGCTGTATTGGTGATCTCCGCCACAAACACTACTACGACCGCAAAGAATATGGCTGCCAGTTCCGGTCCTGAGATCTGCAGCACCAGCCCGAGTACAAAGGCGAATATTGCGAACAATAAATGTATTCGAGCATTGTTCTCATTCTCAAACACGTACAGCACGCCTCTCAGCGCATTACGGAAGCTAAACACTAGTCTTCCCATACAAACTCCCGGTACGGATACCCCGCCTCTTCCATAAATCGCCGCTGCAGCTCCTGCATTACTACCTGCTCTGTCTTACTAGCATGATCATAGCCGATAATATGCAAACTGCCATGTAGCACCAGTAGCGCCACCTCCACGCCCACCGGCTCGTTGGCGGCTTGTGCCTGCCGGCCAGCCGTCTCCACGCTCACCGCCATCTCGCCCACTACCCCCTCAATCGGCTCGCCTTCATCCTCAATATAGCTAAACGACAGTACATCCGTCGCATAGTCATGGCCAGCATGGTCTCGGTTTAGCTCGCGAATGCCCGCATCGTCTGTCAATGCCAAGTTGATTATCCCGCGCGGCTGCCTCAGCTCGCTCGCCGCCAAGGTCTCAAACACCCGCTCAGTCGGCACCATGTCTAGTCCCGCCGGCACTTCGCCCACGACCTCCAGTGTCAAACCGGTCATGAGGCGCTCAGCCGCTCCTTCACCAGCCGAGACACCACCCCACCCTCAGCCCGGGCTCCGACGCGCTGCATCACTGCCCCAATCACCGCCCCCATCTGGGCCGGCTGGGTCGCCCCCTGCTCTGTGATCACCTCGTCAATTACCGCTGCCAGCTCGGACTCGTCCATTAGCTGCGGCAGATAGCCCTGGATCAGCACCAGCTCAGCTTCCTCGGCCGCCGCCAGCTCAGTCCGGCCAGCCGTCCGGTACTGGTCAATCGAATCCCGCCGCTGCTTCGCCTCGCGCTGCAGCACCTTCAGCGCCTCGTCGTCACTCAAGGGGTGGCCCACCCGGATCTCTTCATTTTTCATGGCGCTGCGCAGCAGCCGCAGCAGGCTGGTCTTGGCGGTGTCACCAGCCTTCATGCTCACACCCAAGTCTTCGGTCAGTCGTTCCTGGATTGTCATATCGTCCTCTTGTTACCTTATTGTACCACCGCCATACCAAAAACCCGGTCCTTACGGACCGGGTTTTTGGTGACGGGTCTCTAGCCTAGCGGTAAAACGCCTTGGCCTTGGCCGCCTTACGGGCCGCTTTGCGGATGGCGATTTCGCGCTGGGCGCGCTTGCCGAGTGGCTTCTCAAAAAACTTATTGCGCCGGGCAATCCCAAGCACACCGGACTGCTGCACTTTCTTGTTGAAGCGCCGGATCATATTCTCTAGAGACTCTTTGTCGTCTTTGCGAGTGACTTGAAGCATCGAGCATCACCTCCTTTCACGGTTTCGTTGGGGCCGAGATCTTTAAGCACTAGTAAAGCTTGCTGTAGGTTAGCAGATTTTGAGTTCGCAAGCAAGCCTAAGCGCTAGGATTTTCCCCGGTAGCGCGAATCACTCATGATGTGAAAGTGCAAGTGATCCAGCTCAATACCCTGCACCATCACCTTATTAGCCTCCACCAAGCCCAGTTTCTTGATCACCTCGCGCACCGCCATTACCAGCCGGCCGGCCAGCGCCTCGTCATCGAGTGCGTCAATATTCTTGATATGCTGCTTTGGCACTACGAGTACATGCACCGGCGCGAGCGGGTTGATCGACTTAAATGCCACTGCCACGTCATTTTGCCAGATTAGTTTATTCGGATCAGGATCCCCGCCGCGAGCTATGGTACAAAAAATGCAATCGTTCATGCCCTCAGTATACCTCGCCTCACCAACCTGACGCACCACCCACCGCTCAATCCGCCTAAGCTTGACCAAACACGCCCAAAAGTGCACTATTATCCATTACCATTTACCGCCACCTATGAAAAAAGTTATTCTCAGCTCGCTCGGCCTCATGCTGCTGCTCAACCTGATCTCGGCCGCGGCTCACTTCCGCGCCGGCCAGTCCGTCATGCTCGCCGACTGGGCCAAGCACACCATCGGCACCAGCGCTAGCAGTAGCCACCCAGCCACCGCCACCCTGGCGTCAGAACACGCAGCCATCATCCTGCCCTCCGACACCAGCGTCAGCCAAGCCGCCACCCAGCTCAGCGCGGCCGGCCTCGATCCGGCCTATGCCTCGCTGTACCTCGGCGTCCAGGCCCAGACCGGCACGCCCTGGCAGCTCCTAGCCGCCGTCCACGAGACCGAAACCCACCAGAGCGGCAACACCAGCCGCACCTCGCCTGCCGGCGCCACCGGCCCCATGCAGTTCCTGCCCGCCACCTTCCGCACCTACGCCCTCGACGGTGACGGCGATGGCCATGCCGTCATCACCAACGTCAACGATGCCGTCCTCACCGCCGGCCGTTATCTGGCCGCGGGAGGCGCTGCTCGGGGCGACTATCGCACTGCTCTCTACCACTACAACCACTCCTGGAGCTACGTCAGCCACGTCCTAGGCATCGCCAGCCGTCTTGGCCTGTAGAGACAGCGCCTAGGCGCTGTCCCGCTGCATGAATTCCTTGACCGCCTTCATGCTATCCATGAATTGAGTCGGGAAAATAATCGTAGAGTTCTTCTCGGTCGCCACCTCGCTCAAGACCTGCAGGTTGCGCAGCTGCAGCGCGATCGGGTGCGCCGCAATGATATCCGCCGCCTCACCCAGCTTCTCGGCGCTCAGGAATTCACCCTCCGCCGCGATAATCTTGGCCCGCTTCTCCCGCTCCGCCTCCGCCTGCTTGGCCATGGCCCGCTGCATCGTGTCGGGCAGCTGAATGTCCTTGAGCTCCACCCGGCTAATCTCTACGCCCCACTGCTCGCTGGTTTGCTCCAGAATCCCCTTGACCAACGTGTTGATCTTGTCGGTACTACTCAGCACCTCATCGAGCGGATGCTGGCCCACAATGTTGCGCACGGTGGTCTGCGC
This sequence comes from uncultured Candidatus Saccharimonadales bacterium, assembly GCA_964505035.1. Lineage (GTDB taxonomy): Bacteria > Patescibacteriota > Saccharimonadia > UBA4664 > UBA4664 > CAZDGK01. The sequence continues at coordinate 3,961 of CAZDGK010000035.1, forward strand.
AATCTGGTTAATGGCCGACATCACATTATCAATCGCCACCAGCGCCTTGATGGGATCCACCACCCGGTAGTATGCCACGGCCGCCACGCTGATGCTCACATTGTCCTTAGTGATCACCTGCTGGCCCGGCACCGCCATCGTAATAATCCGCATATTCACCTTGCGCACCACATCAATTAGCGGAACCACGATGCGCAAGCCAGGATCCTTCACGCCCACTACCCGGCCCAGCCGAAACACTACTCCCCGCTCATACTGCTGCACAATCCGCAGACTCAGAGCCACCAAGATCAGCACTACCCAGATCCACCACATCGCCCAGACCCACCTGTTTATTGGCCTCATTATGCGCTCGCCCATCCGGCAGAGCAAGCCGTACTGCTTGCTTTTACACCATAATATGCTATAATTACAAGGTTGGATTCCGCCGACTGAAGGGACAACTACCTTGGCAACCAACAAACTCCGCTGGTACCGCAGCCGGATCTTCCAGATCATCGGCTGGACCTGCTCGGTCGTGCTGGTGGTCGGTGTGGCCACGCTCTGCTTCACCATGGAGCGCCGCACCTACCCGCCAAGCCCCGCCCAGCAGGAGCTCACGGTCACCGTGACGTCGATCGGCCCAGTTGAGGCCGGCAACGTCCGAACCGTGGGCTACCGTCTGCCGGACGGCAGCACGGACAGCGCCCGCCTGGGCAAGCTCGCCACCGACCGCATCGGTGACGGCCAACAGGTCACTGCCTACCAGCTACCCAACGGGCAAACGCAGCTCAGCTACCCGTTCCTGGGAACCGAGACCCGCGCCCACACCCTATGGTCGGGCGCCTGCGCGCTCCTGATGTTCATCGGGTTCGTCGGTCTCGCCTTCGGAGGGTTCTATCTGCTGACCGCATAACCACGCCCGACGGCCGGGAGGCATTTCTCCCGGCCGTTCTACTTTTATTGACTCATCTCTGACGATCTGTTATAAATGCTTCAATTCGCTTATGCCCATACCTATCACCTAGGAGGTGACCAATGGCAGGCGACGTACCGACCGAACCAGTGCCCTGGCGCCGGCTGCGCATCGCCCTCGGCATCCTGCTGGCGGTCATCGCCGGCATCATGCTCTACGTGTCCGTTAAGCACAATGTACTGTGGCTCGTGTTCTTTGGCGCCCTGACCGCCGGCGCCGCCTACAGCGTCTTCCCGGACCGGCGGCCAACCCAGCGCAGCTGGTTCAGCAAGTGGTTGGACAAGCACGGCTTCTAGGCCGCCACCACAACGGCCGGAACACTCCTGTGTCCCGGCCGTTTGTCTTTGGCCAAAAACCGCTACTTCGTGCTAATGCCAAACCGACGGCGCAGCTCCGGCACCACCGCATCCAGCTTGAGCGTCTCCTGTGCACCAGATGCCATATCGCGCAGCAGCACCGTGCCCTCTTTGACTTCCTTCTGACCAATAATCACCGCGTACGGCACCCCTAGCTTGTCAGCCCGGGCTAGCTGCGACCCAATGCCATCCCGGTCCACCGACCCGACCGCCGGCACATTACCATCCAGCAGCTGCTCAATCAGACGGAAGGCGCCCAGCCGCGCTGGCTCACCCAGGCTTGCCACATACACCCGGCCGCTCTGAGCTGCTGGCGGTTCCACCCCGGCAGCTTCAAGCTCCAGCACAATGCGCTCCATACCCAAAGCGAAACCCACCGCCGGCGTTGGCGCCCCGCCCAGCTGCTCCACCAGGGCGTCATACCGGCCGCCGCCACCAAACGCGCTCTGCGCCCCATCTCGCTCACCATAGAACTCAAACACCGTTCGCGTATAGTAATCCAAGCCCCGCACGAGCAGCGGGTTCAGGTCATAGCTAATACCCAAATCGTCCAGGTATTCCAACACACCAGCGAAGTGCTTCTGGCAGTCATCGCACAGGTAGTTGAGTGTCTGTGGCGCGTCAGCCAGCACCGCCTGCGTCCCCGGCTCCTTCGAGTCCAGCACCCGCAACGGGTTGGACTTCACCCGGCCCCGGTCCACTTCCGCTAGCTGCTTGATGTGCGCCTCCAGGTATTCCACCAGCGCCTTGCGATACTTCGGCCGGCACTGCGCGTCCCCAATGCTGTTGAGTTGCAGCGACACATTGCCTAGCCGAATCCGCCGGAAAAATCGCTGCGCCAACATGATAGTCTGCGCGTCCACACTCGGCGCCGGGTCCCCAATCACCTCCAGGTCTAGTTGGCCAAACTGCCGCTGGCGGCCAGCCTGCGGCCGGTCATAGCGAAACAGCGGGCCATACAGGTAGAGCTTCACCGGCTGCGGCCACGAACCCATACCGTGCTCGATAAAGGCTCGTACGATCCCGGCCGTAAACTCCGGCCGCAGCGCCAGCTCATGCCCAGACTGGTCGCTGAAGGCGTACATTTCCTTGGACACAATGTCGGTCTCGTTGCCCACGCCGCGCGCAAACAGCTTGGCGTCCTCTAGTAGTGGCACCTCCATATGCCCGTACCCAGCCGCCTCAGCAAGCTGGCGGAATGTGTCCACCAGGTAATCAAACAATGCTGTCTGCTCCGGCAAGAGGTCATACATACCTCGCACCGTCTGGAACTGCTGCTTTGCCACCATTTACTCCTATAGCTAGGCCCCAGCGTACCATAGGGACCCGCGCCCGGCAACTCGCCTAGAACGCATCGGTCCGAGTCACCTCAATCACTCCCGGTACGCGCTCGAGCCGGCGCACCACGTCAGCTAGTCGGAACAAATCCGGCACCTCCAGGCTAAAACCAATCTGCGCCTCAGTCTCATCATGATTGTTACTACTTGCAAAGCCGCTAATGTTTAGCCGCTCGCGCGCCACCACACCCGTAATATCAGATAGCAGACCAATGCGGTTAAGCGCCCGCACCCGCAACTGGCACACCAGCTGCACCGCCCTGGCCTCCAACGTCTCCCACCGGCATGCCACGTACCGCTCAGCATCGGACGGCAGATTCTTGCAGCCCATCGCATGCACCGTCACACCTGCCCCCCGGGTCACGTAGCCGACAATTGGCTGCGGGAAAAACGGCTTGCAGCATGGGGCGAGCGTGTAGGCCAGCTCTTGTTGCTCTATCAGCACCTGCCCCGTCGACGCCTCGCGCTTCACTACCGGCACCGAGCTCGGCCGCGCCGCATCCGGTACCAGCCGGCGAATCGCTTGGTTAACTCCCAGCGTCCCCTCGCCAATGGCCAGCAGCAAGTCATCCGCCGAGCGCATCGACAGACCATCTAGCGTATCAGCCAGCTGTCGCGACGGCATGTCCTCCAGACGCCCCTTGCCCCACACCTTCAGTTCAGCTTCCAGCGCCACGCGGCCGGACGCAATGTTGGCATCGCGGCTGGCTGCCCGGAACCAGCTCCGAATCCGCCCGCGGGCCGCCGACGTCTGCACAAAACCCAGCCAGTCGCGATTTGGCGCCGGCTCACGCCGCGTCATTATCTCCACCACATCCCGGTTTTCCAGCTTGGTATCAAGCGTCACCATCCGGTCGTTCACCCGCGCGCCCATGGTCTTCAAGCCCAGATCGCTGTGCACCGCAAACGCAAAGTCCACCGGCGTGGACCCTTCCGGCAAGTCATACAAATCCCCTTTCGGGCTGAACACAAATATTCGGTCACTGAACAATTCAAGTTGGCTATCCAGCGCCTCCGGACTGTTCTCGGCCTGCAATGACGCCAGCTGATTGACCCACGCCAGCTTGTCTGGCACCTTCGCTGTTCCCTCGCCGCGCTGGTAGGAACCCGTGTGCTTCTGAGCGTCGTAGAAAAAGTGCGCTGCCAAGCCTCGTTCGGCCTCATCATGCATCTCAGGCGTCCGGATCTGAATTTCAGTGATCTTGCCGTCTAGACCAAACACCGTCGTATGCAAGCTCTGATAACCATTGGGCTTGGGCACCGCAATATAGTCCTTAATGCGATAGATCAGCGGCTTGTACTGCTGATGTACCAGACCCAGCACCTGGTAGCAGCTCGCTACATCCGGCACAATGATCCGTACCGCCAGCAGGTCGTAAATCTGCTCAATATCGCCCTCTACCTTGCCCAGTTTCTTAAACACCGAATACAAGTGCTTAGGACGCCCCGCGATCGACAGCGGCTTCACTCCACCACCCGCCAGCAACTGCGCCACCGCCCGGCGAAATGACTCCAGGTAGTCCTGCGACCGCCGCAGCGTCCGCCGCACCAGCGGCTCCAACCGCGCGTACTCCTCTGGATAGGCATATTTGAAGCCAATATCCTCCATCTCCGCCTTCAGCTGGCCCATGCCCAACCGGTCGGCCAGTGGCGCAAATATCTCCAATGACTCACGGGCAATCCGCTTCTGCCGCGCCGGCTCTAGGTACTCCAGCGTCCGCAGATTATGCAGCCGATCAGCCAGCTTCACCATCAATACCCGTAGATCTTTCACGCTAGCCAGCAGGAGCTTGCGCAGATTTTCATTAGAGATCTCGCGGCGCGCACTGTCCGCCGCCGGCCCCGGCAGGTTCGAGAGCCGCAGCTTCGTCACACCATCCACCAGCTCTGCCACCTTGTCGCCAAACCGCTCCTGCAGCTCCTTCAGTGTGACGTCGGTGTCCTCAATGACGTCGTGCAGCAAAGCCGCCATTACCGACTCAGCGTCCAATCCCCAGTCCGCCACAATCTCCGCCACGGCCTGTGGGTGCACCATGTATGGCTCACCACTGGCCCGTTTCTGACCCTCATGAGCTCTGGCGGCATACTCCAAGGCCGCCTCTATGGCATCATTTTCTGGCTTACTGAAGCGCTCTTTATCGTATCGAATACTAATATTACTCATGATGAATGTCCGTCACTACTAGTTGCAACGTGCGCTCACCCCTGAACTCATTTTTGTTGAGACTGCCCCGCACGGTGATGCGCTGCCCCGGCTGCAGTTGACCGTATCGCCCGGCCAACCCAAACCCCACCCCAGCTAGCGTCCGGCCAGCCTCATCCTGTATCGCCAACCGCAAGTGCGAACCATCCGCACCCATCTGGGACAAGCCACCAAGCACCATCTGCCGCAGTTCAAACACCGGCACCGGATGAGCCGCTCCATAAGGCTCCAATAAAGCCAAATCATCGTATACTGGCCAGCCAATTTCCGCCAAGTCATCCAGCACCACATCCGCCTCGGTCGCCTCCGACTCGTCCGCTCCGCCGTCACCCGCAAGCCGCCCCAGTCGCTCGCGCAAAGCCTCCAGGTTGGCCGTCGGTAGCGTCATACCGGCCGCATAGTAGTGGCCGCCGTATTTGGTGAGCAGCTCAGCGCAGCTCCGCAATGCCTGCACCATATTAAACCCGGCCACGCTTCGGGCCGACGCCTTAGTTGTCTCACCCATCACCTGTCCCAGCACCACCGGCCTGCCCCATCGCTCCGCCAGCTTGCTAGCCACAATCCCCACAATGCCATGCGACCAGCCCCCGTCCGCCAGCACCAGCACCGAGTCAGCCTCGTGCGCCTCAGCCTGCACCATGGCTTCCTTGAATATCCGGTCCTGATCCGCCCGCCGCTGCCGGTTGAGATTCTCGAGCTCATTGGCAATCACCATCGCCCGGGCCTCATCCGCCGTCTCCACCAGCTCCAGTGACCGCGCCGCATGATCCAGCCGCCCCGCCGCGTTCATGCGTGGTCCCAGCACAAATCCCAGCTCCCGAGCCGTAATCTTGCGAATATCCACGCCACCCACCACCGCCAGCGCCCGCAGACCCGGCCGCCGCGTTCGCTGCATGACCTTCAAGCCGTATGCCACCAGCACCCGGTTCTCACCCACCAGATCCACCACGTCGCAGACCGTGCCGAGCGCCACCAAATCCAGCAGCCACTTCTCCTGGCCCGCCTCCGGAATACCCGTCCGCCGCTGCAAAGCCTGCACCAGCTTAAATGCCACACCCGCCCCACAGAGCTCCTTAAACGGGTAGTCGTCACCCGGCCGTTTCGGGTTAACCACCGCCACAGCTTCGGGTAGTACCTCTGGAGGCGTGTGGTGGTCGGTAATCACGAGGTCCAGCCCATGCTCCCTGGCCCAGTCCGCCTCCGCCACGCTGGTAATACCACAATCCACTGACACCACCAGCGTAGCTCCCTCCGCCTGCAAGGCCTCCAGGGCCGCTGTATTGAGGCCGTAGCCCTCTTCAAACCGGTCCGGGATGTAGCTATGCACATCAGCCCCCAGAGCCCGTAGCGACTCCAGCAGCACCGCGCTCGCCGTGATGCCGTCGATATCGTAGTCACCATACACCACCACTCGCTCACCGTTCTCGACCGCGGCCACCAGCCGCTCCACTGCCCGGTCCATGTCCGTCATGAGATACGGATCGTGCAAATGCTCATCATAGTTTGGCCACAAAAAAGCCGCCATTGCCTCGGGCGCCATCCCTCGCCGCGCCAAAATCTGCGCTACCAGCTTGGGCACCACCCTCACCTCAACTGCCTCTCCACCATCTGTCATAGCCTCAGTATATCAGGCGTAAGAACTTTGACAAAATACCATTTTTATGATAAAATTCTTATCTAGATGGGGCAAATCTAGCCCCCTCAAGCACCAAGGAGACAACGTGACCCAGATTCGAGTAGCCGGGCATCTGGCCAACGGCCAGGACCGTCGCGACTACTTCTACGTCGGTATCACCGCCAAAATCGGCGACTGGTACGAGTGGCCGGCATCGAGCGCCGACCACCGTGGCGAAGTCCGCTGGGGCGCGAACGGTGACAATTACGGTGTGGAGAACCTCCGCGGCCAGGGCAAGCTTCTCTGGGAGGCGCTGATGCGCCGCCTGGTGGACGCCCACCCCGACGCCGTCGAGGAAGTCTGGTTCGGTCCGGTGCACGCACACCTCGGAACCATGATCCGTATCCACACCTTCCGTTCCGCTGACCGCGAACAGCTAATCTCCGCCGCCATCGCCGCCGCTCAAGAAGTCTTCGGAGAGGACGCCGAAGTCATCGAGGTGGAACCGCTGTCCTGAACTGACCACGCCAACCCTCCGGGCGGCCCGTATGGGCAGATCGGAAGAGCGTCGTGGACGGAAAAAGTTTACCTCCTGGTGTAGATGA
>CAZDGK010000035.1:11041-12191 GCA_964505035.1 uncultured Candidatus Saccharimonadales bacterium
TTCTCAGTTGTCGGACGTTTCGACGATGTCTTTTTCTGTACCCCCACCTCCCACCCACCCCCCCCGCCCGCGCCGGCGGCCGCCGTGGCGCCGCCCTTCTCTTTTATCAACCCTTTCTCCACTACCCCGTCATATGCTTTAATACAATTCCTGCCCTTTCTAGACCAAGGAGTCATATATGGGACAGGATGTTACACTGCCCACCCTGCTGGGCCGTGTCGCCGTCACCGGCCGGCACAACCAGCGCCGCCGCACCTATCACCTGGGAGCACTATTGTCCCGGGGGCCGGAATCGGTCGGCCATCGTGGCATGGCCACGGAAGACTGTGCGCTCACTGACCTCGGCCGCGAGCTCGCCCAGCATCTCATGGGCATCCTCGGCGTCGAAAGCTTGTTCTTTCGGGACTACCAAGTCACCGTCTACATCGGACGAGTCTTCTCCTGGGCCGGTCATGACCGCATCCACCAGCAAGTGCTAGCTGCCATCCGGGCCCTGGTCCGGGTCAAATGGCTCAAGATCTCTACCAATCTCAAACCCAGCACGGCCGCTTCCGAACAAGCCGCCACCTAGCGCCCACCGGCCGCGAAGCCTCAATCATTGCTTCGCGGCCAGCTTATTTTGCGGAATATGTATTAAAACTTACGGGCCAGGAAATAGAAGTTCGGGTCGCTCCGGCGCACAAACCCCAGCGGCGGCTCCGGCACCCGGTACATCGCTCGCGAATACGGCACCCACGGCCGGCGACGCACACCCAGCAGAGTATCAATCAGCCGCCTCATACCGCCTTCGCCTTCCCACGACGGTCCGCCGCCTGACTCTTGAGCACCAAGCCCTGCAGCTCACGATACAGCACAAATTTCGGATTGGCCGCATACACCTTCGAATTGCCCTCGTTTTGGGCAATTACAAAACCGACTTCGGCGAGGCGTTTCAGCTCTCTCTGCACATTGCCGGGATCTTCCTTGACCATCTTAGCCAAGCCGCGCACGTGCATCCGGAAGTCGGGATACTTCGTGTATGTAACGATGATTTTTCGTCGGGTTTTCGACGTGATAAACAGCTCTAGCATCTGTTTTTGTTTGACTTATTTGGTGTTGTTAAATTGACCATACACCCGCCATAAGCGGAATGCAAGTGTTTTTTACAACA
>CAZDGK010000036.1:0-11873 GCA_964505035.1 uncultured Candidatus Saccharimonadales bacterium
TTGGGTCACCACCGCTATCGAGCATGACGCAGTCCTGGCCAATGTCGAACACCTCACCCGCGCCGGCCACCCGGCCACCGTCGTGCCGGTCAAGCCCAACGGCATTGTGGACCCCGCCACCGTTATGGCGGCCGTCACCGACCATACCGTGCTCATTAGTGTCATGCTGGCCAACAATGAAATTGGCACTATCCAGCCGGTGGGGGAGATCGGCCAGCTGGTGGCGGCCGTCCGCGCCGACCGGGCTCGCCGCGGAGTCAGCCTGCCACTCTACCTGCATACCGACGCCACCCAGGCGCCCAACCATCTCGACCTGCATGTCGAGCGGCTCGGCGTCGATCTGCTCAGCCTCAGCGGCTCCAAGATCTACGGCCCGAAAGGCACTGGGCTGCTCTACGTCCGCCACACCGTCTCGCTCGAGCCGCTGCTCTACGGCGGCGGTCAGGAGCGCGGCCGCCGTAGCGGCACCGAGAACGTGCCCGGCATCGTGGGACTGGCCCAGGCGCTGGAGCTAGCCCAGAGCCAGCGCGCCGTTGAGTCCCACCGCCTAGCCGCCCTCAGAGATGATGCCCTCCGCCGCCTCACCTCAGCCATTCCGGACCTCAGGCTCAATGGCGACCCCAAGCGTCGCTTGCCGGGCAACCTCAACCTCACCCTGCCCGGCGCTGAGGGCGAGGGCCTAGTGCTCTACCTCGACCAGCATGGCATCCAGGCCTCCACCGGCTCAGCCTGCTCCACCGGCGACCTCGCCCCGTCGCATGTCCTGCTGGCCCTGGGCCGGACCGCCGCTGAGGCCAATGCCAGCCTGCGCCTCACGCTCGGCCGTGGCACCACTGCCGCCCACATCGACGCCCTGGTGCGCGAGCTACCGCCCATCGTCGCGCGCCTGCGCGAGCTCAGTCCGTAGCCGCTTTGTTTTCTGATTATTGGTACAATGATCCTGTGAAGCGTGTTGTGACCATTGTTGGTATCGTTGTGCTTGGACCACTCATCATCCTGGCTGGTTTGTTGTTTGGCCTCGGCTACTACCTGTCTCCTCAGGACGATCTGGCCAAAGCCGACGCCATCGTGGCCATTTCTGGCGGCGACACCACCGCCCGCACCACCGAGGCCGTCAAGCTCTACCAGGAGGGCTGGGCGCCGCACCTCATCTTTTCCGGCGCCGCGCTTGATCCCAATAGCCCGTCCAATGCCGCCGCCATGGCCCACGAGGCCGCCGGCTTGGGCGTGCCAACCTCAGCTATTTTGCTCGATGAGGCGGCCGCCAACACGCGCCAGAACGCCTCGGGCGTGGCGGCCATCGCCCAGCACCAGGGCTATCACAGCATCATACTCGTCACCTCGCCCTACCATCAGCGCCGGGCCAGCATCACGTTTCACCGCGCCCTCGGGCCACATGTCGCCATCATCAATCACTCATCGGTCGACAACGACTGGCGCCGCTCGCACTGGTGGGCCACGCCCTATAGCCGGGACCTCACCCTGTCTGAGCTCCAGAAGGTTGTTTACGAATTAGTCAGCGGGATCAAACACACATGATCGTCGACCTGCTCATCGTAGCGGCCATCGGCGGCGCTTTGTACCTGGGCGGCCGGCGTGGCTTCCTCGTTGTGGCCATTGAGCTCACCTGCTTCCTGCTGGCCACCACCCTGGCGCTGGCTGGATACCAGCCGTTTGGCCGCTGGCTGCGCGACGCCGCCGAGGTTACCACCGCCCTGGCCAATGTCGTGGCCTTCCTGCTTATCTGGGTAGTCACCGAGGTCGCGGCCGGGCTGGTCGTGCGGTTCAGGGTTCTGCCCCGGCTGCCGCGTCACGTCAATGAGGCTCCGCTGAGCCGTCTGGCCGGCGCGCTGCTCAACGGCGTCAAGGCCGCCGTGCTGCTCGCCCTCGCTCTGGTCATCTTTGCTGGCCTGCCCCTGAGTGCCGCCACCAAGCAGCCGGTCACCGACGCGGCTCTGTCTCGCATCTTGCTCGGTTCCAGCAGCCACCTCCAGCGCTGGCTAGCGACCGGCCTGGGGCGCGATATCAATGAGTCGCTCGATTTCTTCACCGTCCCTTCCGAGCCCCAGGATACGCGCCGCATTGAGCTAGGCTTCAGCACCACTGATGTCCGCGTCGACCCGGCCGCCGAAACCGCCATGGTCCAGCTCGTCAATCAGGAGCGCACCAGCCGCGGCCTCGGCCCGCTAACCCTCAACCTCAAATCCCAGGCTGTCGCTCGCGCCTATGCCACCCGCATGCTCGCCGATGGCATCTTCAGCCACTACGACAATGACGGCCATGACCCGTTCTACCGCCTCAGAGCCGGCGGCGTCACCTTTGCGGCGGCTGGTGAGAACCTGGCTCTAGCGCCCACCCTCCAGCTCGCGCACCAGGGACTCATGAACTCGCCGGGTCACCGCGCCAATATCCTCAGCCCAGTCTACCGCACTATTGGCATCGGCATCATCGACGCTGGCCCTCACGGCCTCATGGTTGCCCAAGAGTTTACCGACTAGTCGCCGTATCCAAAAATCAGGCGCCCCCGCGATATGCGAGGACGCCCGAATAGGCGCCGGACTCGAGGCCCGGCCCTAGGCCAATTCCGGAGGGCTATACACGGCCTCGACCACGCCGAGCCACGGCCGGTCGAGGTCCACGCCCAGCGCGCGGGCCATCAGCAGGTACCACCGCAGGGGCATGTCTGCCCCGCGGTTTTCGACGGCCCGGATCTGCTTGGCCGTGGGCCGGCGTAGTCCGACCCGGCGCCATCGGCGCTTGTGGCCGGCCTGGGCGATCAGCCACATGCGCTCGGCCACCGCCTTCTCGGTCAGGCCGAGTCGGTGGCGCTGGGCCACTAGGGCGTACCGCAGCCGGCTCATCATCATGGACACATTGAAGTTGTCGGCCGCTTCCGGCCCGCGCGTGCTCCGGATGTATTGCGAGAAATACGCTTCCGTATCACCCATGATTTCTCCTCTCATCTGGGTGCAGGGACAGCAGCCTGGACTATAGCATAGTTAGAGCGGCAGAGTCACCATAAATTGTGAACCCTTGCCCTTCTCGCTGCGCACCACGATTGTGCCGCCCATATGCTCGATGTATTGCCTAATAATCCACAGCCCCAAGCCGGTGCCCGAAATCTCCGCCGTGTCCGCATTGCGCGCCCGGTAAAATCGCTGGAACAGCCGCCCTTGCTCATCGGGCGTCATGCCGATGCCCGTGTCCGTCACCGTCGTCACGACCGCCGTCGGCGTCACTTCGTGGGTCACGGTCACCGTGCCTGTGCGCGAATATTTAATGGCATTGTCGATTAGGTTGGTAAATATCTCGCTCACTCGGTCCGCGTCAGCCGACACGGCGGGCAGGTCCGCCGGCGGTTCGTAGGTCAGCCCCAGCTGCTTTTCGGCCGCTTTGGCTTTGTAGAGCGTGTCGACCATCGGCCGGATCACTTCCGCCAGGTTCACCTTAGTAATGGTGTATTTGGTCCGGCCCTGCTCCAGCCGCGACACGTCCAGCAGGTCGGTCACGAGGTGGTTGAGCCGCTCGGTCTGGTCGTAGCCAATCTTGACCATCTCCCGGACCTGGTCGTCCATTTTCAGGTCGAGCGCCATCGAGAGATACCCTTTGATCACACTCATCGGTGACTTTAGTTCGTGCGTCGCCACACTGATGAAGTCGTCTTTCATCTGCTCCAGCTCCTTCTCTTTGCGGAACAGTTCTGCATATTGCACAAACCGGAAATGGTGCAGTAGCAAGGCAATAATCACAATTAGAACAATGCCTAGGATGATAAATGCATCCCGCAGCGTCGTACCGATCAGCTCGTCCGATTGCTGCAGCGACACCCGCATCACCGACACCGCTACCGGGCTGCCGCTAGCCCCGGTCACTGGCGTGGCCACCAGCCATTCGCGCACCTGGCCTTCGCCGCCCGCCACCAGGCTGGCTACCGCTTGCTGCTTGCTCCAGGCGAGCTGAGTCTGAATGCTCGTGTCCGCTTGGCCGCTCGTGCCGGCACTCGAGCTGGCCAGCACCTTGAAGCCGTCGCCGGCTGGTATCGACACCGCCAGCCCGTCAATCTCCGGCGCCCGCGACCGTGCCTGGTCAATCAGCCGCTGCACCGCCACCGCCGTGTTCTGCCCACCAGCCAGCGAGTTGGCCACCGACACACCAAACACTTCATTGGCCAGGTTGGCTTTGCGCCGCAGTTCCTGGTCGTAGTCGCCCTTCACCTGGCTCGTCAACCACAGCGTCGAGCCAATGATGGTTGCCGGTATCAGCACGATCAAAAATAGCGAATACCCGAACTCGAGCTGCTGCTGGTTAACCTTGAGCTTCATGATTGGGTGGGTCGATAGGGCCGGCGGCGGGGGAGGGGGCTGGCGGGATGGGCGGCGCCACCGGAGTCCCCGTTGGCATCACGAGGCCCGCAGTCGACATCGCTGGGGCCGGAGCCAGGGCTGGCGACGCCTCGGCCGGTACCGGCTGGCTGGCCCGCCCGCGCCGCCGCACCACTAGCAGGATCACCACCGCGGCGACCACCATGAGCCCAGCCAGCGCCACGAACCCGACCTGGGCCGCCGACCAGCCTTGCTCGATCACCAGGCTACCGGCCTGGCTGTCAGCCGCCGCCGCTGCGATTGAGACCGGCACGGCCGACGACCGCACAAACGTGCTCGAATCCTTGGCCGCCACCGCGTAGATCTCGTGCTTGCCCGGCTGTAGCGGCGTCTCCAGCACATACGACCAGGCGCCCTTGCTATCAGTCTGCGCCCGCAGCACCAGCGGGTCCGAGAACACGTATATAAAGACGTCGCTGTTCGGCGTCCCGGTGCCAGTAATCTGCAGTCCGGTAATCGTCTTGCCGTCCGTATTCGTCACGGTCGTGTTCTTGAGGCCATCCACCTTCACCAAGTCATCCTGGGCGGTCAGCTCGTTCACCTTGGTGGGCGTCACGGGTGCTAGCACCCCGGGGATCTTCTCCGGCCCGCTGAAGCATTGTGCCAATAGCTGCTTTTCGGCGGCCGTCGGCTCGCTCTGCCCGCTCGAAATCTCATCAAACCGCTCCTTGCCAACCGCCTGCTGCATGCAGCTGAGCGTCGACAAATCCACCACTGGCTTGGTGTTGGTCGGTGCCGCGGGTCGGAAAATCGTCGGCATCGTCGCCAACGTCGGGTCAATCGTCCCGCCACCACTCGTCCCGCCTGGCCCGCTGTTGCTTCCAGGAGCCGGACTGGCCGTCGGGGTTGGCGTTGGCGTCGGCTGATTGGTCGAGCCGCTGCCGCTGGTCGTCGCCGCTACACTCACCGGCGCTAGCGCGTGAGCGCTTAGCCCTTGGTATTGGACTTCGGCGCCCAGGGTGCCGCTGCCGGGGCTGGTCCCAGCGTACAGCACCGTGCTCACGCCGCCAGTCGTCGACAGCGTTCCGATCGTAGTGTGCCAAATCTGCGGCGAGCTCGACGTGGGGTCCACGTGCGACAGGCGGCCATATTGGTCGGTGTAGATCGTATCAAGCGCGAAAGTCCGGCTGGTGCCGACCGTAGTGCTCCAGTTCCCGGGCGTGATCGTCGCGCTCAGCGTCGGTGACTGTGACGGCTGATTTTGCACCGTGAAGGCTGTTGAAGCGCTGGCACAGTCATAGACGGTGCTGCCAGCGTGCCCTACCGCCACCAGTTGATACGCGCCGTTGGGCACGTTGCGGCTGTCCCAGTTGAGCTCCCACATGCTGCCGTTCAAGGTGGCCTGCCCCAGCGGTATCTGAGTGGGTGACACAATCATAAAGGTCAGCCCGGTCGTGCTCGACACCGGTGACGAGTAGGCCCGCAGCGTCTGGGGGCCAATCAGCGGCCCAGCTGTGCTCGATGGGCTCGTGATCACGACGCTGGCCACACCACCCGTACCACACGTCGCCCGGGCCACCGGCGCATGCACGGCCAACCACGTCGACGTCGCCAGCACGACGGCTCCGACAAACAATAATGCAGCTGCGTGATGGGCCCGCATACTCATAGCTGTCTTAAGCATGAGTATTATGCGTAGTTCTGTCAACCGGCATAAACGCCAATAAAATTTGGAAATTCCACCAAAGCCAGCCCTGGACAGCTCAGGGTTTACTTAAATCCTATGCACAAAGGAATATGAATGAAGCATGTTGAGGCTGACCCTGCCCCAAGCCAAAAGGTTAGTCGGCATTATGCCGAACGCTTGAAAACCGCCGGCTATCCCCAGGAGCTGTATTATGGTGACTATTTTTTTGTACCCCATGCCAGCCGGGCTTATATTTTGGACGACAGCTCACTGACGCAGCTGACGACCGATTTCCAAAAGGCCCCCACCTGTTATGAACTCATGTGTGCCTGCCTGCTTCATTTTGGCAACCTGAACATCGCTTCGGAGGGTGCCGATCCTGATAATGTCACTTGGCTGGTCGAGGCGGGGGAGTGGCGGCGCCGTGGCCGCAACCTCTCCAATAATCTAGCCGACCTATTGCTCGAGCATGCCCTCGCCGCATAGTAATAGCGCCTTCGCCACCGGACCCTAATGGGCTCCAGGCGAAGGCGCTACGCCGGCAAATGAGCTAGGCGTCCGGCAGGGCCAGAAACCCCGCCTCCAGGGTGTCGATGAACCCGGCCAGTAGCGGCCGCATGTCCAGCCCCAGCGCCGCGATGTACTTGGCGAGAAACATCAGATCCGGGCGAGTGTTGTTTTCCTCGAAGTCCCGGATGTGCTTCTCGGCCAGCATCCGTCGGCTGCGTGACGGGTTGGCGACCCCTTGCAGGAACATCCGCCGGGCTATCTCGGCCTGCGTGATTCGCTGCCGGCGCCGTTCGGCCACCAGGCAGAAGCGCAGGCGGAGCAGGTCCGTCAGGATGTCCTGCACCAGCGCGTGGTGCGGATGCTCCTGCCGGAGCTGGTCATTGAGCTGGTCCAGCTCACTGCCAGGCGTTGGTGTGGCGTCCATGATCGTAGTCCTTTCGCTCGGGTGATCTGGAACGTACGCATTACTATACCATAATATGGCCAAAATTGGAGATTTTTGCTAAAATGGCCTCGATGAAAACCGTCTATATCGGCCTCAGCGGGGGAGTCGATTCCTCAGTCAGCGCAGCCCTTCTCAAGCAGCAGGGCTATTCCGTTGTGGGGGCATATATGAAAAACTGGACCGCCGATGTGGCCGGCGTAGCCTGCCCCTGGAAGCAGGATCTAGCAGATGCTCGTGCCGCCGCCGCCGTGCTCGACATTCCGTTCAAAGTCTTCGATTTCCAGGCTGAGTACAAGCAGCATGTGGTCGACGTCATGGTGGCCGAGTATGCGGCTGGCCGCACTCCCAATCCCGACGTACTCTGCAATCAAGAGGTCAAGTTCAAGCTATTCCTGGCGGCCGCCCTGGCCGATGGCGCCGACGCCATTGCCACCGGTCACTATGCCCGCGCGACTGGCCATCGCCTGCACACTGCCCGCGACACTGCCAAGGATCAGACCTACTTCCTCTACCGCCTTACGGCCGGGGCGCTCGAGCGCACGCTCTTCCCGCTCGGTGAGCTTACCAAGCCCGAGGTTCGCCAGCTGGCCGCCCAGTTTGGCCTGCCCACCGCCACCAAGCCCGACTCGCAGGGCGTCTGCTTCGTCGGCGAGGTCGGCATGGAGGCCTTCCTGCGCCAGTACCTGCCCACAGCGCCCGGGCCGGTCGTGCTGCGCCGTACCGGCGAGACGATCGGTACCCACGACGGTGCCGCCTTCTACACCATCGGCCAGCGCCACGGCCTGGGTATCGGCGGGGGCCGGCCATACTATGTGACCGGCAAGGACATGGCTGCCGGTACGGTCTACGTCACCGACGACCCGGCCGACCTCGAGCTATCCGGCGCCACCTTCACGCTCACAGACGCCAATTGGATCGGCACCGCGCCCGAGCCCGGTCGCACTTACGGCGCCCGCGTCCGCTACCGCGCCGATCTCATCCCGGCTGCCCTGGAGCCGCTGCCCGATCGCCCCGGCGCCTACCGGGTGCAGCTCGGCCGCCCCGAGCGGGCCATTTCGCCCGGCCAATCCGCCGTGGTCTACGACGGCGAGCAGGTTTTGGGCGGCGGCCTTATTCAGTAGCAGCCGCGTTTTGCCACCAACCCATTGCACAACTAACCACAAGTGGTATAATAAGCAAAATTAACGCAAGAGACAGTTCCCATGAGGCGTCCCAAAACTCCATTCACCCCTATTACTCTTACTCCACAAGGGAACTCTTTTGCGTATGCAAACACTCAATCTGGGCATTCTGGCCCACGTCGACGCTGGCAAAACCAGCCTCACGGAGCGTCTGCTCTTCGATAATGGCGCCACTCGCGCCCTGGGCAGCGTCGACCGCGGCACCACCCAAACCGACACCCTAGACCTCGAACGCCAGCGCGGCATCACTATCCGCACCGCCGTGGCCTCGTTTACGGTTGCCGGCACCATCATCAATATCATCGACACTCCCGGTCACCCCGACTTTATCGCCGAGGTTGAGCGGTCCTTAAGTGTGCTCGATGGCGCCATTCTGGTAGTGTCGGCCGTCGAGGGCGTGCAGGCCCAAACCCACATCCTCATGCGCGCCCTTACTCGGTTGGCCATCCCTACGCTCGTGTTCATCAATAAAACCGATCGTGCCGGTGCTGACCCCGATCGTGTGCGGGCCGATATTCGCACCAAGCTCCACGCTGATGCGCCCGTGTATGCCGGCTCGGCCATTACTGGCGCCGGTGTGGCGGAGCTGACCGCCGCTATCGTGGACCGGCTGCCGCGCGCTGCGGTGGATCCCCACGCTCCGCTATCCGGCCGCGTTTTCAAGATCGAGCGCGATCCAGCTGGCCACAAGATCGCCTACGCGCGGTTGTTCGCGGGCGCCATCCATCCGCGCGACCGTGTGCCGTTTGGCGCTGGCTACGCCGCTCGTGTCACTGCCGTCCAGACAGTCGGCACCATCGTCAAGCTCTCGGGTCTCGCTGAGGTCCAGGTTGGTGATGCGCTCGGTCAGGCCACCGGCCCTGCCACTCGGCAGTTTGCTCCACCCACTCTGGAGTCGGTCGTCGTGCCTCAGCACCCGTCCGACAGTGGCGCCCTGCATGTGGCGCTCAGTTTGCTAGCCGAGCAAGACCCGCTCATCAACCTGCGCCAGGACGACGTCCGCGGGGAAATCTCCGTTTCGCTCTATGGCGAGGTTCAAAAAGAGGTCATCGCCGACACGCTAGCTAGCAGCTACGGCCTGGCCGTCAACTTCCAGCCCAGCACCACCATCTGCGTGGAGCGTCCTGCCGGCACCGGCACCGCCCTCGAAAGCGGCCAGCGCGGCGACCCGTTCCTGGCTACTGTTGGCCTGCGTGTCGAGCCGGCCCCGATCGGTAGCGGCCTGCGTTACCAGTGTGATCCCAGCGTTGCCGGCACTATGCCAGCCGCTTTCTTTAAGGCTGTCGAGGACACCGTGCATCAGACGCTGCAGCAAGGCCTCAGCGGCTGGCAAGTCACCGACTGCCTGGTTACGCTCACCCACACCGGCTATTTGCCGCGCCAGAGTCACGCCCACGCCCGGTTCGACAAGAGCATGTCGAGCACCGGCGCCGACTTCCGCGGCCTCACCCCGTTGGTGCTCATGGACGCGCTCAAACAAGCGCGTACCGTCGTCTGCGAACCGCTGCATCACTTCCGGCTGGACGCCCCGGCCGACACGCTCGCACACCTGCTGCCGGTATTGGCCGGGTTACGCGCCGTCGTCAGTACCACCATGCCGCAGGGAGACAGCTGCGTGCTCGAGGGCGAAATCCCGGCCGCTCAGGTTCACCAGCTCCAGCAGCGGCTTCCGGGCCTGTCGCGCGGTCAGGCCGTGCTCGACACCCAATTCGACCACTACGAGCCCGTGCCTGGCAGTCCGCCAGTCCGCCCTCGCACCGACCACAATCCGCTCGATCGGAAGGAGTACCTTTTGCACGTTACTCGCCGCGTCTAAGCAACAAAAAGTGGGGCCACCGCGTATGGGCGGTGGCCCCTGGGATCATGCCTGTCACTGGCTCGCTGTTAGCTGGTACATCAGCCACTCCTCCGCCTCCTCGAGGCTTCGGAAGTACGGCTGCCGGCCGTGGAAGTCGAGGCTCAGTTCACGGGCAATGCCCGTCAGTACCTTGCGGGCCCGGCTCGCCTCATCAAACTTGGCGAGGTCGAGCACTACGGCGGTCCGCTCCGGGTGCGAGTAGGCGTACTTGCCAATCTCGAACATCGAAGTCGGCCCCAGTAGCTGGCTCTTGTACTGGGTTACATCAGGGTGTTCATCGGGGCGGGATTCGGCGACGAGCGGGCAGACATAGATCAGCACGATCGTGTTGGGGTCCCGCTTCTGATCTTCCTCCCGTTGCTGGTCCCACTGGGTCCAGGGCTCGCCGGGTGGCAGATGCGGATTGATGATCTGTTCGGGCTTCACCCCTCGTTTCACCAAGCGTTCGATCAACTCGGCTCGCCAGGTGGTGCCGGAGGTGGTTCCACCCAGAAATACTTGTCGCATATTACTCACCTCGTTTCAGGTTGCGACACCTATACAATATACTAAAACAGCCAAAATGTCCACCAGGCGGTTCCCGGCGTCGTCTACAGCGCCCAGTTGCGCCGAAATCCGGCAGGCAGCTCGTACCCGGCCAGGGTGAAGTACGAGATGAGCTGCCCCAGATGCATCCGCTCATGCTCCATCAGGCTGGCTATATGAATGGCCAGGGCCTTGTCGCCGTCTGGCCACTTGATCACCGCCTCGGCACTACCGGCGCGGTTGAGAGCCGCCAGCCACAATGCGTCAGCCGTATCGAGAAATTTACCAATCGTCTCGCCGCTCGTAGCCTCATCTTTCCCGGGCAGGTCCTTTGAGCCAAACCAGCCAAAGTCCATCCGGCCCTCTTGCACGGCCTTCGTATACACCAGCTGGCTTCGGGCCGCGCAGTTAAACTGGTAGTACAGCGGCTGCCACTTGTCGCCCTCTGGCCGGAACATCAGCTGGTCGTCGTGCAGGCTCTGCAGCACCTCGCGCGTCTCGCCTCGCGTAAATTCCCACCGGTCAATCAATTGCTCAAGCAGTGTCTTCATACTGCCAGTATACGCGTCTATAAAAAGAGGGCCCCCGGCTTGCGCCGGGGGAAGGAGGGCAGAACTCTTGGAGACGGCCGCCGTGCGGCAGGCCGCCTCTTTGTACTCTCCTGTTCGGGTACGGGTTGCGCCCTCAGGCGTCTGACATCGTACCCAGTACACCGGGCGAAAGGGGTCAGCGTCCGTGTGTCGCAAACGAGATCTGGGATCAGATTCTGTCGACGACACCCTGACATATCGCTCGGATCCTCTATATACTAACACAAGTTGTTATTTATGTCAACTGTTTTTTACAATAATCTCTAGAATTCTTCCGGCGCAATCTGTTGGCGTAGTTCCACAAATCGCTCACTGCCGTCCAAAATCCCCAGTTCTGCGTCAAAGCTAGCGAAGACTTTGTCCTGCCCACGGGCTTCGTCCTGGCTCATCCAGACGTTGCGCCCGCCCTCGAACGCCTCCATCAGCTCGCCCCGCACATTGGTACAATGCACAACGAAAAACAATTTGTCCTCCAGCATATCGCCGGTCGCTGCCTGCACGGCGTGCTCGTGGTATAGGCCAGCCACTCGGTGGTCGGCCTCCAGGCCGGTTTCCTCCATCAGTTCCCGGGCCGCCGTCTGTGGAATGGTCTCACCCCAGCGCATCTTGCCGCTCGGCAGTCCCCAGAAGCCGTAATACGGCTGCTTGAGCCGCTGCTGGAACAGGAACTCGCGCGCGCCGTCCCGCTCCCGCTCAATCGCCAGCAGCACCGCCGCCTTGGGCTGCCGCTCCACCGTGTTGTTGTCGGTATCCAG
>CAZDGK010000037.1:0-11586 GCA_964505035.1 uncultured Candidatus Saccharimonadales bacterium
GGGCAACACACCGCTAGGTACCGCGGGCCGAAGTCACTTCGGCCCGCTTTCCATTGCAACTAACTCGCGCGAGACATTGACAGATAGAAAGTATAATGATATAATTCTATCTATCATCTACCCTGGAGGCAAGGATGAAGATTCTGTTCAGCAGAAACTGGGCACTGAAGATGCAAGCCGTGGACGATGACGGCAACGTCGTCGCGCGCGGTGTGTGGCCTGACTCCTACGGGACAACGGCCGCGCAAGCGGACATCACTACCTGGGCAGCCAAGAACGGACTGCCTGCTGACCTGGAACGCGAGCAAGTCGATAACCTCGACTTCTAGCTCGCCCGCCTCGCCCGGTGGCCTCACGGCCGCCGGGCCTTACTTTTTCTGGACTCATTTCGCGCCCCAAATCCGTGCTACCATAGGATCATGCGACCTATTTGGAATGGTTCCATCAGCTTCGGCTTGGTCAACATCCCGGTACGGCTCTACAGCGCCACCAATCCGCGTCAGGGCATTGACCTCAACATGCTCCACAAGGACGACCATTCGCCCATCCGCTTTGCCCGCATCTGCCGCAAGGATGGCGAGGAAATTCCCTGGGACGACATCGTCAAAGGTTACGAATACCGCGATGGCGACTATATTGTGCTGACGCAAAAAGACTTTGACCAGCTCGACGCCAAAAAGACTCAGACCATCGACATCCTCCAGTTTGTGGACGAGCCCGAAATCGACGTGCGCTACTTTGAGAAGCCCTACTACCTCGAGGTGACCAAGGGCGGCGAGAAAGCCTATGCCCTCCTGCGCGAGGCCCTGGCCAAATCTGGCAAGGTCGCGCTGGCCAAGTTTGTGATGCATGAGCGCGAGCACGTGGCCGCCATCAAGCCGGTCGGCCGGGTGCTGGTGCTCAACCAAATGCGGTTCCCAACCGATGTCCGCGAGCCCGGCTCTCTCAACCTGCCAACCGGTAGGGAAGTCTCCGACAAGGAGCTAGCCATGGCCATGAAGCTAGTCAAGCAGGAGACCAAACCCTTCATCCCCGAGGACCTGCACGACACCTACACCGAAGAGCTCGAGGACATGATTAAGGCCAAGACCAAGGGTAAGCCAGCGCCCAAGCATGAGGCTGCCCCTGCCGAGACCTCCACGGCCGATCTCATGGCCGCCCTCAAAGCTAGTCTCAAAGACTAGTTTATGGTATAAAATACACGCCCGACCCTACAACGAGAGGAGTTGGTTGTGGCATATTTTGAGTATGCGCCGGAGCGCTTCGCGATCGCCCGACCGGACGACGAGCTCGCCGGTACCGCACTCGCACATCACCCGTCACGCTATTCTATGAATGGGTGGGGTGCGGTGGTGGCATTGCTGGGCTTCACCGGCATCGTACTAACCTGCGGATTGGCAGGAAACGTCGACGCGATTTGGCCCATCTTCATCGTTCTCGGCCTTGTATTTATGACAGGGCTCGGTGGAATTGTCGCCGTCGAGGCGCCGGCTTCCCGGAGCCGGCCGTATCGCCACCTGCTCAAGACCGACCGGATTATCGAGCTGGATCCGGACCTGGTTATCATCTGGGACACTATGCGCTCGGAAAGCGGCCTGGCCTTGTCGAACGATCAGCGGGCCAAGCACTTGGCCGAGCTGTTCGACCCGGCCATCCAGCTGCGGCCGGTCATGGACGAATACCGCGCGCTAGCTGCCAGTCCGGGCCGTCGGGTGGATCTCGACTACGCCCTGGCTCGCATCCGCGCCACCCTGCGGCCCTATCTGCAGCTGCTGGGTGCGACCCACGAAGCGGCTTCTGAGCTCACGGCCCAGATGCCGAAGGTCATTACGGCCGGCCCCACCGAGGAAGCCATCCAGGAGGAGCTGCGCCTCATCAAGCACCAGCAGAGCTGATCGCTCACGGCCCAGGTCATCCGACCTGGGCCTCAATCATCTTTGTCGTATCATAGAGGTATGAGCCTCCGCGACTACCACCGCAAACGCCAGTTCGACCAAACCCCTGAGCCCAAGGGCGCAGTCAAACAGGCGAGTGCAGCCACATCCGCCCACCGCCTGGCCTTCGTCGTCCAGGAGCATCACGCCACCGCCCTGCACTACGACTTTCGCCTGGAGATGGACGGCGTGCTGCGTAGCTGGGCCGTGCCCAAAGGCCCCAGCCTCGACCCCCACGAG
Organism: uncultured Candidatus Saccharimonadales bacterium; assembly: GCA_964505035.1. GTDB lineage: Bacteria > Patescibacteriota > Saccharimonadia > UBA4664 > UBA4664 > CAZDGK01. The sequence goes on from CAZDGK010000037.1 coordinate 2,175, forward strand.
CACCACTTGGCCATCCAGACCGAGGACCATCCCTACGAGTACCGGCGGTTCGAGGGCGTCATTCCCGAGGGCCAGTACGGCGCCGGCAACGTTATTATTTGGGACGAGGGCTGGTACGAGCCCAAGATCATCAAGCCCGGCCACATCACCGTCATCCTGCATGGCAAAAAGCTCAAAGGCGAGTTCGCGCTTATCAAAATGCCGCACGCCAAGGAGGACAATGCCTGGCTGCTGATCAAAAAGGGCGACGAGTACGCCTCCGACGCCGACATCACCCGCCAGGACCAGTCCGTCGAAACTGGCCGCCGCGTCGATGACCTGGGCGGCAAACTGCCCGACCTGTCCAAGCTGCCCAAAATCGCCAAACCCTGGCCCGTCAAACCCATGCTCTGCACATTGGTGGACGAGCCGTTTTCGCGCGACGGCTGGCTGTTCGAGATCAAGTGGGACGGCTACCGCGCCATCGGCACCAAGCACCGGGACAAAGTAGAGCTCTATTCCCGCAACGGCCTCGACTTCGCCGCCAAGTACCCACCCGTATTCGAGGCTCTGCATAGCTTCAAACATGACGTCATAGTGGATGGGGAAGTCGTGGTCGTGGATGAGCACGGTGCCAGTCACTTTGAGTGGCTCCAGCATTGGCACGACGACCCGCACGGCAGCTTGCGCTACTACCTCTTTGACCTGCTCTGGCTCGACGGCCACGACCTGCGCAGCCTGCCCCTGACCCAGCGCAAAGCCATGCTGCGCACCATCCTGCCCAAGTCGGCCGTGCTGCAGTACAGCGACCACATCGAAACCGACGGCGACAAATTGTTCGCCCAAATGCAGTCGCGCGGCCTCGAGGGCATGGTGGCCAAGCGTGCCGACGCCCCCTACCGCGAAGGCGACCGCGGCCAAGACTGGCTCAAGGTCAAAACCGGCTACCAGCAGGAATTCGTCATCGGCGGCTACACCGAGCCGCGCGGCACTCGCCAGTACCTCGGCTCGCTGCTCATTGGCTACTATGACCACGGCCAGCTAGTCTACGCCGGCCATTCCGGCGGCGGCATCGCCGACGATGATCGCAAAGCCCTGCTCACCCAGCTCCATAAACTCGAGCGCCCCACCTCGCCCTTTGCTCCGCCCGAGCCCAAGCCCAACGCACCCGTCCATTGGGTGGAGCCCAAGCTCGTCTGCGAAATGGCCTTCACCGAATGGACGTCGGACGGCTCGCTGCGCCATCCCCGCTACCTCGGTCTGCGCCCCGACAAAGCCGCCACCGAGGTCCACCGCGAGCAGCCCAAACACACGCGCACCACATCCGTCGCCCAGGACGCCCCCAAGACCAGCCACAACTCGTCCGGCCTCCCCTTCGAAAAAACCCACGAAGACAAAGTCTTCTTCCCTAAAGCCGGCATCACCAAAGGCGACCTCTTCGCCTACTACGAATCCGTAGCCGACTTCATCCTGCCCTACCTCCAGGACCGCCCCCTGTCGCTCAACCGCCAGCCCGGCGGCATCACCGACCACGGCTTCTACCAGAAGAACAACCCGCACCTGCCCGACTGGGCGCCCTCGGCCGACATCTTCTCCGAATCCACCAACGAAACCCTCCATTGGCTGGTCGGCCGCGACCTGCCCACGCTGCTCTACATGGTTCAGCTTGGCTGCATCGAGATCAACCCCTGGACCGCCCGTGTCGGCCATCTGGACCGTCCCGATTGGCTGGTCATCGACCTCGACCCCGAGGGCGTCACCTTCGAGGACGTCATCACCGTCGCCCGCACCACCCACGCCGTGCTGGGTGATTGGCACATCCCCAGCTACCCCAAAACCTCCGGCAAATCTGGCCTGCATGTCTTCATCCCGCTCGGTGCCAAATACACCCATGACCAATCCCGCGACCTGGCCCACCTCATCGTCATCGAGGTGAATAAGCGCGAGCCCAAGCTCACGAGCATCGAGCGCAACCCCGACAAGCGGCCCCACAAAATCTACCTCGACTGGCTGCAAAACCGCGAAGGCCAAACCCTGGCCGCGCCCTACTCCGTCCGTCCCACGCCCACGGCCACCGTCTCCATGCCGCTGCACTGGGATGAGGTCAAGCCCGGTTTGAGCCCCACCGATTTCGACATCAAAAACGCCCTCGCCCGTCTCCACCGCACCGGCGACCTCATGGCCCCTGTCCTCGGCCCGGGCATCGACCTGGCCGCCATCCTGGCACGACTCACACCCCCGGCATAGAGTTGACCCGCGTGGCATACAGAAGTCATAATGTCGCAATCGGCACTACCCAAGAGAGGTGAAGCATGCCGAAGACCGAACCGTATGCCATCTACCAGCCTGATCTCACGTCTCCAGGCCCGCGCGAGGATAGGGTCTCACGGCCCGAGCTGTACTTCGTGGCCTATAGCTTCGATGGCCACGTCATGAACCGCTTTGTGGCCTGTGCCAACCCGGTCTGGAGTGTGGAAGAGATTCTGGCACTCCAAGCCTGGCTGCAAAAGACTTCTATGCCGTTCGAAACCTACCATGCCGACCGGCTCACCCTCATCAGTTACGAGTTGGTGGAGGAGGGCAAAAAGCTCGTGAGGGAGCCGCGCGAGGCTGCCTGACCGCCTACACCCACTACTCCGGCCCGGACATCAGTGTCCGGGCCGTTACTTGAGCTAGCGCAATGAATGCGCCCTATCGTTTCGACCTGCTAGTCGACGATGTTGTAATTGAACGAGGTCGGGTAACCGCCGCCACTGACGCCAGCTACCACGATGTAGTGGGTCCCATTAAGAACGCTGGTCGCTATCGGCACGACACTGGTGGTCGCGCAAACATAGACCGAGCTGGTGCTATACAGGTACACGTCACTGGTGCTGTAGAACATGACGTAGAACGAGGCGCAGTGGCCGCCCGATCCATTGGCCAGGTTAATGGCCGTCACGTTAATGTCATTGCAGTACGAAGTCGGCGGGCTGGGTACAATCATGCTGTTGTTGTGGTAGTACCACATGGTTGACCCGTCGACGTAGTCGCTAAACGGCATGGCCATGTGCGTGGTACGGCAGGTGGTGGCCGCGGCCGTGGGCACCAGCGGACCGACCATTAGCCCAGTCAGCATCAATGCGCTAGACGTGGCGACGATCGCTACTTTACGGAAATACATTTTGAGGTTATTAACTGCTACACCGAACCGCATGTCATAGTCCTAACGCTTAGTTAAGCCTAAATATAGCACAGTCTGAAGAATATTGCTTGCCCAACCAAAAAAGACGCTATTTCGAGCGTCTTTTTTGGTCCGGAGCGAGCTTAGGCTCGCACCACTCGCTGGCAGCTGCCGCAATACTTGCCTTCAAGCTCAGTGCTGCCGCAGTAGAAGCAAATGCCGAGGCGCTTGATCTCTGGCTTGTTGCCGTGGACCGCCTTCATGGCCTCTGCCCACCGGGCTGCGATGTCGGCCGGCGCGTCAATGATTTCGGCCACTACTTCGGATTCCCGGGTAAACCGGGCCGTGAAGCCGTCTTTGCTACCGCCCGGACCACTGGGGGTTAGTTCGATTCTCACTCATTCTCCATACCCTCCGTTATGTATTTCCAAACTATAGCATAAAAATAATAAAATTACAATAGAAATACCTGCTACAATAGAGCAGTTATAAAAGTAGGGGACCACTATGAAAGCTACCATTGCCGTTATCGTTGCCATTGCCGCTATCGCGGTTGTCGTCTTGGCGTTCTCGCATAAGCCCTCAGCCGCTGGTCCGGCGCCGACCACCAGCGCCACCGTCAGCCCTAGCACGTCGGCCAGCTCTTCACCCGAAGCCTCGGCCAATACCATTTCCTATACCGGCAGCGGCTTCAGCCCGAGCCATCTCACGGTCGCGGCCGGCACAGTTGTCACTATCAAAAACGACTCGTCCGACGAGCTGCAGCTCGACTCCAATCCGCATCCTGTCCACACCGACGACATCGACCTCAATGTCGGGGCGGTGGCACCTGGCCAGAGCAAGACATTTACCGTCACCAAGACCGGCACCTTCGGTTTCCACAACCACCTCGACCCCAGCGACACCGGCACCATCACTATCCAATAGCCATGCCGCCCGCGCGGCCAATATAGTAACTCTTTTAGCTTGTCAGGCGGTGGTATAATCCTTATGCTTAAGAGGTAATTGCGTCGCAGTCCATGGCCGTTCAGCTTCCGGGCAGAAGCATCAAAACGCAGCTGATCACGCTCATTTTTGGGCTCACCGCCGTCGCCATTCTGGTCCTCGGCTTCTTTGCCGTGCGCGCCGCCAGCCAGTCGGGCCTGCAGGCTAGCAACATCACCTCGGCTGCCCTCACCGAACGGGCCAAGCAGCTGATGGTCCAGGCGGCCAACGACACCGCCGACAAAAACAGCACACTCTTCGGAGAAATCGATCAGAAGACCACCGTCGCCGCGAACTATGCCAAAGATCTGCTGCAGAACCCGAGTAAATTCACCGCCAGTGGTTGGAAGTTTGACTCTCAGGTCACTCGGCTGCCGGCCGGCCAGTACACCAATTCAGCCAATGACCCAGGCTCAGTCTTCATTCCATCTATGCCCTCGGTGCCGGCCGCCCTCAAGCGCCAGCTAGAGACCACCAGCTACCTCGATTATGTGTTCCCGCATATCCTGGCCACCGAGTCGAATGCCGTCGCCATCTATCTCATGATCGGCACAGCGTCTCGCTACTATCCCAATATCGGCTTGGCCGAGTTTACCCCGCCCGACTTCGACGTCACGACCCAAGAGTTTTATTACATAGCCGACCCGCAGCACGACCCCGACAAAACCACCAAGTGGACCACCGTCTACGACGACCCGGCCGGAAACGGACTGGTCACCACCGCCTCTCGCCCGATTTACCTGGACAATGGCACGCTAGCCGGTATCGTCGGCACCGACGTTACGCTCAACAATATCGCCCACAATCTCGAGGACTATAGCCCCATCGACAGTTCCTACGCCTTCCTCATCGACAACCAAGGCAGGGCAATAGCCTTGCCCGACCAAGGCTATCACGACTTGCTTGGCCGCACTCCCAAGAAAGGCGAGTTTGGCGTCAACCTCCAGTCAGTCAAAGGCGACTTTGGCGACATCCTCTCCCGCATGCGTGCCGGCAAAAATGGCTTCACACAGGCCACCGCTGCTGGTACCCAGCTGCTAGTGGCGTATGCGGCCGTTCCGGGGACCAGCTTTAGCGTTGGCATCGTTGCCCGGCAATCCACGGTCCTGAGTGTCATTACTGACCTCCAAAACGACGTCACGACCTCCACCGAGCGTGTCCTGCTTTACCAAGTCTTACCCGCCAGCATCCTCATTTTGGGCCTAGTCTGGGTGTTCGGCTTCATCTACATCCGCCGCCTGACCGCGCCAATCAAGCACCTTACCGCCCAGACCGCCCGTGTGGCCGGCGGCGACTTTGAGATCGAGCCCACCAGCTCTGGCCTCGACAATGAGATCGATCAGCTCGCCTCGGCCTTCGGTGGCATGGTGGCCGACCTGCGCTCCTCGCGGCACAAGATCGAAGAGCAGACCCAGGAGCTCCTGCACAACGAGCAGACGCGCCTGAAGGCCTCCATCAACAGCCTCAATGTGGGCTTCATCATGACTGGCACCGAAAACGAAGTTATCCTGCTCAACGGTGTCGCCCAGCAAATCCTGGCCTATGACGATCCGGCGGCGCCCAATTCCGTCCCGGCCCACCAAGGCAGCTGGACCACCGACGCGATCGATGGTCAGCTCGGCACCAGCATTGCCTTTAAGGCCAATCTTGGCCGCGTCTTGGCCGCCGGTTCGTCATTTGAGCAAAACGAAGTCGACTTCCGCGGCCATATTCTACGCATCTTCATGGCGCCTATCCTCGAGGACAAGCAGTCGCTCGGTGCTGTAGTGCTCATCGAAGACATCACAGCCGTCAAGGCGCTCGAGCGTTCCAAGGATGAATTCTTCTCCATCGCCAGCCACGAACTGCGCACCCCTCTCACCGCCGTGCGTGGCAATGCCGCCCTCATCCAGCAGCTCTACAGCCCCAAGGTCAAGGATAAGGACTTTGACGAAATGGTCACTGACATCCACGATGCCAGTGTCCGCCTGATCGACATCGTCAATGACTTCCTCGATGCTTCCCGCCTGGAGCAAGGCCGCATCCAGTTCGAGAACACGACCTTCCCGATTAGTGAAGTGCTCGACGCCGTCAGCTACGAGCTCGCCGCCGTCGCCAAGGAACGGGGCAATCAGATCACCATCCAGCCAAGCACCAAGAACGTGCCACCCGTCTTTGCCGACAAGAACCGCGTCAAGCAAATCGTCTACAATCTGGTGGGCAATGCCATGAAGTTCACCGACCGCGGCACTATCACCCTGGGCGCCGTTGTCGACGGCCAGCTGCTTCGCACTACCGTCACCGACAACGGCCCCGGCATCCCTGAAGAGGGCCAGCGCATGCTCTTCCGCAAGTTCCAGCAGGGCAACACCATGCTCACCCGCGACGCCACACGGGGCACTGGCTTGGGTCTCTATATCTCCAAGCTCCTCAGTGAGCAAATGGGCGGTCATATCTCACTCGACCATTCCAAGGTAGGGGAGGGCACGACCTTCTCATTTGCTCTGCCACTAGCCACCGGTGGCCCTGTCGTCCCCACCACTACGACCCCCAAGCCAGCCACCCCGTCCGAACCCTCGGCTGACAGTTCAGCCAAGCCGGCCACCGCGGCGGCCGCCCAGCCGGTCAAGGTCAAAACCAAGACCACCAAGGCCGCTACGAAGGCCAAAGAATAGCTATGGAGCAGTCGCCGGCCACTCCGCCCAAGCCCGACCGGGCCGATGTTTTTCTGGACCAAGACAACATCATCAACATCGTCGCGCACGGCCACATCACCCTCGACATTGTCAATCAAGCAGTCGCGGATATTCGACGCCTCGCAACCGACCTGCGTGGCCGTCACCTTCCCGTCTATCTGCTGATCGATCTAGGCGATGTGAAGGGTCACGATAGCGATGCCCGCATCGCCATTGACCAGGCTGGTATCGCTCTCGACTATAACCGCAGCGCCGCCTTTGGTGGTAGCATGGGCATCGCGCTGGTCATGCAATACCTCCAGCAGCATCTGGGCGACCGCGGCCACTATTTCCACTTCCGTCCCGACGCCATTTATTGGCTTCGCAGGGGCGAAGCCAGCACCATCAGCCGCTTGCGTGCGCTACCCATCACCATGATTGGGCTCATCACGGCGGCCCTCATTACCGTCATCGCTAGCGTCACGCTCAGCTGGCAAAGCACCCAGCATCAGGCCGGCCGCGAATCGCAAGCCGCCCTGGAAAAGCAGGCCGACACACAGGTTGCTGGGCTGCAGCAGCGATTCGAGCTCTACCAGCAGTCGCTCGCCGGCGTCCGCGCCCTCTTCCCAGCCACTCACAGTGTTTCGCGCACCGAGCTTCACAATTTTGTACTAAGTCTCGATCTCGCCAAGCAGTACCCGGGCTTCACTTCGGTTAGCTACGTCAAGCGCCTCACCAATTCCCAGAAGGGCGATTACCTCATCGCCACCCGGGCTGACACCAGCCTCAATGCTCACGGCTACCCGCAATTGCGCATCTACCCGGGTAGCTACAAGGACGAGTATTTCGTCAAAACCTACACCGAGCCCGCCGATGACGCTACGCTTGGCTTCGACCTCAGCACCAGCCCCGAGCGCCTAACCGCCCTGCTGCAGGCTCGGGACTCCGACCAGCTGGCGGCCTCTACCTCAGTGCAGCTCGATGGCACCGACCAAGGCCGTGGCTTCATCATGGCTCTGCCGATCTACGACTCCACCACATCGCCGACCACCGTCGCTGATCGGCGTGCTCAGCTAACGGGCTTTGTCACCGCTTCGTTTGAGTACGACAAGGTCTTCCCCTCGGTCTTTACCCGGACCAATACCACTACTGTCACCGCCAGCGTACTCGACGCGGATGACCACCCACTCTTCAGCAACGCCCCGGCCAACGCCAGCCAGCAAACCGTCCGGCGGCTGTCCTTTGGCGGCCAGCAGTTCAAGCTAGTGTTCACCGCCCCGGCCGGCTATGGCCTAACCGCGGCCTCCCAGAGCCTGTCGGTCGTCATTCTGGCCAGCGGCGCCATAGTGGTCGTCTTGATAGTCGTCGTCATGGTTGTGCTGCTACGATCCCGCCGCGATGCTATTAAGCTAGCCGGCGCCATGACCGAGGATCTCGAAAAGGAGCGCGACATTGTGGCCGCCGACCAGACCAAGCTCGTCCAAACCGAGGCCGATCTCAAGGCCGAGAAAACTGGTGTGGAGCAGAAGATTGCCGAGCGCACCCAAGAGCTCACCGAAGCTCAGGCTCAGCTCATGGCCTCAATGAGTGGGTTGCCGTTTGGCTTCGCCATCATCGACCGTGCCGACCGCATTCTGTTTGCCAATGCCGAGCTAGCCCGCCTCACCAATCACCCCATCCCGGCCGACCCAGCCGCGGCCGGTGCCGTCCTGCAGCAAATCGCCACTGACTTTACCGGCGCCATTGACCTGCTGGGGCTTCTACACGGTGTGCAGCAGTCGCGCCAGCCATCCGAGCAAGTAGTGGCCCATGGCCCACGCTTCTTCCGCTTCCTAGCCACGCCAGTCGTCCTGCCTGGCCAAAACGCCCCGGCTACCGACGGTAGCGGGCAGGTCATCGGGGCGGTCTGGCTACTCGAGGACGTGACCGAGCAGCAGACTCTGCAGCGTTCGCGCGAAGAGTTCCTGTCCATCGCCAGCCACGAACTACGCACCCCGCTCACCGCCATTCGCGGCAACATTTCGCTCATCCTCGACATCTACGGCAACCAGCTCAAGGAGCCCGGTCTGCGTCAAATGGTCACCGATGCCCACGACGCCAGCACCCGGCTCATCAACATCGTCAATGACTTCATCGACATGTCGCGGCTCGAGCAGGGTGATGCCGCTTTCAACATCGAGGCCGTCAACCTCGGCAACATCTGCGAGTCAGTCTTGCGCGAGTACCAAGGCCTCGCCAAGAGCCAGAAACTCACGCTCAAATACGACGCCCCACCTGCCCCGGCTGTCGCCATGGCCGATAGCGGTCGCGTACACCAGGTGCTCGGCCACCTGCTGTCCAACTCCCTGCGCTACACCGAATCCGGCGGCATCATTCTGAGCCTGTCGATTGCCGACAAGTCCGTGAAGCTATCGGTCGCCGACACTGGACGCGGCATTCCGGTGGAGTACCAGCACCTGCTCTTCCACAAGTTCCAGCAGGCCAGCCCCGACATTCTCACCCGCGACGCTAGCCGCAGCACCGGCTTGGGTCTCTACATCTCCCGGCTCATCATCGAGGGCATGCACGGTCAGCTCTACCTCGAGCACAGCGAAGTGCGCAAGGGTACCGTCTTTACCATCGAGCTGCCCAC
>CAZDGK010000038.1:0-10609 GCA_964505035.1 uncultured Candidatus Saccharimonadales bacterium
AGCGCTACCTGCGCGAGCTCAAGCCCACCGTCTTCGACGACCTCATCGCTATGGGCGCGCTCTACCGCCCGGGCCCCATTCAGTTCATCGACAACTTCATCGACCGCAAGCACGGCCGCGCCGAGATCGCCTACTTCCATCCCAAGATGGAAAACGCCCTCAACATGACCTATGGCGTGCTCGTCTACCAGGAGCAGGTCATGCAGATTGCCAAGGAAATGTGTGGCTTCACCGGTGGCCAGGCCGACACACTGCGCAAGGGTGTGGCCAAGAAAAAGCCCGAGGTGCTCGCCAAGATGAAAAAGGATTTCATCGAGGGCGCCATCAAGGTCTCGCAGGCTGACCCGGCCAAGATGGAGCAGTTCTGGAGCCAGCTCGAGGCCTTTGCCGCCTACTGCTTCCCCAAGGCCCATTCGGCCTGCTACGCCATGACCTCGTATCAAACCGCCTACCTCAAGGCCCACTACCCAGCCGCCTTCATGGCTGCCCTGCTCACCAGCGACTTTGGCAATATCGACCGCATCGCCATCGAGGTGGCCGAGTGCCAGCATATGGGCATCAAGGTTCTGCCGCCAGACGTCAATGAATCATTCTCGGAATTTGCCGTCGTGCCGGGCACCGACAACATCCGGTTTGGGCTGAGCGCGGTCAAAAACGTCGGTTCCGGCCCGATTGAGGCCATCCTAGCCGCCCGCGAGTCCGGCGGCAAATTCACCACCATCGAGGACTTCGCCAAGCGGGTCAGCGCTCGTGAGTGCAACAAAAAGGTTTGGGAATCGCTCGCCAAGTGTGGCGCCTTCGACAGCCTAGTCGATGGCAATCGCGCCCAGCTCCTCCACAACCTCGACATCGTGGTAGCCTACGCCGCCAAATCTCAGAAAAACGCCTTGTCTGGCCAGATCGACATCTTTGGCAGTCTCGGCGCCGAGGAGAACCTACCGGCCCTGCGCCTGGAGCTGCCGCCGGCCGCCGTCACCAACCGCGAGCAGCTCACATGGGAAAAGGACCTGCTCGGCCTCTACCTGAGTCACCACCCGCTCGACGACTACGCCGCCTACCTGGGCGACACCTGCCAACCCCTCTCTGGCATCACCCCCGAGGCCGATGGCAAGCTGGTCAAGGTCGGCGGCTTCGTCACCGCCGTACGCAAGATCACCACCAAAAAAGGCGATACCATGGCCTTCGTCACCATCGAGGATAAGACCGGCTCCATTGAGCTCATCGTCTTCCCCAAGGCCTACGAGAAGTCCCCGCAGACCTACGAAGTCGATACCGTCATCACGGCTGAGGGCAAAGTCTCCGCCCGCGACCGCGAGGGCCGGCTCACCGAAGAGCCCAAACTCATGGCCGACGTAGCCCGCGCCGTCGACTACGACACTGCCCGCACCCACAAGCCTCGCCGGCCCACGCTGTCGTCGCCGGCCGCCGCAACGCCGGTACAGCCGCCGCGCCCAGCCGTGCCGCCCATCGACACCCGGCCGCCCAACCCGGGCGCCGGCGCCCTGGCCATCACCCTAGCCGATCTGTCCGACCAGACGCTTCTGCTGCAGATCCGCGTCATTCTGGGCGAGCACGCCGGCGACGCCGAGGTGTTCATCATCACCGGCGGCGACGTGCCCAAGAAAATCCGCCTACCCTTCCGCGTCGCCGTCTCCGACCAGCTGCTCGGCCAGCTAGCGGCCTTGCTCGGTGAAGGCCAGGCCGTTCGCGCCTGAGCGGGACCAATTTAGCCAATTAATAAGAAGCGGCCCCGAGTCAATGTGACTCGGGGCCAGGCCTTGGCTACGCCAGGATCGGGGGCAGCAGGGTGCGGGAGTAGATCACCAGCACCAGCATCACCACGACCATGCTCGTGTAGATCAGCAGCCAGCGCCGCTTGAGGCGCGGCGGCAGCTGCGGCCGGGTGTCGGGGTCAGCCCACAGCTTGGTGTCCTTGGAGAACGCCCGGAACAGCATCAGGGCGTTCAGGAACGTCGCCAGGATGATGTCGATGAGGTTCACCCACCAGGGCTGTGCCTCACCGATGCCAGCCTGCATCATGAAGACCATGATGGCCTCCAGTGCGACGCCGGTGGCGGCGATCAGCTTGGGCTTGGCCCGAACGTCGGACAGCACCACGATCCAGATGATCAGTATGCCGGGATTACGCAGCAGCAGCGTCACAATCAGTAGCGCCGCCACCCCCACGTACTTGAAGGCCGGACCAATCGCCTGAGTCACGCGGCCGCCGTCGAGCGGCAGCAGCGGGATCAGGTTGAAGAGGTTGATGAAGAGCGCCGTGCTGGCGATCAACACCAACAGGATGGGCGGGTTCGGGATGATCGCCGCGGGCAGCAGCAATGCCACCGCGCCGAGCGAGCCGATAAGCGGCCCGGCCATACCCACCTGCGCCTCTTCGTCCCGGTCTCCCAGGCGGGGTGCGAACACGGCTGCCCCCAGGAAGGGGATGAATACCGGCGCCGAGGCCTTGAAGCCCTTGCGGCGCAGCATCCAGACGTGTCCCATTTCGTGCACGAAAATCATCAGCACGAAGCCCACCGAGAACACCCAGCTGTACACGAAGGCGTAGGCGAAGACCGACAAGCCCATTGACCCGATGGTCAGGAGGGGCTTGAGCAGCTTCGCGGACTTGAACACCGATACCAGCTTGCTTGACTTGCCGGCAACGGTGATCCAGGTCAACCAGCCCCGTTTCTTCGGGGTCGGTTTCGAATCTGATGGCATCCAGCCATCACATCCTTCCGCGGTAGGTGCAAGCATTGGCGGTTGCCAATGCCAGCGCTACGTTACCATGATACTTTACCTCTGTAAAGACCAAATTGAGGCCAAAAAGGCGCCCCTCTGTGCGATACAGAGGGGCTGGTAGAGACTATTCGCCACAGGCTGTCAGTTCGGCGGCGCACTGGACGAGTTGCCAGCGCAGCCATTCCGGGCCGCAGTAGTGCCGGTTCTTCATCATGGCGACCAGGTCGAGGGCGCCGCGAGTCAGATCCAAGGCGTCGTCCCGGTGGTACCACCGCGTGTACAGGGTGTTCTCGGTGCCGACGGCCAGGCGCCAGTGCTTGGCCCCGGCCCGCGGGTCGTATCGGACTTCGGCCGGGCCCGGCTCAGGCGCCGGCCAGGCATCGATGCTGCCGGTAAACACAATCGGCTTCACGACAACGAAGTCATACGGCCGCTCGTCTTGACCGTACACCGCGATCTTGAACTGCCACGGCGGCACTCCCAGCGCCTGAAGCGTCTGGGCGTACTCGGCGTACAGGTCCATGACCTGGGGCGTATCAGCTGGCGTCAGCCGGTTATTGGCCTCAGCCGGTGGCTGCCGGCCCGACAGCAGTTGGTTGACAGTCTCCAACATGGTGTTCATAAGTACCTGCCTTTGCCTAGGCCAATGTACATTACATAGATATTATACAATTATAAATGTCATAGTCAATACAAGTGACCTTCACTTTGGTTTGCCTCTTGCTCAAACCAGCCATTATGTGCTAAATTACGCAAGTTATTAACCCACATAAATCAATGAACCCGATTACCCAGCTCGAGAAATCATACCGCAAGCCCGCTCTGCCTCAGATTGAGTCAGGCGACACGGTGCGCGTGCACCAGCTCATCAAGGAAGGCAACAAGCAGCGTATCCAGGTGTTTGAGGGTGTCGTGATTCGCCGCCACCGCCTTGGCGAGCTGACAGCCACCATTACTGTCCGCCGCATTGCCTCGGGCATCGGGGTCGAGAAGACCTTCCTGCTACACTCGCCCAATGTGTCAAAGGTCGAGATCCTGCGCCGGGCCAAGGTGCGCCGCAACTTCCTGAGCTTCCTGCGCGACCGCCGCGGCAAGTCGGCCCGCTTGCGCGAGCTCGGCTTTGACAAGCTGGCCGCCAATGATGTGTCAGTCCCCGAGGCAATCGCCGCGGATGCGGACGCTGACGAAGCCGTCGACGAGGAGGTCACCGAGATTGACAGCGACCAGAGCGAGGACGCCCTGGACCAGGCCGCTCCGCTAAGCGAAGAGACCAACGCCGAAGACCGTGACGTCGCCGCTGAGGACGAGCCCACCGTCGCCTCCGATGCCGACACCGCCGACGAGAACCAGGCTCCGGCCGAGGAAGTCGAGCGGGGCGTAGCCAAGGGTGAGCCCAGCGAAGGCAAGTCCGTCCAGTCTTAAGCCCGGCCCCTTTACCCTGTCGTCCGACCACCACCTCCCCGGTGGTGGTTTTGGTTTGGCGCCTGGTGGTTGCTTGACTTCACCAAGCCGCTTTGTCAAGATAAGCATAACCATGAACAAATCGTTCACCCCCAGCCTGGGAGTTATATTAATCACCGTCGCTACTATTGCCGGCTCGCTGTTTGTCGTTCCGCCGGCTGGCAATGATCTGTTTGCCTTCCATCTCAACCTCGCTCTATCCCTGGCTATCGTCACGCTCACAGCCGGCGCCTCCATCCTGTTCGCCATGGGTTACGGCGCCTTCACCGCCAAGCTGCGCCGCGCCTACATCGTCATGACCGTCGGCCTGACGCTATTTGGCCTGGCCTACCTCCAGCTACCTGTGCTGATCGCCATCAATCAATATCACAGTGTCTTCTACGACGCCGGCTTCGTCGCTCTGCCGTTCCTCGGTTCGGTCATGATTGTCTTCACCGGCACGCGTATGTTGGCCAAATTGTTCGAGGTCAAAAACATTGCACTCCATTACTGGTTCGTCATCGCGTTTATCCTCGTTTTGGCCGTGCTGGTATCGTTCTTACCGCACGCCCCAGTGACCGACGGCACTGAAATCAAGTTCGATATCACCAGCGGGCTGGCCATTTGGGGCTTCAGCTTCATGGGCTTCGCCACCTACCACTTGCTGCTTATCAAGCGCCAAGCCAGCGTGGCCTACACTCAGGGCCTGGCCTGGTTGAGCATTGGAACCGGCCTCAGTACGCTGTTTAGCGGTGTTTTTAACACGCTCAGTACCTTTATCCTGGGCTCGGCCAATTGGGAAATCACCGCCCTCATCGTACTCGCACCCAGTGCCGTGGCCGGTCTGTGCTACCTGCGCTCGGCCTATTTGTTCAATCAAATCACTCAGACTGCTGATATCCAGGAGCGCACAGTCGCCCGCAACTTCTTCGGCCAGCCAATCAATCCGTCGCGGCGGGGCGGCCAGGAAGCCAGCTCAATCGACATTGTCGTCTACACCGCTAACCTCGTGTCCAATTCGCACGCCGTCGACCCCATGCTCGACCGCCTGCGCGCCATTACGGCCCAGATGCAGCCTGGTGCCGGCCTGACGCCGGCCGATGAAGACGTGCTGCTCCAGGTGTATCTCGGCCTTGAAGACTACTTGCTCAAGCAGGAGCCAGTCCGAAAGTTTTCCCAAACTTCGCTTCGCCAAGACGTTGCCCAGAAGCTCCGGCTTACCACCGAGGCTAGCAAAACCTTCTGGCCCAAATTGCCCCAACACGCCTGAGACCGTACAATCAGCCATATGGCAAAACTAATGCCCAATTGGGAGCTGCTGGCTGGGCTGCAAGACCAGGTGGTGGCTGGAGTTGATGAGGTGGGCCGCGGCGCCTGGGCTGGGCCGGTGGTGGCGGCCGCCGTGGTGCTGCCCGCTGGCCGTCAGCTGGCCGGCCTAGCCGACTCCAAGCTCCTGCCTCCGGTTATGCGCCAGCGCCTCGACCGCATCATCCGGCGGCAGGCAGTGGCGGTCGGCCTGGGCTGGGTGGCGGCCGCCGAGGTCGACGCTCACGGCCTGACTTGGGCGGTCCGCGAGAGTGGCCAGCGGGCGCTAACTGCCCTGGGTCTGGCCTTTGATCTGGTCATCCTCGACGGCAAGCACAACTATCTCGAAGGTCTGTTGCCGGCCCGCACCTTCGTCAAGGCCGACGCGCTGATCACGCCGGTCGCGGCCGCCAGTGTGGTCGCCAAAGTGGCTCGCGACCGCCACTTGCGGCAGCTAGCCAGTCAGCATCGTGGCTACGGCTTTGGCCAGCACAAGGGCTACGGCACACCCGCCCACGCCGCGGCCCTGCGCCGCCTCGGCCCCAGCGCCGAGCACCGCCTCAGCTACGCACCCCTCCGGGCCCTCCAGGCCGCTGCCGATCTGCGCGAGGACCTCCATGCCACCAGTTAACCCCGCTAGTCCAACGGCCCGCGGCCGCACCGCCGAAACCGCCGCCGCGGGCTACCTGCAGGCGCGCGGCCACACTGTGCTAGCCCGCAATTGGCGCAATCGCTGGTGCGAGCTCGACCTCATCACCCGTAGTCCAGCCGGCGTCCACATCGTCGAGGTCAAATACCGGCGTCGCACTGACTGGGGCAGCGGCTTCGAGCACATCACGCCGGCCAAGGTTCAGCGGCTCCAACGCGCCTCACAGGCTTGGGCCCAGGCCTCACATTACTCCGGCCCCTATCAGCTCGACGTCATCAGCCTGAGCGGTCCGCTCGAGGCCCCGACCGTCGAATACCTCCCTGGGGCCATCAGCTAAAGTTCTTGCAAATCTGCTGCAAGCGGAATGTAATACAACTAAGGCCAAGTAGTTTTGCGAGGGGAGTATCCAATGTACTTCGAGGCCACTTTGACGCTACAGGATTCACCGGAGGCTCAAGCCAACCGGCTGCAGGGGCTGTATGACGAGCTCGACAGCCACTGCTTCGGCACGCTCGAGCATTCAGTGGCCGGTCATGACATCACGCTCCGCGGCGATATGCGCCGGGCCAGTGATGTTCAGGGCGGCGCCACTGAGATTCTCATGCGGGTTGTCGGCAAGGCGCTCGAGGGTCTGCACTACGACCTGTCCGGCATCGCCACCAGCCGCCGTCCGGTCCCCGTCGCGTCCTAGCTACACCGCGCCGCCCCTTCCCCAGGGGCGGCGCCTATCATTCTCCTGTCGGCTGTTCAAAATCTTGCCAAAAATACTATTCATGCTATAATGTAACACATTGGTCAAGCCTCGACACTGAAGGGTGCACGATGAAAATCCAGGCTACCATAACGCTACTGGCTCCGTCCTGGAGCTACCCGCGCATCGACGAACTCTTCGCCAACCTCCGCTCGCTCTTCCGCAGGGTTGCCTTCGCCGTCGACGAAACGAACATCGTCGTCATCGAGGTGACCGGCCCAGATCCGTTCGCGGCCGCCCCGGATGGGCCCCTCAGTCTTCGGCAGGTCCTCAGCGACGTCATTGCGTACCGGCTCAGCGGCATACCGCGTAAGGTCGAGTTCAAAACGGTCGAAGAGGCGGTCCCAACCGCCTAGTGCTGGTACAGTCAGCGTCGCGCCGCCCCACTGGGGCGGCGCATTCTTTTGCTATACTAATGACCATGACCAAACGCGCCACCTCCGACCCGACACCTCACGACGACTCCCAGTTCGAATGGGACCTGTCGCCGCTGCTGCCCGAAGCTACCGACGCCGCCATCCAGGCCGACCGCGAGGCTACCCGTGCCGCCACCGACGCGTTTGTGGCCAAATGGCAGAGCCGTGATGACTACCTCACCAGCGTAAGCATCCTGCGCGAAGCCCTAGACGACTACGAAGCCTGGCAGGCCGGTCTCAGTACTGACGGCCGCTCTGGCATTTACTTCTGGCTACGCGAGCAGCAAAACCAGGCCGACCCGGCCGTCCAGGCTGGCGTGCAACAGTCGACCGACTTTAGCAATGCCATGCTCAATCAGGTCCAATTCTTTGAGCTGCGTCTCGCTCAGGTCGGCGCCGAGCACCAGCAGGCCTTCCTGGCCGCCCCCGAGCTCGAGCCCTACCGCCATTTCCTGGAGCACCTCTTTGCTGCCGCCAGCCACCTGCTCACCGAGCCCGAAGAGCGCATCATGAACCTCAAAGCCGACACCTCGCACGCCAAGTGGGTGCAGCTCACCAGCAAAGCTATCTCCATCCAGGAGCGCGAAGTCAGCCTGGCCGACGGCACCAAAGCCAAGCAAAACCTCGAGCAGCTCAGCACCCTCATCTCCGACGAGCACAAGCCCACTCGCGATGGCGCCGCCCTGGCTTTCAATGACATCCTGTCCGACGCTTTACCCCTTGCCGAAGCCGAAATCAACGCCATCCTAGCCGACAAGAAAGTCGACGATGAGCTGCGTGGCTACACCCGCCCCGACGCCTCCCGCCACCTGTCCGACGACATCGACTCGGCCGCCGTCGACCAGCTGCTGGAGGCCGTCTCGGCCCGCAACGACCTAGCCCACCGCTTCTACCGCCTCAAGGCCGACCTGCTGGGCCTGCCCCACCTCGAATATCACGAGCGCAACGTCGACATCGCCACCGTCGACCAGACCTACCTCTGGCCCGACGCCGTGGCGCTCGTCGACGATGTCTACTCCCAGCTCAACCCGCGCTTTGGCGCCATGTTCCGGGACTTGCTCGACGGCCGCCAGATCGATGTCTACCCTCGCCCCGGCAAGCGCGGCGGCGCCTTCTGCGCCTACTTCACCAAGTCCACACCCACCTACATGATGCTCAACTACACCGACCGCCTGCGCGACGTCACCACCCTGGCCCACGAGCTCGGCCACGCCCTCAACGACGAATTTATGCGCGCCGCCCAAAACTCCCTGAGTTTCGGCACGCCCCTGTCCACCGCCGAGGTCGCTTCGCAATACCTCGAGGACTTCGTGTTCGACCGCCTCGCCGCCGGCGTCTCCGATGAGGTTCGGCTAGGCCTCAACCTCACTCGCCTCAATGACGCCATTAGCTCAATCTTCCGCCAGGTTGCCTGTTATCGTTTTGAGCAGTCACTGCACGCCGCCTTCCGCGAGCGCGGCTACCTGTCCTCAGGCGACATCGGCCAGTTGTTCCAGACCGCCATGGCCGCCTACATGGGCCCAGCCGTCCTGCAGTCGCCCGGTTCGGCCAATTGGTGGGTCTACTGGGGTCACATCCGCACGTTCTTCTACGTCTACTCCTATGCCTCAGGCCTGCTCATCGCCAAGGCCATGCAGGCGGCCACCCGTCGCGACCGCGCCTTCCTAGACCAAGTCGAGACCTTCCTGTCGGCCGGCCGCTCCGCCTCGCCCAAGGATATCTTTGCTCAGATGGGCATCGACATCACCAACCGCCAGTTCTGGAATGATGGCCTCGATGAGATTGAGCGCCTCCTTACCGACACTGAGCAACTTGCCAAACAACTTGGCAAAATCAAGACTGTTTCTAATCATTAATAACTAAATCCTTGCATTATCAGTCATCCTGTAGTAATATAGGCTTTAGTAGTTCATTGATTTGCGAACCGAGAGAGGAGGTGAGGCGCTCGTGCCGCGGAGAAGCTGGAAACGAAAAGTCTGGGGCTCCCAGAACCGCGGCGCGGTGTTTGTCGACCTAGACAATCTGCGCCTAACCCTTGCCACCTACCGGAACGCCGGCGCACCGCTCATCACGCTCAGTCAAATTCTTGACTGGCTAGAGGAGCGGGATAACCTTGGGCTCACTGAGGTTCGGAAGGTATACGTATTTGGCACCTACGCCAACGCCGTTCGTCCCGCTGGTGATGAGACGCTCCTGGAGCGTCGACACCTGAGCAAGCAAGTTGTGATGGTCAATCATCCAATGCCACCACCGGGCACCCCGGGGTACGAGGATGAGGTCATCAGGGAACAGATGCACACCTCCCGACAGGCTTGGGACACCGCGGTTGTCGTCACCAGTGACTGGAAGGCCTTTGCATGGGCCGACGAAGTTCACGGCGACGACACTCCCGCTGGCTACGGTCGCAAGGACGTCGTAGTCGTCCACAGCCATCTCGATACCAGCCGCAGTTTCGCGCAGGATGCGCGCAATGCGGTGTCGCTAGAGGAGATGTTCCCCGTACTAAATACGGTGTTCTCTGGACTACGTGGGTACAACCCCCTGAAGGTTCCCGCTTAGGGCCACCTGCCCGCCCGAAGATTTCGGGCGGGCATCTTTTTTGGTCAGCCGTACCTTGCCCATTCCTGCCAAATCGGCTATAATACTCGCGTCAATCGGCCTCTCGCAGCCGATATTTTTACGACAATTGAATAACAACTAAATAACAATTGAATAGGAGTTGCCGAATGCAAACCAACTTTTTAGCCGCTATCAATGTCATCGCCGAGGAGAAAAACCTCCCCCGCGAGATCATCATCGAGACGGTTGAGGCTGCCCTGGCGGCCGCTTACAAGAAAGACTACTCAGACAAGGACCAGGAAGCCCGGGCCGTACTCGACCAGGAGTCTGGCGACGTGCGCATTTTTGTGAGCAAGGCTGTCGTCGCCGATGACGCCGAGATCACCAATGACCACTTGCAGATCCACCTGGCCGACGCCAAGAAGCTCGACAAAAAGGCCGAAGTCCGCGACGTCAAAGAGGACGTGGTCGACGAAGAGACCGGCGAGGTCCTAGAGCCGGGCGTTGAGCCCTACATGGTCGAGATGGAGGTCTTCCCCGAGGACTTTGGCCGCGTGGCCGCCCAGACCGCCAAGCAGGTCATCATCCAGCGCCTGCGCGAAGCCGAGCGCGAGATCGTCTTTACCGAGTACAAGGACAAGGAAGGCGTGGTGCTCAACGGCACCGTCCAGCGCGTCGAGGGCAACATTACCTACATCGACCTCGGCAAGGCCAATGGTGTGCTGTTTGCCAGCGAGCAAATCC
>CAZDGK010000039.1:0-10538 GCA_964505035.1 uncultured Candidatus Saccharimonadales bacterium
CGCCTGAGCAACTTTAGCTCTAATGGCAACATTACGACTGCGAACGTGGACGCCTACACCTACATCTCGATCCCGCAGACCAATACGAGCATTACTGTGTCGATCCAGGCGCCGACCAATCCGACCACGGTGTATGGCAAGATTATCTACGTGTCGAACATTGGGACGGTGTCGCTGACGCTTGGCTCAACCATTCTCAATGCCGGGTCGACGGCTACGATGGTGTGGTCGCATACCAACGGGGCGGACTCCTGGACATTTGCTGGGGCGGACGCGAGCGGTATTTTGAACCAGACCGGCACCAATCAGGCGGCTAACTTCCAGATCCAGAGCAATATTGCGGGCGGTGTATCGACCAGCGCGGCGACGGCGATTATCAAGGCGGGTGGCACGCAGACGGGTGACTTGCTGCAATTCCAGCCATCGGGTAGCACAACGCCGATCGCCAAGGTTGATGTGAGTGGCAACCTGACGGCGCAGGGCGGGACATTTACGGGTAACTTGTCGCAGTCGGCTGGGACAGTGGCACTGACGGCCAATGGGGCGTCGTCGTTTACGACTAGCGCCGGAGCGCTGACGATTACCAGTGCGGCGGCGGCTACCTGGAGCACGGCGGCCGGGAACTTGGCGGTGACGGCAGCGGCAGCGCTCAACCTGACCGGGGCGGCTAACTCGACCTGGACAGTGGGCTCGAGCAATACGCTGGCGATTACGTCATCGAACTTTGCAGTGAGCAGTGTTGGGGTGGTGACATTGGCGGGCAACCAGACGACGGACATCACGGTGGCGAGCGTGGGGGCGACGTCGACCGGCAACTCGCTGACGCTGAAGGCCGGTTCGGGTGGTGCGACTTCCGGTGACGGCGGCGCGCTCAACCTGACGGCGGGTAGCGCGGTTGGCTCGAGCAACAATGCCGGTGGCGCCCTGACGATCACCTCTGGCTCGGCCACTGGCACCGGGACTTCTGGGTTGCTGACGGTTCAGTCGGCCGCGGGTGCGGCTAGCTCGGGGGCGACGAACGCTGGGGTTGGCGGTGCGCTGACTATCCAGGGTGGGGCTGGTGGTGCCAACTCTGGGACTGGCAACGGTGGCAATGCCAGTGACGTCCAGGTGATTGCTGGTGCCGGCGGTAATGCTACATCGGGCCATGCCAACGGCAATGGTGGTAATGTCCGGCTGACTGCTGGCAATGCAGGTGGTGGGGCCGGCTCGGCTGGGGTGCCCGGAGTGGTGTACATTGACTCGCCGGTACTGACGTCGGTGAGCCAGACCTTCACCCAGACTGCCAACAACCAGTCATTCCCGGCGGCTGGCGCGGAGACGACGACGCTCCAGGCGAACGTTGATGGCTTTGGTACGCTCATTATTACTATGGCGGGAGCGTTTACTGGGGGTATAGTAAACATTCCATCACCGGGTAACACGGCGGCTGGTCACTTGCTGTACATTGTGGCCGGTACTGGTTCAGCCTCGTTTACCCTGACATCGACAAGCATGCCGAGCTTTACCGTGTCGGCGGGCGACACGGCGACACTGGTGTGGACTGGCACGAACTGGACGGCTGGTGTGGCGGCCAACTCGCTGCAGCAGGTATATAATGCCACGACCAGCTCGCCGGCCTCGATTGTGACGACGAGCTCAACTAAGAATATCCTCGTGCAGGCCGGCGTCGGCTTTGACAATGCTAACCTCTTCCAGGTGGGTAACAGCCTGGGAGCCCAGACGCTGACGGTAGACACGACCAATACTGCCAATAGTACTAACCTGGCCCAAAACAGCGGTGGCGAGACGGGCGGGACGCCGCCCACTAGCTGGTCGGCGCACAATGGTACGGCTAGCCCGACCATCACCCAAGACACGACCTCGGGCGAATACGCGGCGGGCGCGGCTGGCATTAAAGTGGCGATTGGTAGTGCGGGTACGGGTGGGGTGCGTAATGCCCTGGGCGCGGCGCTAGCCACCAGTACAGTCTATAACGTCAGCTTCTCGATTAAGGTTAGCTCGAGCCTAACGAACTCCAACCTGGTGGTTGAATACTACCGGAACAACACGCCGACTCTAGATGCGACTTGCTCGAGCATGACGGCGCCAGCGATCAGCACCTCGCAGTTTATTAAGTACGCCTGTTCGCTGACGACAACCAGCACGGCCGGCAACACGACGGCTTTCCTGGCTATTCGCCAGGCTGACTCGGTCAACCGTAACCTGTTTATTGATAGCTTGGCGATCATTGCTCAGACGACGGGTACTCAGAATGTGGCCGATGTGCAGGTGGGTGGTATTAATGGCCAGGGTCTGACGCTGCTGACGCTCGACACTTATGCGAGTAAGCCATTTACTGGTACTGGCAATACGGCGCTGCTGGGCTCGATGTACTACGACACCACGGCCGGCCGCATCCAGTGCTACGAGTCTGACGGTTGGGGCTCGTGTGGTGCGGCGCCAAACAACAACGTGACATTTATTGCTGAGTACGGCAACGCGGTGATCGCGCCGCCGCCGGGCGTGACCAACAACAACGGTACGATGACCGCCAGCCTCTGCTCGGGCACCAGCCGGTTTAGTCTAAATACCACCGTGTGTGCGGCGACTGAGGAATTCAACTACTACCAGTGGACCTCGACCCAGGCGACGGCTCAGCAATACAGCATCTACGCCAAGTACCAGCTGCCACCGACGTTTAATGGCTTCGTGGACGATAACACCATCCAGATGACGGCGCGTACTACCAACACGACGAATGGTTCAGTCAAGCTGAGCGTGTGGGGTAACACTGGGACGCAGTGTGGTAGCACGACGACTATCACCAGTAGTGCCAACACCTGGCAAACGGTGTCGCTGACAGGTAACGAGACGGGTTGTGGCTTCGTGGCGGGTGACGTGATCACCTTCCGGGTGGATATGTCGGCCAACAGCAGTGCGCAGGTATTTGCTTCGAACATTAGCTTTACCATGACGGGCAAGTAGTGAAGCGGCTGCCGAGAAGTCCGTGGAAGCTGGCGGCGGTGGGAGTGGTGGCTGGAGTGTTTGTGGTGGGCTTGGTGGTGATAGTGCGCGGCCTGTGGACGGCGGTGCCGGAGGTGGTCAAGACGGCAACTAGCAAGCCGTCGCCGACCGCGGCCAACAAGCTGGGCGAGGTTACTACGATCAATAACGCTAGTTTTGGCTATCTGATACCCGGCAAGGATGCCAGCTGGCTGTTTGATGACAAAAGCACGGCGTATGACGACGCCCATGGGGTGGTAAAGTATTTGGTGAAGCTGACCTATGCCCAGGTGGAAGTGACGATTAGTCAGCAGGCGATGCCGGGCGAGCTGGCGCCACGGGGTTCGGACAAATTTAACGCCTTTATTAATGACAGCAAGGCGGTGCGGAGCCAGGATGCGGGGCCAGGGAAGATCTATTTCCTGCCGACGCTCGAGAACGGGGCGCCATCGTCGACGAGCGCGGATACGGTGATCTATGCGACGGATAATATCCTGATGTTTGGCCGGGCCAACCGGGCGGTGCGCTACGGCGTGTGGGCGCAGCTGTTGGCCTCGATGCATGCGCATTAGGCCGGCACGATTGAATCTGAGAGCCCCGCGTATTATGCTTGTGGTTAAGGAGTTGTGATGGCGGACAGACGCACAGCTAAGGTTGTGGTCGACTACATGCTCCGGTCCGGCTGGCAAAAAATGGCCAGGCGGTGGTTTGGTGTAGTCTGGCGCAAGGCCAGTCAGATTGATGTACGCAAGCCACTGCACGCGGTGGCGATTGGCGTGATTGTGGCTGGCGTCATGGTTCCCATCCTGCAATATTTGGCGGACGAGGCGCGCTACCGGCTAGCGGCGGACCAAACGGCGGTGATGGCGCCGGTAAGCAAGACGCTGTCGGGCAAGCTGGAGTATGACCATGACAAGCGGATTAATTACTTCAACCGTGATTCGGCCATAGCGCTGGAAGGCGACAACATGCTGGGCATGGTGGGTGGTGGCGACAAAAAGACCAAGAACCTCTACAGCGCCAAGATGCCGGTTGATGCGCGGCAAGGCATTACCGTGAGCGATACGGCACATGAGGTGTCAGTGACGATGCGGCCGCAGTTTGGCACGATGGACGGGCGGATTGAGGCAGGGCGGGTGCTTTACCCGCTGGCGGATTCGTCTGGAGTGCTGTCGCTGACACCCAAGGCAAACGGTGTCAAGGAAGATGTGGTGCTCGGCCGCCCGGTGGGCGACCGTGTACAGCTGGACTATGAACTGGATGTACCCAACGGGCTGGTGGCCCGGGTGATGCCGGGCGGCGGGGTGGGGTTCTACTCGGGTGACCCGACACTGTATGGCAACATTTCCTTTAGTACTGAGGCCGACCGGCAGAGTGTGGAGAAGGCGCGGGCGAGGGCCGAGAAGACGTACCTGATGTTTGAGATTCCGGCGCCAATCGTGCGGCAATCGCAAGGCGGGTCGAACCAGGTAAAGGCGCGGTTTGAGCTGGATGGGAAGCGCCTGAGCGTGATTGTGAACGGGCTAGCCAAGGCGAGCTACCCGCTGAGCATTGACCCGACCTTCGTGATCACCTCGACCTCGGAGTTCGGATTGGGCGCCATTGAGGACAACATTAATACGACGACGGCCGACCAGATTGGCCGGGCGGCGATTACCGGTGGCGAGCTGGGTACGTGGGCGACGACCTCGGCGCTGCCAGCGGCTGGGTTTGCCTTTAGTATAACGGCGTACAATGGCTTCCTGTACGCAGCCGGTGGTGGTAACGGCGCTAGTGCCGTGACATACTTTGCGGCGATCAACTCCGATGGAACGCTCGGTACGTGGGCGGCGACCACCACGACCTTTGGTACGGGTCGCACGGCCGGTGCCATGGTGGGCTGGAACGGCTTCATCTATGTGCTGGGTGGTGAGAACAGCAATGGTAACACGCAGTTTGCCACGGTGGAGTATAACGCGGTGCAATCAAATGGCGACATTACCGGGACCTGGTCGACGGGTACGGCTATGTCGGTGAGCCGGGCGTACTTCGCGGCGGTCGTGTACAAAGGCGTGATCTACGCGATCGGCGGGCAGACGACCAAGGGTGATGTTGGATTGCGCAACACGGTGGAGAAATCGGTGATCAAGGCTAATGGCCTGAATGGTGCCTGGTCAAACGTGTCGTCGTTTACGACAGCACGGGACCGGCACGCCGCGACGGTGTATAACGGCTACATTTATCTATCTGGTGGCTGGACCGGCTCGGTGGCCAGCGACGTGCAGGCGGTGTCGATCAACACGGATGGCACACTGGGCACGTGGACGACGACCAACATCACGGCGCTGCCGGCGGCCCGGCGCAACCATGGTATGGCGGTGGAGCGCGGGTACCTGTATGTGTATGGCGGGTGTACTTCCGGCACGGCTTGTTCGGGATTTTTGGCGACGAGTGTGTATGCGCCGGTGTTTGCTGATGGGACTGTGGGGGCCTGGGCGACGTCGACGAGCTTTACGACCGCGCGGACCATGATGGGTACGGCATCGGTGAATGGGTATTTGTATAGTGTGGGCGGCTGCACGGGTGAGGCCGGTGGTAGTGGTAACTGCAACGCGGCACAGAGTGATGTGCAGTATGTGCAGATCACGGTCACGCCAGGCAATGTCCAGCCGCCGGCAGCGACCGGCAGCCTGGGAACGGCGCGGGGTGGCAATGCTGTGACGACCTACAACGGCTTCATTTATAGTATTGGTGGCTGTACGGGGGCGACATGTGCGACCTTCTCGACGGTAGTGGAGAAGGCGTCGGTCGGCGATGATGGGACGCTCACCTGGAATACGACCAACATGACGGCGCTGGGCACGGGGCGGTATGGGTCGAGCCTGAGTGCCTATAATGGTAGATTGTACCTGTGCGGCGGGACGACTGGGACGGTCCAAAACGATTGTCTGTCATCGACGCTCAATACCAGCGGTGAGAACACGGGGGCGTGGACGTCGCAGGGTACATTTGATACGAACGGCCGGCGGATGCACACCAGCGCGCTATTTGATAACAATATCTACATCATTGGCGGGACTGATGGAACGAACTTCCCGACCACTATCAGATACGCGCCGATCAATCAGAGCACGGGGGCAATTGGAACCTGGGCCAGCACGACGCAGGGGTTGTCGGCTGGGCGGTACGCGCACGGGAGCGCCATCTATGGCAGCAACTTGTATGTGGTGGGCGGCGAGAATAGTACCGCCACCAAGCAGAGTACGGTGTGGCGACTGCCGATCAGCAGCAACGGTGACATTGCTTCGATCAATACTGATACGGCGCTGCCGGCGGCGCGTAGCTACCTGAGTGTGGTGGCCAGCGACAGTGTGCTGTATGTGCTGGGCGGGATGACGGGTACGACGGCGACTAATGCGATCATCTGGGCGACATTGGGGACCTCGTCGGCCTCGATTTCGTCGTGGAACACGAGCGCCAACACACTGGTGACGAGCCGGCAAAACTTTGGCGCGGCGGCCTACAAGGGCTACATTTTCGCAGTGGGCGGGTGTACGAGCGGCCAGGCGTGCAGCACCTATACGGCCACGACCGATAAAGGCCTGGCGCTCAATGGCGGATTTGGGCTGGTGGAGGGATCGTTCCCGTCGTCGGGTACGTTTACGACGGCCCGGGCGGATGCGCAGTATGTGGTGATGAATAACTACCTATATATCGTGGGTGGCTGTACGGCCTATACATCTGGGGCCTGTACTACCTGGACTACCAGCGTGCAGTCATCGCTAATTGGGCCGGATGGAACATTGGGAACGTGGACGGCCAATACGGCACTGACGACCGGCCGATCATACGGGGCGGCGCTGACTTACAATAACGTGCTGTACCTGATAGGCGGCAGTATTAGTGGGACGGCTGAGGACCGGACGGTGCTGCGCGGAACGCCCAACTCGACGGGCACTCTGACCTGGACAGATACGGCGGGTGACTATTTGCCGACATCGTATGGGCGCAATGGGTTCGCGGCCACGTCCTCGAATGGCTACCTCTACGTGCTGGGCGGTGTGAACGGCGGCGCCAATAAAAACGAGGTGCTGTACACGCGGGTGAATCCGGACGCCAGCCTGGGCGATCCGAACAGCTGTGGCGTAAATAGTAGTGTGTGGTGTACGACCACGACCTTCACGACTGCCCGCAAGGACGCCAGCGCCTTTGCCTACAATGGCATTGTGTACCTGGTGGGTGGCTATGATGGGTCGAACGCGCTGGCTGATACGCAATATGCGGCGGTAAACACCACGACTGGGGCGCTAGGGACGTGGGCCTATACCATGCGCGAGGACCGGGCGATGCGCAACAAGCAGGTGGTGGCTGGTAATGGCTATGCGTATTTCATTGGCAACGAGACGACCAACACCGACATCGAGTATATGCCGATCAACC
Organism: uncultured Candidatus Saccharimonadales bacterium; assembly: GCA_964505035.1. Classification (GTDB taxonomy): domain Bacteria; phylum Patescibacteriota; class Saccharimonadia; order UBA4664; family UBA4664; genus CAZDGK01. Next base: position 7,405 of record CAZDGK010000039.1, read on the forward strand.
TCAATAACACGCTCGGAAATATGAACAAGACCACCACGCTGCCCTCGGTGCATACCAATGGTGGCGCAGTGTTTCAGAATGGCTATCTGTATATATTTGGCGGCTGCACGGCGTTTTCGAGTGGTAACTGCACGACGGTGTCGAATGTGGTTGAGCGGGTGGGTCAGAGGGCGAATGCGCGGGTCGGTCACTACTCCAAGCTGTTCGACACCCAGGTGGACACGGCGCCATCGCAGTTCCTGCTGAACGGGTCCGGCAACTTCGTGGCATCGATCCAGACGGCGAGCACGACGGACCCGGTGCTGGGTACGGCCCAGAACATTAACCCAGCTGTGGCTGGTGCATACTACCTGATCTTTGCTCTGGATTCCACTGGCACAAATGTCGGTATCGCGTTCAACTACTACACGTTCCTGGCGCTGGATGACTCCAATAACGGTACGTTTCCGGACTCGGTATCGAGCAACGTGACTGACTTCACGATCTTCTACCACTCCAACCCGTCACGGCGACTGCGGCATGGCGCGTCATTTACGAATAGCTCGTGCAACTCCACACCGGCCAACGGCTGCATTCTCGACACCGCGCCGTAGCCAGCGGTGGCGAGCTATTGGACGACGATGTAGTCGAAGGATAGCGTGGAGCTGGCCGGCGTGGAGACGTCGGAGTGCAGCTGGAAGCCGGTGGCGGTACGGGTGACGTAGGTGGGGGTGCTGGCGGCAGCGGCGGTGATGGGCGAGATAATGACGCGGGCGGTGGACGAATAGGCCGCGCGGAACACGACAGTCATGAGAATGCCGGTCGTGGGGCTGGAGCTGGAGTTGATGTTGACGGTGCCGGCGGTGTCATCGCCGCTGATGGAGACGGTGCCGCCCGGCCCGACGGCAGTGCCGGCGGAGGCTGTGGGGGTGACGCCCTGGGTGATGAGGTGGCCGATGGTCAATGGCCCGGCGATGGAGATGCTTTGGACGGCGATGGAGCCGGCGTTGAGTGACTTGATGGTGGCGGAGCCATTGACGGTGAGGCCGCCATTGAGGGTGGCGAGCTGGGCAACGGTCAAGCTCTTTTGCAGGGTGGTGTCGCCACCGACGATGAGGTTGGAGCCGACGTTGAGACCAGTGAGGGCGGTGGTGCCGGTGATGTTGAGCTGGCTGAGGGTGACTGGGCCATTGGCATTGAAGTGACCACCGACGCTGAGGTCGCCGCCGACGTCGACATTGCTATGGAAGACGGAGTTGGCGCCAATATTGAGGACTTGGTTGGAGTTGCCGAGGCTGGTGCCGATGTCGGTGAGCTTGCGGATATCGTCGGGCGAGAGGGTCTCGACCGTGGGTTTGCTGGTGGTGGCGGGATGGCGGTACAGCTCGACGACAAAGCCGACGGCGCCGCCGAGCACCAGGACGGCCACGAGCAGGGCGATGACATTGGCCACGGAGTTGGCACGGCGGTTGATGACGATCCAGCTGCCGGTCTTTTTCTCGGGTGCCTTGGGCGGGGTGGGGGCAGCGCCGGACGGGGTGGCCGGCGGTGTTGTGGGTGGCATAATAGCCTCACTATAGCACAACCGCATTGCGCTTCGGAGGGGGTTGCGGCAATATATAAGGAATGAGAGGGTGGCGAATCAGGTTAATTGTGGGGGTGGTTGTAGCGCTGGGTAGTTGGCCCGGCTACCAGGCCTTGGCGGACGCGCCGTCGACGAGCTCGAGCTACATGATTAATGAGACGGAGCTGGGTGGGTCTGGCGGACTGGGCGGCGCTTCGACCAACTATACCTTTACGCCTGGTGGTGGCGATGGCGGTAGCACGCTGGGAGACACGTTTGCGGGTAATGGCAGCTCGGCGAATTACCAGACCAATGGCGGCTTTAATACGACTCAGGCACCGGTGCTGACGGAGGTGGTCAATACGAGCTTGGCGGATCTCGGTATTTTGTCGACTGGGGCGGCCAAGACGGCGACAGCGACGTTTTCGGTGAAGGACTATACCTCATATGGCTACGTGGTGACGATTGTGGGCACGCCACCTACCTACTCCGGCCATCAGCTGGCGCCAATGACGACTACGTCGTATGGTGACGCGTCGGTGGCAGGCAGTGAGCAATTCGGGCTGAATCTGGTGCACAACACCAGCCCGAGCACTGTGGGAACTGACCCGGTGCAGGTGCCTAGCAGCGTGTTTAGCTTTGGCGTGGCTGGCGATGGGGCTACGGGCACCTATGGCACTAACCGGCCCTACACAGTGGATGGGCGGTTCCGGTTTGTGTCGGGCGAGACAGTGGCGAGCGGGCCCAAGAGCTCGGGCGAGACGGACTACACCGTTACGTTTATCGGCAACGCTAGTAATACGAGTCCGGCCGGTGTCTACAGCGGAAACTTGGCAATTGTGGCGACGGGAACATACTGAGCTGTCAGAACTGTTGACGCTTCAATAACGCTTATGGTAACTTGGTTCTAAGTAGGCCAGGCCTAAATAAACTTTTAGATAAGGACATACATGAATAGTCGGCGCGAGATTCTTCAAGCCCACTACAACAGATTGTTGAGAAAGCTAGGCACCTGGACGGGGTTGGTGGCCTTAGGTCTGTCGTTGATTGTACCGGGGGTCGTGAATGCTGGTCAGGTGACGGCCCGCAGTGCGACCCTGAGCGATTCGTCGTCAAACGCATCGAGCGTGTCGTATGATGTGAGATATACGGCGGCCAGTGCGCTGTCATCGAACGGCTTTAAGGGGATCCGGTTCCAGTTCTGCAGCAACAGCCCGCTCTATAACACCAGCTGTACAGCTATTGGTGGTACGTTTGTGCGTGGTACTGGTATCTCGGTACAAACTGTCAATGGTGGTGCGTTTACCAACTCGTACTCCTGCGCCACTAGCGGTACCACAGATGTACTGTGCACGAACGCTACCGGCAACACGATTGCGGCTAGCGACTTGGTGCGCTTTAAGCTGACCGGTTTTACCAACCCGACGACCGCCACATCGGTGGAATACTATGTGCGCATTATCGTGTGTAATGACACGACCTGTACGGTAGGTGCGGGATCAAACATCGACAATGGTGGTCTGGCGGTAGACGTGGTGCAGACGCTGTCGGTGACCGCGACCGTGCAGGAAGACCTGACGTTCTGCGTGGC
>CAZDGK010000040.1:0-10333 GCA_964505035.1 uncultured Candidatus Saccharimonadales bacterium
TACGGAGAGGTACCCAAGTGGCTGAAGGGGCGGGTTTGCTAAACCTGTAGGGGGGCGTAAGCTCTCGCGAGAGTTCGAATCTCTCCCTCTCCGCCAGGAATTATTGTGTAAGAAGGAGACCGCGGCAATGCAGGCCTCTTTCTTTTTGTATTAATATATGGTATTATTGGCCGGTCATCCGAGCTACACCCGACTACAGAATCGAGGGAGTGATGACGTTCGAACCGGAAGAGTCCGAGACCTACGACCCGGCAGCCGGAGAGTACTGGTACGAGCGGGAGAATCAGCACAGCAACCGGGCATTCTGGATGCTGTCGATGGTCCTGCCGGCTACTGCCATGGTATTCATCTCGGTGGGACTCGAAGCCTGGGGAATTCCCTGGTTCGTGGACCTGGTGCTGGTGATCGTGACCAGTGGCTTCCTGCTGACGGCCATGGCCGGCCTCATCTACGGGATCTGGCTGGCGGTCTGGTACAAGCGGCCGAACCCGGAGGTGACGTGGCAGTGGAGAACCATCCCGCCACCGCCGCCGGAGCTGCCGTACGACCGGCTGCGTCGCATCTGGCGGTCGCATCCGAGCTGGCAGCCTTGGCGGCGGCGCAAGTCGCTGCAGAAGGTCATGGATGATCTGCGCCGCCAGGCTGAATAGCCGGACTCTGGGCCCCTTGGCTGATTTAGCCGGGGGCCCAACTCATGAATAGCGTGATGTACAATTGAGCAAGCCGAGGCACCTGGAGAGGTGGCCGAGTGGTTGAAGGCACCGGTCTTGAAAACCGGCGAGCTAACGCTTCGTGGGTTCGAATCCCACCCTCTCCGCCAAGGAATTATCCGCCCCGAGCACAAGCGGTGTACTTTTGGCCGGGCTTGAGCAATAATGAGGCCAACAGGGAGAGCATATGGACCAGCAGCCAGAAGAGCCTAAGACGGACGAGCAACAGCCGGCGCCCGCGCCTGCTCAGGAAGCGGCCGAGACCGAGGCGGCGGCTCAGGCCAGTGCGGCGCCCGAGGCGATGCCCGAGGAGGCGGCCGAGGAGCCGGCTCCCGAGCCTGATGCGGTAGAGCTAAAGTGGCAGGCGTCGGAGTATGTACACCACCAGAAAGGTCCGGGCTGGTACCTGGGGCTGGCCGGAATTGTGGTGGGGCTATTGCTGATAGCGTTTATTTTCCACCTGTGGCTGAGCATGGGCGTGTTTGTGGTGATGGGAGCAGCGATCGCGGTGTATGCCCGGCGGCCACCGCGCGTGATGTCGTATGAGCTGACCCACACTTCGCTAATCATTGAGGATAAGCACTATCCGTACAGCAACTTCCGGTCGTTTGGGGTGATTAGCGATGAGAACTGGCACACGATCGACCTGGAGCCCAGGCAGCGGTTTATGCCGCGGCTGTCGGTGCTGTTTGGCGACGAGGATTTTGAGGCGATTGTGGGCCACTTGGCGCAGCATTTGCCGCGGGCTGACCGCAAGCCAGACTTTGTCGAGCGGCTGAGCGGATACCTGCGATTCTAGAGCAGATGACGGATCTAAAAAGCCACCTAGTGATAGGTGGCTTTTTAGATAAGGATAATGGCTGGTGCGCTTGGCAGGACTCGAACCTGCGACCCTCAGCACCGCAAGCTGATGCTCTAATCCACTGAGCTACAAGCGCATAGGACGTAGGAACTATAGCACGTTTGAGGTATTCAGGGAAGAGCTGGGTGGAGAGTGCCAGGGAGAGTGATTGATATTTTGGCTTTTTTGTGGTATTGTGGGCGAACCAGCATTCATTCGCACCACCAACTCAAAGAAAGTGAGGAGTGCATGTCTGGAGTAACGAATCTGCCTCGACCGACTCAGAGCCAGCGCACCTGGGCCAAGTGGCTCATGCGATCCTACATGTGGCTGGGGCTGATCGGCACGATCGGTGGGGTCGTGGGTAACGGACAGGTGGAGAGCCACAACGGCAACCCATGGCTGTGGGTGGCGCCGTTCCTGGTGCTCATCCTGATCGCAGTCGCGTGCTTCATCGCTTCTCGGCGCCTTCGGTTCCGGATTGAAGGGATGGACGAGCGAGTCGGCGCGGATCTGAAGCGCCGATTCTACGAACGGCTGCTGGAGCAGCCGGGCGTGAGCGTCATGCGGTTCCCACTGCCTCAGGTGTTCGGCGAGTTCGTCGTCTACCGAGTGCAAACCGAAGGCGACGCTCAGTTCATGACGGTGACGACCGACGAAGGCCGCCTGACCGTTCACACTACGGGCACTGCGTCGGCCGAGCTGGCCGAGCAGGTGGCCGGGGAGGTGCTGAGGGACGAGAAGCCGCCCTATGGCTTTACCGTCGTGCAACACCTGCCCGAACCGAGCCAGGTCGCGGCCTGAAGTAACTCAGAGCCACGGACTCCGCATTGGAGCCCGTGGCTACTTTTATGCAACAGTGACCTTGGTAATATTGATATTTGGCATGTTTTGTGGTAGAGTGTGTTGGACCAGCATCATCCAAACTACCCAATCAGAAAGTGAGGAGTGCATGTCTGGCGAAGAGAATGACGCCGCACAGGAGGTCACCGAGACGCCGGTGCAGCCGAAGAATCCATTCGAGCCGCCGTCGAAGGCCATGCGCACCAGGGCGACCTGGTATACGTGGATCTTCCGGGTTTGTGCCTGGGGCGCCCTGGCGGTGTTCACCGTTGGGTCGATCATGAAGGGTAACAATCTCGGAAGTCCGCAGCCATGGTACATCGCCGCAGGGGCCGCGATCGTAGCCGCCATCGTGTTCTATGTTCTGGCGCAGGGGCTGACTGGCCGGATCGGCCTGAAGGACCGCGTCAACGGCATGAACTACGAGCTGCGGTTCCGTCGCTTCATGCGCGAGCAGCCTGGGGTGACCGAGGTGGCTCTGCCCATGGGCTTCAGCGTCGAGGATTTCTACATGGTTGACGGCCTGTTCCAGTGGGTGCGGGTTGAAAGCCGTGACGGCAGGCTGGTGGCGTACTGCGTCGGTGACAAGGCGGCCGATCTGGCTCGCCTGGCTGGCCGACAGGCCATGACTGACGCGAAGCCGCCCTATAGCTTCGCCGTCTGGGTGTTCCCCATCCAGCCGCGGACGACGTCCGACTGAAGCGCCCGGCCACGGACTCCACATTGGAGCTCGTGGCCGTTTCTTATTTGGCTTCAATGTGGCCTGAGATTGTGATAACCTAGGATACGTTTCCGGCATGTATGGAGAGGTCGCATAGTTGGTCTAGTGCGCCGCACTCGAAATGCGGTAGGGTCGCAAGGCTCTCGTGGGTTCGAATCCCACCCTCTCCGCCAGATGATTTGCAACCAATGATGGTTGCTTTTTTATTGCGATGATGCTATGATATCGCTCAACTGACAACCAGGGCGCGTCTGCGCCCGCTCTCCCCTGAAGGAGTGTCATGAGTACCACAGATTCGATCGCCGACCTGGTGGCGGCTGGCAAGCTGCCGTCGCGGGACGATGTGAAGTACAGCTCGCTCTCGGCTCTGCTGAGCATGGGACGAACCGTCTTCTACAGCGGCCTGATGGTCGAGCTCAACGACGGCACGCTGCTGCGCTCGGTCACCCTGGCCGACCTGCGCCAGAACCTGGCCAGCGAACGGCTCATCGTGGCCGTGCGTCCGGCGGCACTGGTGTCGGCCGACAGTCAGCTGCTGCTGACTGACAGGCAGGCGCGGGTGCACGTGGAAGCCATCGACGAGTCCGGCGATGCCGTGACCTACACCATGGACAACCCGCATGAGCGGCTGTCGGTGGGCCTCGAGGCCGTCACGAACAGCACCTGGCCGGCGGAGGACGCGAAGTCCGGGCCGGAGACGGTGTGGCTGGTGGAGGTCGGCACGGTGACGCGCTGATCCTCCGGCCGCTTGCCGGATCGAACAAGCAACGCCCCCGGTGCTACGGCACCGGGGGATATTTTGTGGAAAGAGTTATGAACAATTGTTGATAAACAAACGCGGTTTTGAGCCGGCCAACAGATTGACAAAATGCTTCGGAGTTTGTGTGGGTTTCATAATGCACCATTAATTGGTATCGATTGATGCTCGTGAAGCAATTGGGTTGGCGGTTGAGCTGCCTCGAAATGTGCCGAGCGGATGGGCGTTTGAGCTGCCGCCGAATTTTTTTTACGGCGTGCCCGCTTGAAGCTGCTCAAGCAACTGCGTCTGGCGAGCGGCGGCGGCATTGTCCCCCAACCCGCGAAGGCTGGCGATGAGGCCCCGGCGAGCTTCTAGGTTGGCTGGGTTGTCGTCGAGGACTGTCTGGAAGTAGCCACGTGCATCGACATAGGACTTTTGGCTATGCTGAGCCAAAGTTATCTGCCCGAGGATCAAGTCTCGGATGTTTGAGTCGGCCAGTTTCACGAGAACTTCCTGTGAGACCTGTAGAAGCCCTGTGGCGTATAGCTCGACGCCGAGGCCTAGTTGACTGGTGGAGGTGCGTTGAATGCGCTGGAGGACTTCTGGTGAGCTGACATGGCTAATGAGTAGGCTGAGGTCTTGTCCGCGACCGGCGGCGTTGAAGGCGAGGGCGGCAAGGACCTGGTCGGCGGGGTCTGTCGACTGACTGAGCAGCTGACCGGCGCTAGCGGCGGCGCTGGTGGTTTGACCCAGATCCAGCTGGGCGCGAAGCCGGAGCCGGGTAGCCTCAGTCCCCTGCCCTGCCGCGTCGAGGGTGCGCAAGGCGCTGGCGGTCTGGCCAGCGGCTAATTTGAGCCGGGCATGCTCGGTGGCAGCGGTCTGATTGTGGGGGTCGAGGGCGCGAGCCAGCATAAAGTCCAGCTCGGCTGCGTGCCCTTGCGCCTGGCGGCCGTCCTGGACGAGCCGGGCGGCGGTGCGCTGATTGGCCAGCCTGAGAGATGGCCATGAGGCCGTGAAGAGAAAGGCCGCGGCGAGCAGAGAGATGCCGGTAATGAGCCACGGAGCGGCGTGGTTGATGGCGATTGGTGGTTGCTCACCCATTAGTACGAATAGTAGCACGTGGGTGGGGCTACTGGCCTATTGGTCGAGGGCGGCTAGCTGCTCAGTGAGCTTGGTGATCAGGGTCTGGGTGTCCTCGGCGCGCTGCTTGGTCTCGGCGACCACTTCGGCGGGGGCGTTTTGGACATAGCCAACATTAGATAGCTTGGCAGTGAGTGAGGTCAGGTAGGTCTGCTTGTCGGCTAATTGGGTCTGGAGGCGATGCCGGCGAGCGGCGACTTGCTCGGTGGTGGCCTGAATCCAGGCTGGGGTACTGACTCCCAGGTACAGTCCCCTACCCTCTTTGACTAGCTCGACGGCGCCAAGGCGGCCGAGAGACTTGAGGTAGTCGGCTTGGCGGGCTAGCTCGGGACTGGTGGTGAGGAGGGTGGGGCGAGTGAGCTGCTCCTCGGCCATGAGCGAGCGGGCGGCCATTACTACTTCCCTGCTCTGGTCGAAGATGGCGGCGGATTTGGTGAGGGCGGCCGGCGGGGTGACGGCTTGAGGCCACGGCTCGGTGATGAGCTGGCCGTGATGGCCGGGCATTTCGCCCCAAATGGCCTCGGTGACGAAGGGGGCAAAGGGGTGGGCTAGGGTGAGGATGGTGGAGAGGGCGTGGTAAAGTATGTTCGTGTTTTGTTCCACCTTGGAGGCTTCAATGTACCAATCAGCAAAGTCGTCCCAAAGTAGGGAGTATACTAACTGGCCGGCCTCGGAAAAGCGGTAGTCTTCGATGGCCTGGGTGACCTGGCGCACGGCGTCATTGAGTCGGTTGAGAATCCAGGCGTCGGCAGGGGACTCGGGCACGGGGCGGGCGGGGGAGTAGCCATCTGGGAGCTGCCCGAGGATGAAGCGGGCGACGTTCCAGAGCTTGTTGCAGAAGTTGCGGTAGCCTTCGATCTTGCGCTCACTGATGGCGCCGCGATTGCCGGCGGAGATGCCGATGGTGAGGGCTAAGCGCAGGGCGTCGGTGCCGTATTTGGCGGTGACGGTGAGGGGATTGATGACATTACCCTTGGATTTGGACATTTTCTTGCCGTGCTCGTCGGTGATGAGGCCCCAGAGGTAGACGTGCTTGAACGGCACCTGGCCGGTTTTGAAGAGGCCAAACATGATCATGCGGGTGACCCAGAGGAAGAGGATTTCGCGGGCGGTGGCCATGACGCTGGTGGGGTAGAAGGTTTTGAAGTCGCCGGGTTGCGTGTTCATGAGCGTGGCAAAGGGCCACTGGCCGGAGCTGAACCAAGTGTCGAAGTTGTCGGTTTCGGCCTCGTAGTGGCCTTTGCCAAATTCCTTGATAGCGTCTTGCTCGTCGGCTGAGATGATGTAGGGCTTGGTGGACTGGGGACTGCCCAGATTGTAGTAGATGGGCACGCGGATACCCCACCAGTTTTGGCGGCTGATGTTCCAGTCATGCAGATTTTCGAGCCAGTCGATGGCGATTTGGCTGAAATTGGCGGGCGTGAAGGTGATGGCGCCAGATTTGATAGCCTTGATAGCCGGCTGCTTGAGCTCGTCGACGCGGAGCCACCATTGCTCAATGACCAGCGGCTCGATGATGGTGCCACAGCGGTCGTGATAGGCGATGTTGTGAGTGTAGTCCATTTCGATGTGGTCGATGAGGCCACGGGCTTCCAGATCGTGAGCGACTTGGGTGCGGGCTTCTTCGACGGGCATGCCGGCGTATTTGCCAGCGAGGTCGGTGAGGCGGCCGTCGGTGCCGATGACTTGCTTGACTTCCAGATGGTGGCGCTGGCCGATCTCCCAGTCGTTGGGATCGTGGGCGGGGGTGACTTTCATGGCGCCGGTGCCAAAAGCGGGGTCGATGTGATCGTCGGCGATGACCTTGAGCTTGATGGGGCCGCTCAGGTCCTCGGCGTCGATGGTTTGGCCCACCAGGTGCTGGTAGCGCTCATCCTTGGGATTGACGGCGATGGCGGTGTCGCCGAACTTGGTCTCGGGGCGGACGGTGGCCAGCACGAACGGGCCGTACTTGATGTAGTACAGCGGGTCGATTTGCTCGCGGTACGGTGTTCCGATGTCGGAGAAGCTGGAGCGGCAGAAGGGGCACCAGTTGACGATGCGGTTGGCGCGGTAGATGAGCTGCGCGTCATGGAGCTCGCGGAAGGTGTCGTAGACGGTGGCGACGACTTTGGGGTCGAGGGTGTAGGTGAGGCGCGACCAGTCGACGCTAAAGCCGAGCTGGCGGATCTGGTCGGTCATGACGGACATGTTCTTTTTGGTGAACTGATCGACCTGGCGGTAGAACTCCTCGCGGCCGAGGTCGAAGCGCGACTTGCCGTCTTTGGCGAGGAGGCGCTCGTAGACCACCTGCGTCTCGATGCCGGCGTGGTCGGCGCCGGGCAGCCAGAGGGTCTGGTGGCCCTGCATGCGGCGGTAGCGGGTCATGATGTCTTCCACCACATACATGGCGTGGCCAAGGTGCAAGTCGCCGTTGGCGTTGGGTGGCGGCATGATGATGGTGAAGGGGTCTTTGGGCGCTTTGGGATTGGGTTTGAAGGCGCCGGAATCTTCCCACCGGGCATAAATTTTAGCCTCGTACTTGGATGGGTCGTAGGCTTTGTCGAGCTCGAAGTGTTGCTTCAAGATAAAGGTCTCCTCTGAAACGTTGTCGTTATGTGGCGAGGACGCCTGAGTTGTATGTGGGTACAGTGTAGCGCGTGAGGGGCGACTTGGCTAGGATTTGGTGGTACAATCTCACGGTGAAAAGTTTGGCGGCAGTCGAAGAAGCGGTAGCTGTACTGATGTGCGGTGGGGTTGGTGTGCTGCCGACGGATACCGTGTATGGACTGGCGGCCATGGCGAGCGACCGGCAAGCGGTGGAGCGGCTGTATGCCTTGAAGCGTCGCGAGCACAAGCCGGGGACGCTGATCGCGGCTAGTGTGGAGCAGCTGGTGGAACTGGGCATTGCCGAGCGGCATTTGCGACGGGTACAGCACCTGTGGCCCAATAGCCTGAGTGTGGTGGTCGAGGCTGGTGACGAGCTGGAGTATCTGCATATGGGGCTAGCGTCGCTAGCGGTGCGGGTGCCGGGTGACGAGACAGTGCGGGCATGGCTGGAGGTGACGGGACCGCTACTGACGTCGAGCGCCAACCAGCCGGGCGAGCCGACGGCTCAATGCTTGGCCGAGGCGCGGGCATACTTTGGCGAGACGGTGGATTTCTATGTGGATGGTGGTGACTTGAGTAAGCGCGAGCCGTCAACTGTGATCCGGATCGCGGGCGGACGCGTGGAAGTATTGCGCGAGGGTGCGGTAAAACTGGCGCGGAGAGCGGGTTCGCGCTAGACTGACTAGAGTTTCGTACCTGGTACAAGAAGGGGTGACGTGCATGAGCGTAGATCTCATCACGCGGTACGGCGGCGGGGTTCATCTGACGGTCAATCTCATTGACCGCGCGGTGAGCGCGCTGGCCGGTGTGCAGCAGCACTACCCGCACGATACAGAGTCGCAAGTATTTTCGCGGATGATCTGGTGGGCAGTGCCGGTGTACTCCCGGCTCCTGAATAGCGAATTGCTGTCGATGAGCCGGACTGATGGTGGCGGGTCACACGCCTTTACCATCAAGAAACTGCGCGCCAGTAATAACATTCTGGTGCTCTGGTGGGTGATACTGAGGCGTGCGTGGCGGAAGCGGTCTGGTACGGTGTATAAAGGTGGCTCGCACCGGCGGGAGTTCGATATCTCGTCAGGCTGCATGTCGGCCATTGAATACATCGCCGAGCAGACCAACATGACCAGGACTGACTGTATCAACCGGCTGCTGCAGCTGGGGTACTTCCTGGATCGCGAGCGCCGTGCCGGGTGGCAAGTAACTGCCCGGAAACCGGGCCAGACCGAAACTGAGACCGTGCAGCTGGATTAGCGGCATGGACAGGGCCAGGATCTCAATGAGATTCTGGCCCTTGCTTGTGTACGGCGGCTCTAGCAGAGTGGCCTACTAGCAAGGGGGTCAAACGGCGAGACTAGGGTCGGCGTGGAGGAGCAATGGGTCGGTGAGACGGCCTTCGGTGAGGAGGTGGTAGCCGAGCGCGCCGATCATCGCGCCGTTGTCGGTGCAATACTCCATGGGGGCGTAGTGCATGTCGAGTGGGATTTGCCGGGTGACCTCCTGGCGCAGGCGCTGGTTGGCCGCTACGCCGCCGGCGATGACGACCGACTGGGGTCGGTATTGGTGGTAGGCGCGGAGTAGCTGGGCCGTGAGAGTCTCGCAGACGGTGCGCTGGAAGCTCGCCGCCATGTTGGCTTTTTGAGTATCGGTGAGGCGGCCGGGGAGCTCGAGGCTGGAGAGGCGGAAGTCGCCACCGGCTTCATGCTGGAGGGTGCGCAAGACGGCGGTTTTGAGCCCGGAGAACGAGAAATCGTATGAATCCTTGAAGACGGTCTTGGGCAGGTCGTAGGCTCGCTCGTCGCCATCTGGAGCGAGCGTGCTGATCCTGGGGCCGCCGGGGTAGGGAAAGCCCATCATGCGAGCAACTTTGTCGAAGGCTTCGCCGGCGGCATCGTCGCGGGTCTGGCCCAGGAGGCGGTATTCGAGCGGGGATTCGAAAAGGAGCAGATCGGAGTGTTTGCCGGAGGCGCTGAGCGAGAGCATGGGGAATTGGGGCTGGGGGTCAGTGAGGAAATTGGCAAAGGTGTGGGCCACGACGTGATTGACGGCGATGAGCGGCTTGTGGCGAGCCCAGGCGATGGTGCGGGCGGTGAGGGTGCCGATGAGCAGGCTGCCAAGTAGGCCGGGGCCGGCGGTGACGGCGATGGCGTCGATCTGCTCCCAGGTGACACCGGCCTTCTCGAGGGCTTCATGGATGACGGGCAGCACTACCTCGATGTGGCTGCGCGCGGCGACCTCGGGCACGACGCCACCGTATTCGCGATGGATATCAACCTGGCTGGCGATGACATTGGACAGCGCGTGACGACCGTCTTGCACGACGGCCGCGGCGGTTTCGTCGCAGGAGGTTTCGAGGCCAAGGATAAACATGCGGGCATTGTAACAGAAACGCCGCCCGGAAATACTCCGGGGCGGCGGGTACGGCGAACGAGTCGGCGGCGCTAATACTCTTGGTCGGCCAGGAGCCGGCTGATGGCGCCATCGACATCCAGGTGATCGGTCTCGCAGCCTCGTGGCACCACAATGTAGGTGCGGCGCATGAAGCGGACGAGAGCCAGGCGCGGCACCTCGAACAGTGCGCAACCGTCGGGGCTGGCCAAGGCCAGCGCCACAAAGTCGCCTCGAGCCGTCTGCCACGGCCACACGCGGACGTCGCCCAAGCCGCTTGGCCCGCCGAGTCCGGCGGCCAGCAGCTCGCGGGAGAGCGTCCAGGTGACCGCGTCAGCGCTGTCGGCTTCGGCGCTGTCGGC
>CAZDGK010000041.1:0-5061 GCA_964505035.1 uncultured Candidatus Saccharimonadales bacterium
GGGTACGTTTAATGCTATGGCTGAGAACGTCGAGAAGATTGACCAGATGAAGAGTGAGTTTGTACTACTGACGTCACACCAGCTGCGGACACCGGCGACGGCGGTGAAAGGCTTCATCTCAATGCTGCTCGATGACTACGCTGGCAAGATCCCGGCCAAGCAACGCGAACTGATCGAGGCGGCCTACAATGAAAATGAACGACAGATCAGCGTGATTAACAGCATCCTGGACGTGGCTAAGCTGGAGGCCGGCGAGATGGTCCTGGTGCCGGGCATGACCGACCTGCGGGAGATCATTGAGACGTGCGCCAAGGGTCAGGCCTCGCTGCTAGAGACGCACAAGCAGAGCATCGAGCTCGACCAGCCCGACCACCCGGTCAAGCTGATGGTAGATGCCGACAAGCTGCAGCTGGTGATCGACAACCTGATCCATAACGCGATCAAATACTCTGGTCCCGGCAGCAAGATCCAGGTGATCCTGAAGCAGGGCTCGGATCACACGACCATCGAGGTGCGCGACCATGGTATTGGTATCTCAGCTGGGGACTTGCCGCGGTTGTTTAAGCGGTTTTCGCGCATTGCCGGGCCACAAACTGCTAATATACAAGGAGCGGGCCTAGGGCTATACCTGGCCGAGAAATTGATCACGATGCACGGCGGCAAGATTGAGGTCCACTCACATGAAGGCACCGGCACCAGTTTTATTATCACGCTACCCAATGTAGCTAAGGAGGGAACCACGTATGACCCACGTCCTGGTCGTTGAAGACTACCCCAGCCTGCAGTTTCTGTACCAGCAAGCCCTAGAGGCCGAGGGCTACGACGTGACATTGGCCGGCGACGGTGACGTGGCGCTGAAGATGGCCAGCGAGAAAGAGCCGGACTTGATCTTGCTAGACCTTCTGATGCCCAACCAGGGCGGCCTGGAATTTCTGCGCGCTTACGACCTCAAGAAAAACCACCCCAAGGTGAAGGTGGTGGTATTTAGCAATATCGCGTCGGCCGAGCTATATGACGAAGCCAAGAAGCTGGGGGCGTCGCAGTATTTAATCAAGGCTAACTACACGCCCAAGGAGGTGATCGGGGCGGTGAAGGCGGCCCTGGCCGAGAAGCGCCCAGCCGACGGTGGGGGCAGCGGGAAGTAGGCCTTGCGCTGTCAATGCGCTTGTGCTAGTGTGTCTAGCAATGTGTAAGTACAAGGGCTCCCATGCGTAGACGGCACGGAGCCATTGTTTTCAAAAAACGGCCCCTTCGGGGGCCGTTTTTTGTGCGCAGATTAATGAGAGGAGGCCGGTATGATCAACAACATTAAGGGCGCGGACGACAGCCTAGCGTTTAGCGAGGTGGTCAATAAACTGCGCGAGTTCTGCCTGGGCAAGGGATTTGTGGAGGTCAGCGCGCAAGACCGGCTAAGTATTCTGGCGGCCTGCGAGGACCCGGACACGGTCGCCACTTACCAATACGCGGGACAGGTATGGCCGCTGCCGCAGACGGGGCAGATGTGGCTGGAGTACGAGCTGCTGACGCGGCCTGAGCTACCGGGGGTGTTTTGTGTCACGACGAGCTACCGCCAGGAGCCCAATCCGGTGCCAGGCCGGCACAAGATCATCTTCCCGATGTTCGAGTTTGAGCTGCGGGGTGGCATCGAGGATCTGAAGGTATTTGAGACGGAGCTGCTGGAGCACTTGGGATTTGGTGCCAGGGCGGGGTACCACTTCAAGACCTATGACGATCTGCGGGACTTCTACTGCACGGACGAGCTGACACACCGGCACGAAAACCTGATGGTGAGTGACTTTGGGCCGGTGGTCTTCTGCCGCGACTTCCCCATCTCCACCTCACCGTTTTGGAACATGAAGCAAAAAGGCGGGTCGCACGCGCACAAGATCGATGTGATCATCGGCGGCAATGAGACGATCGGCAGCGCCGAGCGCAGCGCTGACGTGGAGCAGATGACGGACGCGTTTTACAGCATCAGCGAGGGCAAATACGCGCAGAAACTATTTGACCTCTTTGGCCAGGAGCGAGTCGAGAAAGAGTTGCGAGAATTCCTGGGGCTGCCATTC
Organism: uncultured Candidatus Saccharimonadales bacterium; assembly: GCA_964505035.1. Classification (GTDB taxonomy): domain Bacteria; phylum Patescibacteriota; class Saccharimonadia; order UBA4664; family UBA4664; genus CAZDGK01. Next base: position 2,067 of record CAZDGK010000041.1, read on the forward strand.
TTTGCCCGCAGCGGCGGCGGCATCGGGGTGACGCGGCTGATTGACGCGATGCGCCGAGAGCAGCTAGTGGCCGCGCGCTAGGCGGCTACGATTCATTGACCCGGCCGGCGTGGTAGACCAGCAGGAGGAGACTGACCAAGATGATGAGGAGCGGCCACAGCCAGGTGACCCGATTGGAGCTCCACAGATGCACGGCATGGGCCATCACACATAGTCCAAACACAATAATGACAAAGCTGGGCACATAGTCGTCGCGACCGACTCGGCCCAGAGTAAAAATGCCCACTATCACCAGGAGGAAGCCCAACCAGCCGGTGGAGATACCTAGGGAATTGAGGTATCCCAAGACACCGACTATGATGAGCAGCCCCAGCAACACGCCGCCGAGAGCGACGAGGACTCTCGACACTACCCTACTCTACCATCCCGGCTTCGTTGCCATGGGCCAGCAGCGCCCACAGGATGAGCCCATCCACCACCAGCAGCACGATGGACCAAAATGGGTACACCGGGATGAAGGCGAAATTGACCAGGGCACTGGCAAACACCAGCATGATGCCCACCACGCGACCCCAGAGCCGGCCGCCGAGGACAGCCGCACCGGCGGCCGCCACGACAATGCCTAGCAGTAGCTGGATCCAACCCCAACTGGTGAGATCGAGCACCCAGACGCCCTGATTGGCGGTGGTCACGAAGACCTGGTTGGTGAAGAGCGCCACCAGTCCTTCGATGGCGTGAAAGATGCCGGCCAGAAACATCATGATGCCGGCAAAGTAGACCCAGCCTACCCAGCCGCTGGCCTGCGCCTCCATTTGGGCGTCTGCCTCGGTGCGGTTGATGGTTTCGAGACTGCGGTCGACGTTAGTGTGTGCCATATTGACCTCCTCTACTTACCTTTAGGGCCAAAGTACCGAATTGGAGTCGAGGAATCTTGTGGCAAAATGGTGATTTCAAGTGCCGGACGCGGGGGTTTTACCAGATGTACTGTCAGCTTGGACTGCTTCGGCAGCTTGGGCAGGCGCGGTTTGGGCCAGATAGGCCCTGAAGGCCACGCCCAGGCAGGCCGCCAGTGGAATGGCTAGCAAAGCGCCCACTAGACCGGCCAGTGCGCCACCATACATAGCCGCCAGCATGACGGCCACATCGGGCAGCTGAAGGGCCCGGCCATAGACGCGCGGTTGGAGCACACTGGTTTCAAACTGCTGGTAGATGAGCACATAGATGAGCATGATGACGGCGGCCGTGAACGACTTAAACAGTGTCACTCCCACCAGTAATATACCGCCAAGGGTGGCGCCGATGATGGGAATGATGTCGAAGATGCCATAAAGCACAGCCAGTGGCAGGGGCGCGCCGATGCCCAGCAGCACCAGCATGATGTATCCGGTCACGGCGGCAATGACACTGGTGATGCCATTGCCGACCACGTAGGCACTGATGGCCTTGGCCATTTGCCTAATGGTAGCCTCGTGCTGGCGATAGGGGCCGCCGTAGCGGGAGGCCCGGAACTGGGCAATCCAGCGCGGGCCGCCGGCCAAAAAGTAGACGAGCAAGAAAAAGATCGTGATGAGGGCGGCGCTGAGGTCGATAGTGCCGCCAAACAGGGCGCCAAACGAGCTAGTGACGAAAGTGACGAGCTTATCTTGATTGTCGGAGAGGGTTTGGAGAGCGCCGGTGCTATTGATGAGCTGAGCGACTGGCGTGTTGGAGCGGGCCAGCTGCTCCTGGACGTGGGGCAGATTGGTGATGAGCTCCTGGGTCTGACGGATGAGCGGCGGGATGAGGCCAATGAGTACGGCGACGAATCCGGCTAGCAGAATGAGCGTGCCCAGCGCAATGGCCCAGCCGCGGCGGCCACCGGTCAGCCGCTCCAGGCCAACCACGAGCGGGTGCAGGCCAACGGCCAGGAAGGCGGCGATGAGCGTCCAGACAAGCGGCTCACGGATGATGGCCAGCACCGACAGTGCCAGCCAAGTCGCCACCACCAGGCCGACGGTGCGGATGATGGTGTCGGTGCTGATGCGGATCGGGCGTGTGCCCTCTTGTCTGTCTATCCCCTGCCCCCTTGATTTGCCCGGACGACTGCGCCCCGGGTCCTAGCCTCTGGTTTTGCGACCAGTATAAGCCAGGCTGGCTGGCGTGGGCATTGGTGGGGCTTCCAAGCCAAGATGGTACCGGCGGCGAGCATATTGGAGTAGATCCACCAGAATGTAGCTGATGACCATGAGCAAAGCCCACGAGCCGAGCTTGCTCAGCGAGACCGGATGCCAGGCCAGCAATTGGCCGGGATAGAGCCAGGCCTTGACGTAGGTGCCGACATTCTCGGCCACCCAGATGAAGAAAGCGATGAGGGCGAATGCCACGACCAGCGGCATGCGGCGGGTGACGGTGTTGATGGTGTAGCTAACCCAGACGCGGCCATAAATCAGGAGAATGAGGGCAAATAAGATGTAGCGGACATCATAGGTGTAGTGGTGAGTGAAAAAGTTGGTATAGATGGCCAGAGCCAGCAAGGCGGTCGCCGGCCGGTAGGGATAATGCGAAAACGTGAGGCGGAAAACCCGCCAGGCCCGGGCCATGTAGCTACCGACGGCGGCGTACATGAAGCCTGAGAAGAGCGGCACGGCGGCGACCTTGAAGAAGGCGGGGCCGGGATATGACCACGAGGCGATGGCCGGGGCGGTCTTGAAGATTTCCATGGCTAGGCCGGTGAGATGGAACGTAACGATGGTAATGACTTCGTATGGGCGCTCGAGCTTGGCCAGGAGCATGAAGGCCTGGATGGCGATGGCGGCCAGGAATAGCCAGTCGTAACGAGCCAGCCACGGCAGCGGTACGTAGGCAGTGAGGACGAGGGCGGCAAGCATCAGGCCACCAAACAGCGCGGCCCAAGCCTGCTTGACGGCGAAGGCCCACAGGCCGGATACAAAATGGTGCACGTATGTCATAAAAGCAGCGGTATAGTAGCACGGAATCATGCCGGAAGGCTAGGGCG
>CAZDGK010000041.1:5161-10280 GCA_964505035.1 uncultured Candidatus Saccharimonadales bacterium
GCGACTAATAATTGGACTCGGTGTAATTGGGGAAGAAGTCTTGCTTGAGCTGAGCCTCGGGAAGGCCGGTGGCTTTGAGCTCATCGCCGAGAGCCTCGACCATCGGCTCGGGACCGGACACGTACACAAGCGAGGCACCAAACTGTGGATCGAGCTCGGCGAGTTTGGCGGCGGTGAGCGGCTGGCCAATGACGTATTGGACCCTGAACTCAGGGTTGGTAATGGCGTAGGCGTCAAACTCGGCGCGGAACGGCAAATCATCAGTGCGGCCGCCGTAGATGAGGGTGACGGCGAGCGGAGCGCGGTCGTGGGCGCGCTGGGCTAGGATGCTGCGAAATGGCGTAATGCCAATGCCGCCAGCCACGAACACGAGCGGCCGGTCGGTATCGGTCCAGATGAAATCACCGTCGGGCGGATCGATGAGAGGTACTTCCCCACCCTCGGGCACATTAGCCAGAGCTTGCTTGAAAGTGCTGCCGGTGATGCGGGTAGTGATCTGGATGAGGCCTTCGAAGGGCGCCGACGACACCGTAAACCAGCGCTTGGTACCCTCGGCATCGGGATGCTCGTGCGGCAGCTCCACATAGATAAATTGGCCGGGCGTCCAGGTGAGTGGCTCGGACGGCTTAAACCGGAACGACCAGATGTTGTCGGTGAGATGAGTTTTGCTGACGAGCGTCAAATGCATGGCGAGCCTCCATGCCTGTTATTGTATCAGAGCGCTACTCGTTGTTATCGTCCAGATTGACCTTGATGGTGACCTCTGACGGGGCTTCATTGGTGGTGTGCGTTTGATCGTAAACGGTGAGGATGTTCAGGTCGCCAGTTTGGGCGGCCGCCTCGCGGTGGGCGCTGGCCACGGTGAGGCGGATGAAGGTATGCTTGCCTGATTGGAAATGCAGCTGGGTCTGGGCGCTGCCGGGGTAGGGTTCGCCGATGTATTTGAAGCCGGCCGCTTCAATCTTGCCGCGTAGATCGGCCACGGTAGTGTCCACATTGGCGTCGTGGGTGTACATCTTCATGGACGATTGGGTGCGGCTTTTGTCCCAATCATAGACGCGCTTATCGCCAAACACCATTTGGGTGCCGGGAAAGTAGTCCTTGCCCAGATGAAGGCTGTCGTAGACGGCATTGATACGGGCTAGCCGGACGGCGCTGACGGCGGCCTTGACGATAGTGGTAGCCGACAAGGCGGCCGCTACTACTAGGACGCCGCCAATTACACTCAGGGCGAGGCGGTGACGGATATAAAACGGGCGCTTGGACATGGGGGTCTCCTTTATTATGAAGCGTTGCTTGAGGGCAGTGGCTTGTTCTTTGGCGATGCTGACGGCGGTGTCGAGGAGCGCAGCTAGCATCACTTGGCGCACGGCAGTGTGCGGCGCGTCGCGGACGAGGTCGTCGAAGATTTGTAGCATGGGCGCGGCATAGTGGGCACGATGATCTGCCGGGTAGAGCTTGATAAGCAGCTGGTAGCTGCGGCGCCAACGTCGGATGGTGTTGGATGAGGGCATCATGAAGCTAGCTGGTGGTGGTTTGATGAGTCAGCTTGTGCCCCAAATGCACCAGGTGGTCCAGGCGCTCGAGCTCGGCGCCCAGGGCGGCCTGGCCTTTGCTGGTGATGCGGTAATAACGGCGGCGCGAATCGTCGAGCTGCGGGTCGGGCCGCTCGGCGGTTTCGGAGATGAGGTCAAGCTCGAGCATTTTCTTGAGCGTGCTGTAGAGCGTGCCAGGGCCAAGCTTGACGGCATTCTGGGAGTCGGCGGCAGCCTGCTTCATGATGTCGTAGCCGTGGCGCTCGCCGGTGGCGAGGGCAAGGAGGATATGAAAGGTGGCCGGGCTAAGTGGATGATGCATGGCTCAACAATATATCGGAAATCGATATATTGCAAGCCGATATATAGCTACGGCAGTTCGTAGGCGCTGCGCACGCGATGCAACTGGTATTGGCTACCGAACGTCTGGCTCTCGCCAGGGAGAGTGGTGACAGCCGAGCGGAAACCAGCCCGCTCAACCTGCTCGATGGTGGTGGCATTGAAGCCGCCGTAGGGGTAGGCGAAGTCGTACACGGCGTGGCCCAGCTGAGCCTCGAGAACCGCTTTGCCCTGGGAAATCTGGGTCCATTGCTGGTCGGCCGGAAGACTGGAAAGCTCGAGGTGGTCGACGGTATGGGAGCCGACGGTGACGAGGCCACTGTGATCAAGGTCGCGGACTTGGTCCCAGGTGAGGTAGGCGTCGCCACAGCCGCCGGCTGGCTGGGCCGGGTCATGGTAGCGGCGACCCGCGCCGATGCACCAGCTGCTCAAGGGTCCGCCATCGATAATGTAGAAAGTGGCTTTCAGATTGTATTGGCGCAGTAGGTCAAAGGCCTGGAGCTGGTCGGTGTAACCATCGTCGAAGGTAATAACCACAGGTTTGGCCGGCAGGGCGCCCTCGTGATGCAGGGCGCCGACAACCTGGCCGAGATCGACGGTGGTGTAGCCTTTGGCTAGGAGGTTTTGGAGCTGGGCCTCGAAATCGGGCGGGGTGTGGTGGTAGATGAGGATGGGCACGTCAAGGAAGCCGGGTGTGGTGTCGGCCAGAGCTTGGTCGAACTGGGTGCGCCAACGACTCAGGTCGCTGGTCAGGGCGGTGAGGTCCTCGTGAGCCTTCGGGAAATTTTGGATGTGAAAATCGAGCGTGATGGCGCTGAGGCGGCGCGAAATGACGTCGCCCGGTACCACCTGGGCGCCATGCCGGGCCTCCGCATCCTCGAAGTCCGACAGAGCTGTGATAGTGTCGCGAAATTCCTGTTTGAGGCTGTCTGAGCCCATGAGGGTGAGGCCCGGGTCGGGCAGGTCGGTGATGTCGCTGCTGGCCGCCGCCGGCGGCTGAGCCACGACCGCGCCAACAATCAGCAGCAGCCCGCCTGCCATGAGCAAGACCCACAGGCGGCGCCGGTTGACGAGTGCAAATGGCCACCTGGCTGACTTGGCGAGCAATGCCGGCTTGGTGGATTTGGCAGATTTGACTGAAGAGCGTTTCTTGGCCGGCATACGTAACCAGTATAAGATTGGGCCGGCCGGGCGCACAAGATATAGCAGGAAATTTTATTGGGCAGTGATGGACGGGAAGGTCGCTCTGAGGTCAGCGGTTTGCAGGCTTTCGACCTGGCTCAGTGCCGGAGTGGGCTGGCAGGAGCTGCCATTGGGCAGCAGGAGTACGTAGTAGTAGCTGCCAACTTGCTTCTGCAAGGCGGCCGGCACACTCGGGAGGGACGCGGTGGTGCGAGTGATCTTGGCTAGCTCGCCGGTAGTCTTGGTCTGCCCCGTGCAGACCGACGGCTGCCCCTTGAGTTGAGGCGAGATGATGTCGATGGTCTCGGTGCCATGGTCGTAGGAATACAATAGCCCGGACAGGCCGGCCTTGATCGGCACACTAATCCCCCACTCTGACACGGTCGCTAGACTGCGGTAGATGGGCGTGCTCACCGGGGACTGCTGGCCGCCTGGCTTGGCTAGCGTGAGCCAGAGTGCAACGGCCCCTAGTGTAACGAGGACGGTGGCAATGATGATGAGGATGGTTTTGGCGGTGCCTGTCATATCGCCACTATAGCAAAAAGCTAGGGCTAGCCAAACAGCTCTGGCCGCTGCCTTAGTAGCTCGACTGTCAGCTCGAAGTAGCGCTGGATGTCTGGGTCGGCGCTGACCTTGTGGGATTTGGCCTGGATGATCTGCTCGAGCGTGATGTGCTCGCGCTGCCAGTTGCGACCACGGTCGAGCAGATTGTTGAGCATGGGGATAAGCTTGTCGAGCGCGTAGACGAACCGCGCCTCAGCGGAGGTGGCAGATTCGTATTCGTCGATGAGGCTGAGCATGAGCCTCTGGTCCGGCCACTGCGCCCGCAGCTGGCGGACGGCCGCAGCCTCGCGCTCGGCCTGGGTGTCGGAGCCGGCGCCGTAGGCGGGCGTGTCGCCGGCATGGACCTCCAGGATATCGTGCACGAGGGCGAGACCCATGGCCTTGTATGGGGCGAGCGGCAGACGGTTGCGCTCGATGAGATAGAGCGCAACCATGGCCAGCTGGAAGCTGTGCTCGGCGTCATTTTCGAAGGTTTCCTCGTCCTTGACCCAGGTGGCGCGTTTGACCTGGCGAATGGCATGGGTGAAGGAGACAAAGTCGAGCAGATTGTCGAGTGAGGCTGGCTCGGGTCCGTCGTAGCGGGTAGTCACGCCGATGGTGCGGTTTTCAAGCTCGACGTACTGAAGCTGCGGGAGGTCGGATGCGAGCCGGTCGTAGGTCCACTTGGCGACGAGCTCGAAGGTGGGGCGGAAGTCGAAGAGCTCCGTCCAGGCCGCACTGGCTAGGTGCTGGGCCAGGGCTTGGACGGGGCGCTCGGCCGCATCGGTGTCGACAAACCAGCCGCGGGCCGAGAGCCGACTATCGCCGAGGCCGACGCGCAGCATCACCTCAAACGTCGAGCCGGCTGGCAGCGGTAGCTGGCCATCGGCGGCCCGGACCGGCGACGCCAGCCCCTGCCGGGCAGTAAACGATCGAGCAAGCTCCACGGTATACATGGCAGGTATTGTAGCAAACGAAATGATGCGGCGGCCAAAACTGGCCGCGAATTACGGCTTGGGCCGGCTCATAGCGGCCTGCAGCTCGGCCAGCTGCACCGCTTGTTCACGCCGCAACCGCTCACTGTCGAGCAGCACTTGCTCGAGCTTTTGCTCCCTGGCCTTGCGATCGTCAATATTTGGCTCAACGGCGATAAAAAACGCTACTTCCCCACTACCCATCAGGACCGGCGTGATGCGCAGCTCTTGCCAATACTCCGCGCCGTCGCGGCGGCGGTTTTTGACATCGCCGACCCATGGCTTCTTGTCCACGGCAATGGTCTGCCACATTTTCTGGTAGAAATCGTCGGGCATGTGCCCGCCCCAGAGGTCGCCCGGATTTTTGCCCATCATGGCGGCCAGGCTGAAGCCAGTATTGGCCTGGGCCGCGGGGTTGGCGTACATGATGTTGCCATAGGGATCGGTCATGACAACGTGGTCAGGAATGAGGTCAAAGCCGGCCGTGAAGGGCTTGATCATTGTCCTGAGGGTATCGAGCTCAAGCGGATTGAGGGGTGTGCGCTG
>CAZDGK010000042.1:0-6510 GCA_964505035.1 uncultured Candidatus Saccharimonadales bacterium
GGGTGAGCAGCCCGCCACCCTCATGGATTATTTCCCCGACGACTTCCTGCTGTTTGTGGACGAGTCTCACATTACCCTTCCACAGGTCCGTGGCATGTACAACGGCGACCGCGCCCGCAAGGAGACTCTCGTGGAGTACGGCTTCCGGCTCCCCAGCGCCTTCGACAACCGCCCGCTCAAATACCCCGAATTCGACCGCCACATCAACCAAGCCGTGTATGTGTCTGCCACGCCGGCCGAGTTTGAGCTGTCCAAATCCAGCCAGGTCGTGGAGCAGGTGATCCGCCCTACCGGTCTGCTCGACCCAGTGCTAGATGTGCGCCCGGTGAAGGGTCAGGTAGACGACCTGGTAGCCGAGGTCCGCGCTACCGTCGCCAAGGGCCAACGCGTGCTGGTGACCACGCTCACCAAGCGCATGGCCGAGGACCTCACCGAGTACCTGGCCGAGCTGGGCATCAAGGTCCAATACCTCCACTCCGAAGTCCAAACCCTCGACCGCATCGACATTCTGCAAGACCTGCGCGCCGGCGTCTATGACGTGCTGGTGGGCATCAACTTGCTGCGTGAAGGCTTGGACCTGCCCGAAGTTTCGCTCGTCGCCATCCTCGATGCCGACAAGGAAGGCTTCCTGCGGGGCCAAGCTGCCCTTATCCAGACCATCGGCCGGGCCGCCCGCCACGTCGAAGGCCGCGTGCTGATGTACGCCGACCGCGTCACCGACTCCATGCGCACCGCCATTGACACCACCAACACCCGCCGCGCCATCCAAGAGGCCTACAACGTCGAGCATGGCATCACCCCCGAGGGTATCAAAAAGGCGATGGGCGAGCGCATGCAGGCCGACAAAGAGGCCGAAACCGCCGACGTCCGCGACATCAAGCCAGAGCAAATCCCGCGCGAAGAGCGCGACCGGCTCATCACCGAGCTTACCCAGCAAATGGAAATGGCCGCCAAAAATCTCCAGTTCGAAAAGGCTGCCGTTCTGCGCGACCAGATCGACGAGCTCAAAGGCGCTACCAAAAAGCCCCGCACCACCGCCCGCGGTCGCTAGTGCTCTGCTATGCTGTAAGCATGCAACCAGAATCCGACCAACCAGAATTTCAGCCCGACGGTCCAGTCGCCCAACGAGTCATGGCCGAGAAGTCGCCCGCCCAGCTCTTAGCGGAAGCTCAGCAAGAGCAACAGGGGTTAGAGGCGCTCCAATTGCAGGGTGTGTTTCAGGTAGGCCAAGAAGTTTCTTTGCCCAACGATCAGGGCCAAATCGAAGCCGGCTGGCGGGTCGAGGCCATTACTGCAGCCACCGGCAATCAGCCTGAAACTGTCCGCGTGACACGCAACGGCGTAACTCTCGAAGTTACACGCGACTATCTCATGACCGTCGTTCGGCTTGATCCAACCGCCGCCAGCCAGCTTGAAGCCCAGCCACCACCACCCGCTTCTTCAGACTAGCCGACGCGCCATCCACCGGGCAGCTCTTCCAACCCGCTTCCAATCCAGGTAGGATAGGCACAATAACCACCACGGAGCATTATGTCTCGACCAGAACAAGTTGGAGCAGGGGAACAGTCGCTAGGGCCTGGCGCCGCAGGCTACGCTAAGCTTTCTCAAGCAGAGCCAACAGGGCAATCTGAGCAATTGAGTCAGCCGGAGCGGCACGGCACTAAATGGGTCCAAGTATCGGTTGACCAAATCACGGCTCTGGGCGAGGGCCTGATGGACGGGCGGGACGCCATCGTCAAAGATCAGGGCGACCTGGACGCCAAAACCAGCCGCGGCGTCAATGCTAGGGCCTCTCTCGTCAATCTGGCGGCCGCCTTCCGTGAGGCTGGAGGCGTCCAGCCGGTCGAGGCGCTACAGGCTCTCAGTGAGGCCCAGGGCATCCTCGTCAAGGCCAACATTCGCTACAGCAAGCAAGCCGGCCTTGGCCTTCCTGAGCTATCGGCCCATGCGGTGACCGATGCCGATGAAGCACGTGGCATCTTGGACCATGATACCGAGACCGCCAGCCGGATCTCGCGCAGCCAGGACCCCACACTGCATGCCGCCGAGCTCAACGCCGCGGCTCTGCGCTACGCCACCGCTTTGGGTCGGTTGAGTATGAGGCAAGACGGCGCACTTCTGCGCCTGTCTGAAACTACCGCTCGCCGGCTTGGCCTTACGCACACCGCACCCTCGGCTCCGGCTACCGAGCCCAGCCCAGGACCTAGTGCTGAGCGGCCGGATCGGCCCGCCAACGCCATAACCGCCGATTACTTCGATGACGATCTCGGCAAGGCGGTAGAGGCCAAATACCATGAGCTCAATGGCACAAATGCCAATTTTGATCTGACAGCCGGCCTCATCGACGCCGCCCGCCAGGCCATCCGCGCCGAGCCAAACAACACCGCGCTCATGGAAGCCATTGGTACTGATGTACAGCGTGGAGAGTATCAGGTTGACCGGGCTTTATTGACAACTATTCGCCACGTCGTGAACCGCACAAGCCCTAGCATTACTTTGGAAAAAGCCAGCTCTACCGAAGCGGTTGCCGATCTGGACCAGGCCTGGCAGAAGCTGCAGCTGACCGGCAGAGGCTACCATATGCGCGCTGACGAAGTTAAGTCCTTACTCATGACCTCCCTCAAACTGCTGCGTCAGATAGCCCTCCATAGCCTAAATCACTCTGTGGTCGTGTCTTCCCCGATTAAGGAGCTGCTCGACAAGGTCAAGGGCGCCTAGGCCTGTCCGGCCTCACCCTCTTGTGGCTCGAAGATGCGCCGGAACCGCTGTGGGCTCACCGTCTGATAGTAGCTGCTGGCATGCTGCATTATTTCGCCCAGCGGTCCTTCCCAGCGGAACGTGCCGGTCGACTGCCCGCGCGAATTAGTGACGTGCACAAAGAAGTTAAAGTGGTGCTGGCGTAGGTCCATCGGCCGGTCGTGCATCGCACCATTCTCGTAGCGAATCTCCCGCTGCGAGCTTAGGGAATGGATGGCCGCCTCAGTCAGGGACCGGCCAAACGCCTCGATCACTGGCTGCAGCTCAGAGAGCTGGGCGTCCGAGGTTAGCGCTAAGCTCACGCTAGCCATGTTCCGCTCGCTGCGGGTATCGGTCGAATAATTACCATTTACACCCAGCGGCCGGCCCTGCCACTCCACCTGCGCCGAAGCATTGGGTTGCTTGATGCCCTGTTCCTCCAGGGCCTCCCTGAGCTGCTCGTGCCGCGGCGCGGCCATATCGGCCACCGTCAGCAGAGTGTCGAGGCGGCGCTGCAGCGGCTGGTCCGCCGCTGCCGTCTGGCCCCGAATCCAGCGCACATCCAGCGTCGCGCCCGTGATCTCACCACTAGCTGTGCCCGGCGGCACGTACGGCCCTTGGTACTCCGGCGTCTTAAAGTGCTGGTAGGTTAGCTGTGCGCTGATCGTCGTGTCGTCTCGGAGCTCAAACACCTTGGCGTCAGCTCCGGTGCCAGTGACTTGCTCGACCCGGTCAATGCCCAGCGCCGGCGCGAGCGTCATCAGGTCGTCAATCCAGCCGTTGCCACGTACCCGGCCGTGAGCGCTCTCGTACGAGCCGCCATTGAAATGATGCAGCTGCAGTACGCGCTCGCCGCCCCGCTCCACCAGGCCAGCCCGGGCCGCATACGTGCTGTAGCCCAGGTGGTTGTGCGCCGCAAACTGCACGATCGGCGCCACATCGCGGAACCGGTCTGGGTGGTCCTGCATCACCTCAAACATCGAGTGGCTACCGCCCAGGGCCCGCGCCCAGTGCCGGCTGGTGTCTACCGGATTGGGCGCCACCAGCACCCGCCCCTGCACCACATGCACCTCAGTATAGTGGCCCACGCCCTGCTCACGCGTCTCAGTACCGGCGCGCTGCGACGCTTCCATACACTGCTCAAACAGCTGCCGCGCCGTCGTGATGGCTGCGCGCTCGCGCCGCTCGGTGGCTACAGGCGCAGTTGGCCGCTCCACTCGCGGGATCACTGGCGCGGCCCGGCGCTCAGCCGGCGCCTCGGCTCGGCGGGTCAGCCCGTCCAGCGCCCCCAGGCCGCTCGGCTGGGATGTCACCTCGGCCACTTGTTCGTCGGTCAGCTGCATGCGCGCCAAATCCTTCAGCAGCAGCCGTTCCTTCTGCTCCTGCCAATTCAGTCCCTCGCTCTCGCGGTCATCCGCCCCGTACCGGATGTGTACGTACGTCTGGGGCCGGTCATGCGCATCTAGCTCCTCACCCACGCTCATCACTTCCGCCCGCACCCGGCCGCTGCGGGTCATCACGTACACTGGCACATCCTCGCCTTCGGCGGCCCGCCGGATGGTGTCCTCGCCCTGTTGGATCAACTCAGGTAGCGTAGCTGCACGCTGCTCGGCGCCATGCTCTTCCTGGGCCTGTCGGTACAGGTCGGCCATGACGTTGCGCCCGGAATGGCTCTCGGGCGCCGCTTGGCTACGCGCATCATCAGATTCAACCATAAGCGGATTATAACAAAAAAGCGGGGCAAAGGACCCGATGTCCTTCGCCCCACGGACGACTACTTACCAGTGCCAGGGGCACCGGCCGGTTGGGCTGGGCGGTTCCCTCCGCCCGGCCGTCGATCAGATCGGGGACCCTGCCCGGGACCACGCTGTCCGCCCTGCTGAGCCTCTCCATTCACCGTTCCCGGTGTGACACCCGCGGGCTTGGCGCCCGGGGTCAGAGACAAGCTCGAGCTGTTCGAGGCGGAGCGTCCGTCGGACGTCGTGGTCGTGCCCTGCTTCTTCGGCTTTGGCGCCGGAGCGGGCAGCTGGTGCAGCAAGAACGCCATGCCGGCGCAGGCTGCGGCTGCCGTCGTGCCAATGACGAAGGCGAGCATGTCGGAGCGGATAACCGCCGACCAGGACGCGACGCCGAACGCTACCGCGGCGTACAGGCACATCAGGCCGATGAAGAATCGGCTCGCCTGACGAAGTAGCGTGGCCAGCAGGATCGTCCCAAAGACAATCGCAGCCAGCACGAACGGGATCGCACGAAGCAGGTCCGACTTAGGCATTGTAACCTCCTCGGTTCTCGGGAATGCCAAAGTTAAATATATTTTACCACTTACTATTATTTAGTCAACTATCAATAGATTAATTTACAGGCCGGCTGGCCATTGCTTTAGCCAAGCCGTACAATCAAAGCCAGAGAGGGAAGCGCCATGTCAGCAGAACACGACCAGTCCGAGCGGCTTGAAGGCGGCCTCAGCGCCGTGGCCAAAGTGGCCGCCCATGAGATGGGCGAGGAGGCCCGTCGTCAGGAGTTTGCTGACCAGCTCGAGCCCAGCCCCGAGTCTGAGCAGTTCAAAACCGAGATGGCCGACCCACGCCGCATCGAGGACTCCGAGACCGGTATCAATTACGCTGTCTACCAGCTCAACCGCGACCAGCCCGGCGAGCCGCTGCTCGTCAACCTGGCCTGGAGTGTCTCGGCCGAGAGTGGTGTCGGCCGGGCTGACATCAATGAATACGCCGCGCACCTCGGCCGCCCCATCATCGTCATCGACATGCTAGCGACCGGCGGCACAGATATCCCGTCGACCTACGACCGCCACGCGCTCACCTTTGAGCGGCTCGCCCAGAGCCAGCTGCGGGTGCTCGATCAGCTCCAAGTCGATCGCTTCGACATCGCCGGCTATTCGCTGGGCGGCGTGGCCGCGCTGGGGCTCGCAGCTGAGGCTGGCGACCGGGTAGGGCAAGTGGTCACCATTGCCGCGCCTGGCTTCGAAGACATCAGCCTGGTCCAGCTGGCTCGCGGGTTTGCGGTCGCCGAACCCAAGCACACCAAGGATTACCGCACCGACGCCGCCATCCACCGCCCCGCTATCCTGGAGCAGGATGCCGCCGCCCAGGCCAATACCAAGAGTGGCCTCAATCTCGCCAACGCCACCACACTGCTCAAGCTCGCCCGCCTCATGACCGAGCCGGCGGCCGCCGAATCAGTCAACCGGCTCTCGCCCCACACCCAGTGGACGGATGTCGTCGGCTCGCGCGACGCCGTGACGGCCTGGACCGGCCACCTGGAGGCCGCTCGCCGTCGCAACGCCGAGCACCCGCGCTCGTCGACTGTGCACATCCTCGGCAGCGAGACGCACAGCGTGGGCATCCATCGCCCAGCCATGGCCGAGGTAGTTTTTCAGACACTGTCCAAGGAGCGGCCGAGCGCCGAGGCGCGGGCCGATGCGGCTAAGCGTATCGCGACTGTCGGCTCCGTGCGAACCGTCATAAGCCGCACCGCCGAGGGCTCTGTGCGCAGCCGTATCCACACCACCAAATCACCTGGCCAGCCCGCTGAGCCCGAACCAGCGCCAGTAGGTCACCCGGCAGCGCCCCGGACCGATCCGCTTGACCACGACATCCAGCAGAGCCGCACCAATTTGGCCGACCTTCAGGCTAAGCTGGACCGGGCCTCGGCCAGCCGCACGCTAAACCCAGTGCGCCTGTTTAACCGCTGGTTGTTACGCAGCGAGGTCGCCCGCCATCAGCAGTGGCTGGCGCGGCTCGAAGACCAGCGCGA
>CAZDGK010000042.1:6610-10146 GCA_964505035.1 uncultured Candidatus Saccharimonadales bacterium
GACACCCACTGTGGGTGGCCACGGAACCACGGCGCCAGGCCCCAGTCCGAGTACCACAAGGCGGGTAGTGCACTCACCAGGAAATAAGTAAACAGCGGGTACACGACCAGGTCATGCCACAGCTTGGGTCCGGAGTAGAGCGCCCCGCACGGGAACACCGCGCGTTGCGTCCACCAGAACCAGCCGGCAAACGCGATGCCGATGCCGGCCGCGATCACCGGCCACCACCACGACTCGAACCAGTAGGGCCGGTCGCGGTCGGGTACATGGCGCAGCAGCAGGCACAGCGGTACCGCCATCAGCAGCGGCAACCACAGCAGGTCGCCCCGCCAAAACGACGGGTACTGGTCGCTGGGCGAGAATACCCAGCGATGGTAGTACAGCTTGGCCCAGACGTTGGCCATGCCAAACGACAGAGCCCACAGCACCAGTACCGTCGCCACGGGGTTGTCGTAGGCTCGGCGCAGGAACAGCCAGCCCAGTACCAGCGTGACTGCCATGATGGCAATGAACCAGCCCCGGCCAATTACCGGGGAGTTAGCTGTTGCGGTCACGAGCGACCGCCTCCTCTCACTAGAGTCGGGAATTCAGCTAAAGATTATAATACAATGACACAGAGGATATAACAAGTTGAGGGGCCGCCACGTCGTGTGGCGGCCCCGCCGGATCGCTCCGGCACCTATGTGGCTCTGGCCTTCGCCTTCAGTTTCCGGCGGGACCGGATCATGTGGCGGACCACGAACGGGCTCACGATGGCCGTGACAGCGAGCGACAAGCTTGCCGCCACCGGCTGACGGGCGAAGGCGAAGACGATGACCGTCAACCCCATCCCGGCCAGCACAGGGCCGCCGATGATCCCGTTGAACAGGGTGTTGCCCGGCTCTGAGTACGTGCCGTACATGGTGGGATTAGTGATCCACGACATGAGCCAGGCTCCGCCGTAGAGGAACACGCACCCCACCCGCACGAACACGACTGCTTCGAGCGGACTCATAGGCCTCTCCTTCGAACGTACACCAATAGGTAAGCTCTACTCTATCACAATTTGTAATTTTAGTCAATCATTTCTGACAAGTCTGAATTGGCCACGCTGCCCCCATACACATTGCCGAACGCGTCAAAGCCGTGTACAATACTACTTCGTAACAGTGGGTGGGGTGTATGACAGACAAGATCGTCGTCCGCGGCGCGCGCGAGCACAATCTCAAGAATATCGACGTGGAGATCCCACGCGACCAACTGGTGGTCATCACCGGCCTGTCGGGCTCCGGCAAGTCTAGCCTGGCCTTCGACACTATCTATGCCGAGGGCCAGCGCCGCTATGTCGAGTCGCTGTCCGCCTACGCCCGCCAATTCCTCGGCCTCATGGAAAAGCCGGACGTCGACCAGATTGACGGCCTGAGTCCGGCCATCTCCATCGACCAGAAATCATCCAGCCGCAACCCCCGCTCCACCGTCGGCACCGTCACCGAGGTGTATGACTACCTGCGCTTGCTCTACGCCCGCATCGGCGTGCCGCACTGTCCCATCTGCGGCCAGGAAGTCGCCCGCCAAACCGCCGGCCAGATTGTCGACGACATCCTCAAGCTCCCCGCCGAGACGCGCATCATGCTCCTAGCGCCCGTCATTGACGACAAAAAGGGCGAGCATCGCCAGGTGGCCACCGAGCTCAAAAAAGCCGGCTACACCCGCGTGCGCGTCAATGGCGCCATCATCGACCTCGACGAGTTTCCGGCTCTGGACAAGCAAAAGAAGCACACCATTGAGGCCGTGGTTGACCGCGTGGCCGTCGATGCCGAGCTGCGCCAGCGCCTCACCGAATCAGTCGAGCAGGGTCTGGCCCTCAGCGATGGCATCATCAAGGTGCTGCAGGCCGATACCGGCGCCGAGGCCACCTACTCTGAGCATTATGCCTGCCCCATCCACCGCGAGGTCTCGCTGCCCGAGATCGCCCCGCGCAATTTCTCGTTCAACTCGCCCCACGGCGCCTGCCCGCACTGCACCGGCCTGGGCATGCGGCTAGAGGTCGACCCTGAGCTGGTCATCCCCAATCGCCGCCTCACGCTGTCCGAGGGCGCCATCCGCCCCTGGGCCAAGACCACCAGCCGCATGAATTGGTACACCAAACTGCTCCAGGGCGTGGCCGAAACCATGGGCTTCTCGCTCGACGAGCCGGTCCAGAACATGAAGCCCGGCGACCTGCGCGTGGTGCTCTACGGTGCCGGCGACCAAGAGATCAAGATGAAAGGCCCCGGCGGCCGCGTCTACCACACGACCTACGAGGGCGTCATCCCCAACATGGAGCGCCGCTACCACGAGACCGACTCGGACTTCGTGCGCAAGGACATTGAGAAATATATGGCCGAGCGCGAGTGCCCGGTCTGTCACGGCCAGCGCCTCAAGCCCGAGATTCTAGCCGTCACCGTCGCAGACAAGTCCATTGTGGCCGTCACGACGCTCAGCATCGGCGAGGCCACCAAGTTCTTCGAAGGCCTCAAGCTGGGCGAGCGCGATACCCAAATCGCCGCCCAAATCCTCAAGGAAATCCGCGCCCGGCTGAGCTTTCTGCGCGACGTCGGCCTCGAGTACCTCACCCTCGACCGCTCCGCCAACACCCTGGCCGGCGGCGAAGCTCAGCGCATTCGCCTGGCTACCCAGATCGGCTCCAGCCTCATGGGCGTGCTCTACATCCTAGACGAGCCCAGCATCGGCCTGCACCAGCGCGACAACGACCGCCTCATCGCCACCCTGGAGCGCCTGCGCAATCTGGGCAACACCGTCATCGTCGTCGAGCACGACGAGGACACCATCCGCGCCAGCGATTACGTCATCGACATCGGCCCGGCCGCCGGCGAGCACGGCGGGGAAGTGGTGGCCGCCGGTTCGCCCGAGCAAATCGCCAGCAACCCGGCCAGCCTCACTGGTCAATACCTGGCTGGCACCAAGTCCATCGCCGTGCCCGCCAAGCGCCGCCCCGGCAACGGCAAGGCCCTGCGCATCGTCGGCGCCGCCGAGCACAACCTCCAGAACGTCTCGGTGGACATCCCGCTCGGCCGCCTCGTCAGCGTCACCGGCGTGTCCGGCTCCGGCAAGTCCAGCCTCATCAATGACATCCTGGCCAAAAAACTCTCTCAGGTCTACCACCGTGCCGGCGAGCTGCCCGGCAAGCACCAGGACATCGAGGGCCTCAAAAACCTCGACAAGGTCATCTCCGTCGACCAGTCGCCCATCGGCCGCACTCCGCGCTCCAACCCCGCCACCTACACCGGCGTCTTTGGCGACATCCGCGAGCTATTCGCGCAGGTGCCCGAAGCTAAGATTCGCGGCTACAAAGCCGGCCGTTTCAGCTTCAACGTCAAGGGTGGCCGCTGCGAGCTCTGCCGCGGCGATGGCATCATCAAGATCGAGATGCACTTCCTGCCCGACGTCTATGTGACCTGCGAAGAGTGCAAAGGCCGCCGCTACAACCGCGAAGCCCTCGAGATCCACTACAAAGGCAAAAACATCTCCGAAGTGCTCGACATGACCGTCGAAGA
>CAZDGK010000043.1:0-9574 GCA_964505035.1 uncultured Candidatus Saccharimonadales bacterium
GACGTCCAGTTCTTCCTGGATGGCAATGCCACAGTCGATGACACCACCTCGCCCTACTCCTATTCATGGGACACCAAAACTACAACCAACGCCCAACACATCCTGACCGCCACCGCCAAGGACAACGCCGGCAATGTCAGCAACACGAGTGGCGCCTTCACGGTCACCGTCAATAATCCCGTCTCGCAGCTGCCCGTCGACCTCATGGCCGGCTGGCCGTTTAGCGAATCTACTGGCACCACTACTGCCGACGTCACCAGCTACGCCAACACCGCCAGCTTCCAATCCCTGGCCGAGCCCACTTGGGCCTCAGGCAAATACGGCAGTGGCATCCACTTTGACGGCGCCACCACCAGCTACCTCACGGTTACCGATTCGCCCACCATGGACGTCACTGGTACCGCCCTCACGCTCTCGATGTGGATCAACCCGGCCGGCGGCACCACCAACGACCAGGTGCCGTTTGGCAAATTCTGGAATGGCACTGGCGGGCCCTACTACCAGTACGGCCTCGAGCTTGACCGCGGCACCTCGCCCCACTTTTACATTGGCACCACCGCCGGCACCGCCGTTGGGGCGGCCATGGGTAGCGCGTTGCCGCTGGGCGTCTGGAGCCATCTGGCCGTGGTCTACAATGGCAGCTTCGTGGCCTTCTATCTCAATGGCAACCTCATGAGCACTCCAGCCATGACCGGCAGCATCGCCGACCGCCAGGGCAGCGCCATCCAGATCGGCAACGACATCGGCCACAACCAGGGCTTTGTCGGCTCCATGGACGACGTGCGTCTGTACAAGCGTGTCGAGACCCAGACCGACATCCAAACGGATATGAACACACCGTTGGTGGCCAATAGCTCCGGCACCGGCCCGGCCGTCGCCATCACCGCGCCCACCCCAAACCAGCAGGTCAGCAACATCTTTACCATCACCGCTGACGCCTCAGACGAGACGGTCGGCGTGCAGTTCTACGTGGACGGCGCCGCGGTCGGACCCGAGGACACCGCCGCGCCCTTCGCCGCCAACTGGGACACCCGCGCTAGCGCCAACGGCGCCCACACCCTGACCGCCCGGGCCCGCGACACTACCGGCCAAACCACCGTCTCCAATCCCATCACCGCCAACGTTGTCAACGGCGACAGCTTCCAGAACGAAATCCTGGCCACCGGCATGAACCTGCCCACGGCCCTGAAGTTCCTGCCCGACGGCCGCATGATGGTATCTGAACTCGGCGGCAAAGTCTGGACCCTCAATTCGCCCTACACCTCGGTCAACCCGACGCCCTTCCTAACGCTGACCGACGTCGGCACCGGCTCAACCTCGCAAATGGGCATCTTTGACTTCGCCCTCGACCCGAACTTCACCACCAACCATTACTACTACGTGTCATACACCGTTAATAACGGCCACGACCGCCTGGCTCGCTTCACCGCCAATGCCACCCTGGACGGCACCATCGCCGGGAGCATGTTTGTCATCTACGAAGACACCCAGAACATCCCCAGTGACGAGCACCACGGCGCCGCCATCGCTTTCGACAACGCCGGCCACATCTTCTTTACCACCGGCGAGCACTTCCAGGGCACACCGGCTCAGGACCTCACCAGCCCCTGGGGCAAGGTACTGCGCTATAACATGGACGGCTCCGTTCCCACCGATAACCCGTTCTATGACGGCGCCGGTCCGCACTTTGATGCCGTCTACGCGCTCGGCCTGCGCAACCCCTACCGTGCCACCTTCGATAACGCCACCGGCCGCCTGCTCGTTGGCGACGTCGGCGGCAACGACGGCAATACGGCCTACGAAGAGGTCGACAACATCACGGCCGGCGCCAACTACGGCTGGCCCAACTGTGAGTTCGGCACCTGCGGCAACTCCGCTTACACCCCGGCCCTCTTTGCCTACCCGCACCTCGGCCGCGACGCCTGCATCACCGGTGGCTTCGTCTACCACCAAACCGGCCATGCCGGCGATTTCCCAATCGGCTTCGAGGGTAGCTATTTCTACGGTGACTATGCCCAAAACTGGATCAAGCGTCTCACCTTCGACACTCAGGGTAACGTGACGGCCAATAACAATTTTGAGCCCATGAGCGGTGTGCTCGACGGTCCGTACGGCGACATCGTCTACCTCACCGAGGGACCCGACGGTAGCCTCTACTACCTCGATCTCGGCTACTCAGACGTCTCCGGCACCTTCGGCGTCAGCAAAATCCGCCACATTAAATACCGGTCGTCCAACCAGTCGCCCACGGCGGTGGCCGGCTCGGATGTCACATCCGGCCCCACTCCGCTAACCGTCAACTTCAACTCCACCGGCTCCTCTGACCCCGAGGGCCAACCCCTCAGCTACTCCTGGGACTTCGGTGATGGCACGCCGCTATCTACTGCGGCCAACCCCAGTCACACCTACACCACGGCCGGTAGCTACAGTGTCCGCCTCACGGTATCAGATGGCGTCAACAGCACCTTCGCGCCGCCCATCACCGTTCAGGCCGGATCGCCGCCCACCGCCACCATCCTGGCCCCCACCGATGGCGCGATCTTCCTCGGCGGCGATGTCGTCAGCTTCTCGGGCGACGCCACCGACCCCGACGACGGCTCGCTGCCCGCCAGCGCCTACAGCTGGAGCATCAATTTCCTGCACGACGGCCACGTCCACCCCGGGCCGACCCTCACCGGCGTCAAGAGCGGCACCTTCACCATCCCGGTCACCGGCCACGACTTTAGCGGCAACACCCGCTTCAGCTTCACCCTCACCGTTACCGACTCCACCGGCCTCACCAACACCAAGACGGTGATCATCTGGCCGCACAAGGTCAACCTCACCTTCAACACCGCACCTCAAGGCGTCACCCTCTACCTCGACGGCATTGCCAAGGCTACACCATTCGTCTACGACACGCTCACCAATTTCCAGCACCAGATCGAGGCCCGCAATGCCACCAGCGGCAACACCACCGACACCTTCGCCAGCTGGAGCGATGGGGGAGCGCAGCAGCACACTCTGGTCGTACCCGCCGCTGATGCCACCTATACCGCCACCTACACAGTCGCCACAGCCAGCACCACCGCCCAGGCCGCCTGGGGCTTCGGTGAAACCAGCGGCACCACCGCCACCGACTCGAGCGGCAATGCCAACACCGCTACCCTGGTCGGCGCCGTCACCCGCATCGCCGGGCCCACCGGCCACGGCAACGCACTAAGCTTCTCCGGCAGTGGCGCCTACCTGAGCGTGCCCAATTCCACCAGCCTCGACATCTCCGGCAACGCCCTCACCCTGTCGGCTTGGGTCAATCCCGGCACTGTCTCTGGCGACACTGTCCTGTTCGGCAAATTCTGGAACGCCACCATGACCAACCCCTACTACCAATACGGTGTAGAACTACAGAGCGGTGGCAAAACCCCAGTCTTCCAGATCGGCTCCGGCACCAACGTTCTTACAGCCTCCATGGGCAGTGCGCTCACGGTTGGTACCTGGCAGCACCTGGCCATCGTCTTTAATGGCACCACCGTCCAGTTTTACGTCAATGGCGTGCTCAAAACCACCGTCAATCTCACTGCCAGCATCACCGCCCGCGGCCAAGTCCTGCGCCTCGGCGCCGATGCCAGCCCGAGCCAGTTCTATAAGGGCGGCCTCGACGACGTCCGCATCTACAACAAGGCCCAAACCCAATCCGAGCTCCAGGCCGACATGAACACCGCCCTCTAGTAGCCATTCACTCTACTATTTAGTGCACCGTTAGCGGTATAATCACGGCTGGCAAGCACACATCAAGCAACTCAATGGAGGCAGTATGCCTGTACGCCAACCTACTGGGTCAGAGCAAGCAAAAAAGAACACGAAAAAAAGTGTTGTCGTTGGGTCTCCGTACCGTTCCAACGCCATCTTCGGGCCGCAGGGCCAGCGCCTTATACCAACCATTACGCAACAGATGTGCGGCAGCACAGGTTTGTCCGCCTGCATGGTTTTTATGCCACCCGGGCGCACCGCACGGCCGCATTTGCATGCTAAAAATGACATCATTGTCGTGGTCATCGAAGGCTACGCTGCCAGCCTGATTGGGCCTGAGTTAACGCCGGTATTTCATGGACCTGGGGAGTTTATCTTTATTCCCGAGGGCGTGGTGCACGTAGCCGTTAACTTAAGCACTACGCAGCGGCTGATTGCCATTGAGGTACGCACCGACCCCAAGTTTAACGAAGATGTAGTGGTGACGCCTGAACACGACGAACCAACCGCCAAGGTTGTGGCCGAACTACACAAGAGGTATGCAGCCGGCGAATTAGACATACCCAAGCATTGGAACACCAAGGATACGGGGCCATTTAGGTTCGCCGATGTTGTCGAAAGCGATCTGTTATAGGGACCCTCAAACGGTAACCGTAGCAGCCAAGCGTTCAATGCCCAGCCGGATTTTTTCGGGCGGACTGCTGGCGAAGTTTAAGCGGGCGGTGTTGTGCAGCACTTCGGCTCCGGGCGCGTAGGATTTGCTACCCGGTACGTAGGCAACACCGTTTTCAAGCGCCTTGGGGAACAGTGCGGTCAAATCAACGTCTGCCGGCGCGATCAGCCACAGGAACATGCCGCCAGCCGGTTTTGTCCAGCTATACCCTGAGCCATCGGGGAAAAACTCTTTCAGAGCAGCAATCATGGCGTCCCGGCGCTCGCGGTAGACAGCGCGCAGTTCTTTTAAGCGGGTCTCCACCAGGGCATCATTGCTGATAAAGCGTTCCGCCATTGCTAGATTGGTCGTTGGAGCCACCATTTTGTCATTAAAGTTCATCGTGGCGGTGGCTGCCGTAATGTCTTTTACCGCTACCAGAGCGCCAATGCGAATGCCTGGCCATAGTACTTTAGAGAATGTTGTTGAATACAGCACACGGTCGGGGGCGAACGACTGCAGCGGCGGCAACGCCTCGCCCTCGGCGCGTAGCTCGTAGTAGGCGGCATCTTCGATCGCCCACACCTCGTACTTCTGCAGCAGCTTCGCAATCGCTTTCCGTCGCTCCACCGGCATTACCGCCCCCGTTGGGTTTTGGTTGTCCGGCATAATCGAAACTAACTTTGGCTTATGCTGCTTGATGGCTTCTTCGAGCGCTTTGGGATCCATACCATCTGCGTCGCAGGCAACCTGAACGATCTTCGCTCCGGCTTGCTGCAGCACGCTTATGACGCCGACAAACGCCGGCGACTCAATCAACACCACATCGCCGGGCTCTATCAGCGCCCGCACGGCCAGACTAATGGCATCCATGCCGCCGCTCGTGGCGTGTATGCCAATGTCCTCCCCGAATACGAGTCCACGGCTTTCCAGAAATTTTTGCATGGCTGGCTCAAATTGCACAAAGCGGTAATTAAACATACCTGGGCCGTACGCCTCAAAGGCGGCCTGGTGGAGTTTGCGCTCCAGATCAGGGTGGAGCAAGGCATTGTCGGGCGCGCCAACGGCCAAAGAAATTAATTCCTTGCCCTCGGCGGCCATCTCGCCGGCGCGCTTACCAGCCAGCTGGAAGATCTCGAGCAATGGGTCTGTCGGCGCGCGCCGGGCGGTGCTTGATAGCCTTACAGCACTCACAATTGTTGCTCCTTGGTCATGCCATGAGTTGGCGGAGCCGTAAAGACCACTCGCCTTCCGTGTATTGGGGAGCCGAGCGGGCCTCTGATGCACTCACCTTCGGCATTGTACCGGTATGCCTCTGACGTCCCGCTCAGGTTGTCGCCGTCCACCGTCAAGTCAAACCAAATTACTCCCTTCCCGATGTAGCCGCCTGTTTTGTGATCTGCCTTAAACTCCACAAATTTTCCAATCACTCGGTCCTTTCCATCCGCTCCACGGCGCTCTTCCCATATGCCGTGTCCGCTACTGTCACTCTCGCCAGGGTTGCCCGCGTGGGGGTTAGACTGACTCATAGTGCCAAAGGGCGTGAAGGTCATGACGTGCCAAGCAAAGGGTGCATCGGGCGCGTTCACCTCCCACACGCCCACCACTTTGTTACTCTTGTCAGACATCTTGGATACACTCCTTAGTGCCCGTATCGTAATACAGCTATGGATTGTTTGCCATCAGTTTTTCTCTGGCGTGAGAATTGGCTTTGACAGGGCGCGGCGCCGGACCACGATCATAATAGCTAGTAGCCCTAGTGACACCCCCGCGTACAATGGGTAGCCCAGGGACGTTACGGTTACAACCTGCGAGGTGAGCACCGCCACAACCGTGAGAGCCCCACCAACACCGACCAGGGCGTACGTAACCGGCGTTTCCTCTTGCGGCGCTTTCCAGGCGTGTTTAATGGTTGGCACAAGACCGACAAAATCTATGGCTACCGCCGCCCACACGCCAATAGCCGGATCGCTGAGCAGCATCCACAACGCGAGCCCCACCGCCACTCCCGCCATGCAGATAATATCGAGCGTGGCAAAACTCCGGTCACCGTAGCTCAGGCCGGCGACCACAACAGAGGCACAGGAAAGAGCGCCCAGCAGCGCAAAGATACCCCCGCCGATTTGGTGGTCGCTAAACGCCGCCGCCGCTGCCAGGCCGGTCAGCAACGTCCAGGTTAGCCATGTCACAATTCGCGGCTTGGTTTGGCGCCGCACGGTGGCAATAATGTATGGGACAGTCCCGCTCGCTGCAATCAGGCTGCCAGTCACAACCAGCCAGGTATTCATAGAAGTCATGCCTATAGTATGCACCGATATGGCATTCAGGGCATAGCCAACTGCGTTTTCTGCAGCCAAACCAGCTTGCCTTGAGTCAGATCTGAGCGTGTACAATTGATATTGTTTATGCTATAGTATAGACATGATATTCTTCGACCAATCTGGCAAGCGCTGGAAGCGCGTCAAACGCCTGACAGTCGCTATTGCTGGCTTGAGCCTGATTCCGGTACTAGCCCTCGTCGCTGGCAGCCTAGCCTACCAGCCCAAATGGGGCGTGCTGCCGTTTATTGAGCAGGCCGGCGCGGTATTGTCGGGCAACATTGCTCCTCAGTCCACCGCACCCAAACCCAGCACCGGCCCCGCCTCGCCGTCGAGCCGGCCAGCCAGCCGCACCACCCAAGCTACCCCAGTCCAGCTGGCGGTCCTGGTGTCCGGCGCGTCAGCCGCCGCCGCGACCCCCACGCCAGTCACGACTACCGGACCGGCTGCGTCACCAGCCCCCAGCCCAACCCCGACACCCAAAGGCAATCCGACCAAGAACGATTTTGGCCAGAGCCACAAGCCTAGCCATTAGATCTAGCTAAATGTCGCCCGTCGCGCTCAAGCTTACCCCAGCCGACCAGCTTGCCTTTGAGCACATTTACCACCGACCGGACAATCACGTAGTACATCAGCTGGCGGTAGATGACCCGCTGCGGCACGATCAGCCATAGTTGGCGCTGCTTCTCGCCATCCAGCTTGAGCGCAATGCCGGACATCACCACGTCGGCCGCCGTATAAATCGCCAAGCTAATCAGTATCAGCTGGTATTGGTGGTTTAGCAACCCCACCACCATCGCCACATCAAACAACGGCCCCACCAGCGGGAATAATATCTGGAAAAACACCAGATAGGGCAGTCCAATCATGCCCAGCGTGCCGTAGCGCGGGTTGAACATGGCCCGCCGGTGCTTCCAGACCGCCTGCATGGTGCCAAATGTCCAGCGGAACCGTTGCTTGAGCAGCTCGCGTACGGTGGCCGGCGCCTCGGTGTAGGCCACGGCCGTATCGTCATAGACGATCCGGTGGCCGGCCTCTTTGATCGCCAGCGTCAGGTCGGTGTCCTCGGCCAGTGTGTCGTAGGTAAACCCACCCACCTCTAGCAGCACCGATTTGCGAAAAGCCCCGATCGCTCCCGGCACCACCGTGATGCAGTCAAACAAATCGCCCATCCGCCGGTCCAGATTAAAGCCCACCACATATTCCAGAGACTGCAGCTTGGTCAGCAGCCGGTGCTGGTTGGCCACCCGCGTGTTGCCCGACACTGCTCCCACGCGCGGGTCGCCAAAATGCCGGGCCAGCCGTCGCAGGGTGTCGGGCTGGAACACCGTGTCGGCATCAATCGCCACTACCACCCCCGCCCGCGCCAGGCCGATGCCACGGTTGAGCGCCGCCGCCTTGCCGCCGTTGGCCTGGCGCACCACCCGCAGCCGCCGGTCGCCCAACCCGGCCGCGAGCGCCGCGGTGTCATCGCGCGAGCCGTCGTCGACCACAATCACTTCAAACGCGCGGTAATCACTCGCCAGCACCGACGCCAGGCAGGTCCGAATCACTGCCGCCTCATTGTAGGCCGGCACCAGCACGCTCACCGGCACCTTCGCCTCATCAGTCCCGGCCAGCCTCTGCTTCCGCCGGCGCGCCTGCACCAGCGCCGCTACTACCACCAGCCCCATGCGGGCAAAGCTGGCCACAATCAGCCCCACGATCGCCCAATACAGCCACCGGCTCGCCAGAGCGTACCCGCCAAACACTCCAGCCGCCATCGCCGATAGCACCGCGTCACCCCGGCTCAACCCCGGCATCAACTGATCGCGTGTCAGCCCCAGCGCGCCGCTCAGCGTGGTGAAGTGGTAGCCGCGAGCCTGGTAGTAGTCAATAATCGCCGGCAACGCTTGCACCGTCTGAGTCCGGTCGCCGCCGCCGTCGTGGAGCAAAATGACACCGCCCACTTGCCCCGTCGTAGCATTTTGCACAATCTGAGCCACGCCCGGCCGCCGCCAGTCTTCGCTATCAATGTCCTCGCCCGCCGTCACATACCCATACCGACTCACGCGCTCAATCAAATCGCGCGCATTCAGAGTCAAGCTATCCGAGCCCAAGTACGGCGGCCGGAACAGCCGGGTGCTGTGCCCAATTTGCGACTCAATAATCAGCCGGTTCAACCCCAGCTCCAGCTGCAGGTGCCAGTCGGGTAGCTCCGCTAGGTCGACATGGCTATAAGTGTGGTTGCCCACCTCATTGCCGGAGTCGTAGATTTGCTGGACCAAGCCATTATTACGCAGCACCTCCTTGCCCACCACAAAAAACGTAGCGGGTACGCCTTTTTTGTGCAGCACTGCCAAAATCTGCGGTGTATAGGCCGACGGCCCATCATCAAACGTCAGCACCACAGTTTTATCAGGTAAAGCTGGCTGGGCCAGGCCGCCACTCGCGTCAGGCACATACAGCGCACCAGCCGCCGCTACGAGCGGCGACAGCAGCCACAGTCCGCCAGCCCCCAAACCAAGCCATTTACCCATGCGCATAGCGCAATTGTATCAGGTACACATGCTCGCCGACTTACTTGAGTATTATGGTATAATCACCCCAACATCCACCACATCCGAAGGAGATGTTGTCATGGATCCCCGTGACCAGCAAACCGTGTACGACGCACTGAACGCGGCCGGCCGGCCCGATCTAGCCATGCTGTCCACTACCATGAGGTACGGCATGACCCGGTCAACCGCCATGACCCTGCAGCAGACCCTGCGCTACAGCACGGGCATCACCGGCCGGCGGGCCCTCGAGATCGTCGAGCGCGAAGCCAAGTAGCCACCGGGGCAACACACCGCTAGGTACCGCGGGCCGAAGTCACTTCGGCCCGCTTTCCATT
>CAZDGK010000044.1:0-9229 GCA_964505035.1 uncultured Candidatus Saccharimonadales bacterium
GGCATCACCAAGGACCCGCTCACTCACAACGCCACCCCGCCCACCATGAACGACCTCTACAACACCCTCGCCTCCATGACCGGCGGCGGCCCCAGCCTAGCTCAGCGTCTGCGCAAGTACACCACTGGTACCTTCAGCGGCATCTTCTCCGAGCAGTCCAATGTCCAGCTCAATAACCCCTTCCTGGTCTTCAACATCCGCGACCTCGAAGACGAGCTCCGCCCCGTCGGCATGTACATCGTGCTCAACTACATCTGGAACAAGGTCAAGTCCGACAAGCGCAAGCGCCTACTCATCGTCGATGAAGCCTGGCAGCTCATGAAGTACGATGACTCCGCCAGCTTCATGTTTAGCCTGGCCAAGCGTGCCCGCAAATATTACCTGGGCCTCACCACCATCAGCCAAGACGTCGAGGACTTCCTGTCCAACAAGATGGGCCGCGCTGTCGTCGCCAACAGCTCCCTGCAGCTCCTCCTCAAGCAGGCGCCATCAGCCGTCGACATCGTCGCCCAGACCTTCAAGCTCACCGAAGAGGAGCGCAACCGCCTCAGCCAGTTCCCGGTAGGCGAAGGGCTGTTCTTTGCTGGCCTCAACCACGTCATCATGCGCATCCTGGCCAGCCAAACCGAGGCCGAGCTCATTAGTACCAATCCCGAAGCCCTCACCGCCGCCCGGCGGGAGCAAGCCGCCGCCGACACCAACCCAGACGCCGGCACCGGCACTGCCGGCCCAGCCGCCGGTCCTGGCCAAGCCGCCGCTGGTTCCTACAATCCTGGAGCTAGTGAAGGATCCGCCTGATGCCCTTCCAGAGTCGCCAAAGCATAGGCAAGGATGAGCAGCGCCGACGCAGCGGCGGCATCAGCCGTGACCAGCTCGAGCCTCTCCAGCCCATTACCGCTCCCCACGGCGACTCTCAGGCCCAAGCCGCCAGCGCCAACGCCGACGAAACCCTCGGCAATATCGATGATGTCCTAGCCCAAAACGACGCCTCGCTTGGCAGCGACTCAGCCGCCAGTCCCACCGCGCCCAGCAATCCCGACGGCTCCTCGTCTGCAACGCCAGCGCCGGCCGGCAAGACACCCGCCAAGCCGGGTGCTGGCCAGAACGGCCAGACTAGCGGTGCCGGTGCAGCAGCCGGCCAAGCCGGCAGCAAGCCTGGCCTAGGCGGTCAATCCGCCGGTGCCGGTCAGTCGGAATCCGGCTCCAATGCCGGCGGTATGGGCGGCGCCATGCGCGGTGCCGGCGCCTTCGTCAACAAAAACAAGAAGAAGTTCGGCATCGGCGGCGGCATCGCCAGCATCATCATTACAAGCATGTTCGGCCTGGGTGGCTTATCCTTCTTCAAGCTCATCCACCTCCGCGAAGTCATGGATGGCTACTTCGGCGGCCGCACTCATCACGCCATCGAGCACCGCATCGGTACCCTCTGGCGGCTTGTCGCCGACAAAGACGGTAATCTCACCTACGAGAAAAGTGGCTTCCGCCTCCGCGACCACATCTACAATATCCAATCGCGCAACATCGTCTCCGACCTCAAGGCCAAGGGTCTCAATGTCGACCTCGACCCCACCACCCACCGCATCCGTCTCGACGGGCAGCCTATTTCAGGCTCACTATCCGACCGTCGCTCCGTCATCCGCACCGCGCTAGACGATGCCTATCCTGAAGACGGCTACTTCAAACGCAGTATCCGAGCTCAGCGCACCTTCAAGATTTTTGGTATCAAGCGAACCTTCTTCGAGAACGCCCGTGAAAAAGTCGACAACTGGGAGCGCGAGCTCAAGCAAAAGGTCCGCAACCGCCTCTTCGGCAGCGACACCGCCGACTCCACCATCAAGGCCACCGTTCCTGAGGGCAAGGAAGGCACCGAGACCAATAAAGCCCTTCAGGACCTCAACGATGAGCTCGGTCAAGAAGCCGAGGCCCTACGCGAAGACGCCCTGGCCAGCCCAGACAAGCCCATCCCGGACGTCAATGTCAATCTCGACGCCGAAGAGCTCGCCAAGGCTGGCGGCACCGACGCCGCCAAGGGTGCGCTCAGCGTCACCGCCGGCCTATCTGAAGCCTGCAACGTCAAGAACCTCATGACCGAGGTCAAGACCGCCGCGGTCGTCCTGCGTATGATCCCCGACGCCCGCTTCGCCGGCCTCATCTTTGTAGCTGCCGACCAGCTCAAAAACGGCGACCAGATCCCGCCTGCCGAGGTTAATGCCCTCATGGTCGCTCTCTCCGGCATCGACTTCTCCGACGGCGTCCAGCAGGCCAGCGGCATGAAACCACCCGGCCCCATCGCCAACGCCGACAAATACGGCCTCGACCTCACCAAAGAGCGCGGCGGCAAGGGCTTCTTCGTCTCCTTTAGCAACAAGCTCGACGCCCTGCCTGGTGTCGGCGGCAGCTGCACGGTCCTCGTCAATCCGTTCTTCCAGGTTGGCTCAGCCATCGTCACCCTAGCCGGCGACTTCTTCACCGGCGGCGGTGTCAGCATCACCGGCTTGGCCATCAGTGCCAGCGTCGCGGTCGTCATCGGAGGCATCGAGCAAATTCTCAAGCCCATGGCTATCCAAATGCTCGCCGGCATGGCCGTCAACTTCGACGAACCCGGCGATCAAAAAGGTGACGCCCTCTACGCTGGCTCCGGCATCCTCTATGGCAGCTTCGCCCGCCAGAACGGCGGTCACGACCTCACTCCCGCCGAAACCGCCGTCCTCGACGACACCATCGCCAAGGAGCAGGCCCAGGACCGCGCCCACCAAAGCCTGGCCTACAAGCTGTTCAATCTAAATAATCCCCGCTCCATGCTAGCCCGCCTCGCCTTCATCACCCCCTCCACTTGGCCTGATGCCTGGAATGCCTTTAGCACCTACACCGCCGCCATCAACCCCTTCAGGGCCGTCCAGAACATCCTCCAGCCCAATGGCCTGCTCGCCCAAGTCACCGCCACCGCCAGCGCCGGGATCCAGCCCGTCGGCAATGTTGATGGCATGGGGCTCCCAGTAGTTGGTTTCACCGATGCTCAGCTCGACAGGTTCCCAAACCCGATTGACAACGAAAACTACATCGCCGGCAACCCCGACATCTATGCTCAGTTCCAGGATTACACGACTCGCTGCCAAACCGGTGAGACTCCCGTGGCCAAGGCCGACCTGGACTACTGCGACGGCGTCGGCGACTCTCAGCAAGAGCGCGACCTCAAGACCCGCTTCCAGGACTACCAGCTGGACCTCGGCATAGCCGGCGGCATGGACTACATGACGCGTTCTACCCCCAGCCTGCCCGATGACGACACCGTCGATGGCGGTGGTGGCACCCCAGTGCTCGGCAACGGCAATCCTGTCGCGCTGGCCTCACAAATCCTCGCCAGTCCGCGTATCACCTTCGAGTGCCCCACCAAGGGACCCTCCTGCAACGACGGTGCTTACCAAGACCTCGTGCTCGCCTCCCGCGACCAGCCCACCATCAACCAATGTGGCGTCCACACCTCCCTCAGCCCAGCCCTACTCGAGGTCATTCTGGCGCTATCCCAGCGCTACACCTTCCGCATCAATGCCATGGTGTCTGACCACGCTTGCGACAAGGCCTACCACCCGCTCGGCCGTGCCGTCGATATCGGCCTCGTCAACGGCAATGTCGCCATCCAGGATGTCAATTTCTACCGCAGCGTCGCCTCATACATCTTCACCATCCTGCCAGCCGGCGGTGGCCTCGGTCAGCAGGCCAATGTCGACGGCAATGGCAATGTCATCGGCCCCTGCATGGGCGACCTCCCGCACCCTACCAACATTCGCTACTTCCCCGACACCTGCAATCACCTCCACATTGACGTGGGAGGTGCCAAATAATGCGCCGGCCCTCCTCACTTCGTCGGGTGCTCATCGTCACCGTCCTGATGCTTTGGCCTTTCCAAGCCACCGCCTCATCCGACCTCAACGCCATCTACAATCGCACCGAATACTATTCCACCACCGACCCGCTATTTTGCGATGCCGGCGGCCCCGCTACCGTTGATGGCCATGTCCTGCCTGCCACCAAAGGTGGTTCAGGCTACGAGGAGCCCATTAACTCGCAGGGCCAGCTCATCCACGCCGACGGCAGCCTATCGCTCGGCTCCGATGGCCGGCCCCAGTACATCGCCTTCTCTGGCAATGCCAACCTGGGCCAAAACTACCAGGACTACTACATCACTATGCGCTGGCGCATCGCCACCTGGGACTGGAGTGGAAACCCACACACTCCAGGACCCGAGAATTCCTCCTGGTACAGCGCCAAAGGCAAGCCGCCCCGCGTCCTCGTCACCAACCCTCGCACTGGCCGCAGCATCATCGCCGTCATCCTCGAATCCGGCCCCGCCCCTTGGACCGGCGTTGACACCTCGCCCAACAATAACGCCAAGCAAGGTTGGGTCAATCCTCAAGACGGCACCCCCGCCACCTATCACGGCCGCGTCTCTGGCTTCCCGCCGGTCGCCTACCAATACCTCGGCTACTCCCAGCGCATGTCCGATGGCAGCGGGGAAGACCTGCTCTATTCCTGGGCTCCCGACCAAAACGCTCAGCCCGGTCCCTATACCGGCAGCGTCACGCCCACCGCAGGCACTGGCAGCACCTGCGGCGGCTATGCCACCGGCAATTTTATCCGCGACACCAAGGACCTCACTTGCCCGGTCGGCGCTGACGCCGGCGTCCAGACCGGTTACGCCGGCAACTTCCCCGAGCCCTACAAAACCTACGACATCCGCATCTGCAATGTCCAAGGCATCAATGTCAACGCCCTCATCGCCGTCCAGGTCAACGACATGCTCAATCTGGCCAAGTCTCAGGGCTACAACTACACCGGTGGTGGCTTCCGGACCATGGCCCAGCAGGAGCAATTGCGCATCGACAACGGCTGCCCATCTGACCCTCGGGCTCCCTCCAGCTCCTGCCGTGTCCCCACCGCCCAGCCCGGCTACTCCAATCACCAAATGGGCCTAGCCATCGACTTCAGCGTCAACGGCCATCTCATCACCGACCACGCCGATCCTGGCTTCGTCTGGCTCGACAAGAACGCCGCCAAATTCGGTCTCAAGAATCTACCTGTAGAGCCCTGGCACTGGTCGGTCGACGGCCATTAGGCATTAATGTGAGGCATCCCATCATATGAACCCCCTTCCCATCAACCTCAACCGCCGCAATATCATCCTGCTTATCATCATCGGCGTTGTGGTTGTCATCGCCATCTCGCTGCTCGGCCGGATTGGCCAGCCGCGCCATTACAAACTCAGCCAACCCTTCGCCTCCAACCTTGCTTTTGCCCGCCAATGGGACAGCCACACCATCCGCTACTTTAGCGGCAGCGCCTTCGTGACCTATGACACCGCCACCAACAAATCAGCCCCGCTCACCGCCGTCTATTCGCTACCCACCGTCATCTCTGACGTACGCTGGACCGATTCTGCCGTCCTCATCCATGCCACCGGCTACAGTCCAGTCGATCAGCTCTACCCCAAGCTCATGCTGGCCTCACTCTCGCCCAACCGCTACTACTGGTGGCTTATCAATTTCTCCACCGGCACTATCACCCTCGTCGGCCACGCCTCGACTGGCGCCGATGTGCGCTCAGCCACCTGGCAAGACCCCACCACCTATGTCTACACCGAAGCTCCCACCGACATCGACGACCTCAATGTCATCCGCGCCACCATCGGCCAGGATGGCACCAAGCTTGGCACCCTCAGTCAGCGCGACATTCTGGCCGCTGCTACCCCAGACAGCCTCATCTACACCGTCCCCTCGGGCACAGCCGCCAACCTCACCGTCCAGGACCTCAGCACCCACAAGACCAAGACGGTCGTCAAAAAGGTCGGGCAAATCCTATCCGCTAGCCCCAACGGCTCGGTGTTTGTCATCGCCCAACCCACCTCCACCTCTGACGAGACCATTCGTGGCAGCCTCGTGCTCTACAACCACCCCAAGCACAGCACCCAAACCATCAGCGGTGACTTCAGTGGCAGCGCCGTCTGGCACGGCAATGGCACCGACTGGACCGCCACTGGCACCAGTTCGTCGACCCAACCCATCGGCTTCACTAGCACCAGCCAGGGCTCCTTTAGCTTCGACCTACCCACCCCCGGTGCCACCGACGACAAGCGCCCCTATACCAGCATCGGTCAGGTAGGGGACAGTGTCCTGCTAACCAACCCAGCCAACCAGCTCTACTACGCCTCCGCCAAGCCAGTCACCGGCCTCCCCAAGCTGGCCGACTTTACCAGCCTCTCTCTCGGTATCTACCAGCCTACCTTCAAGATCATCTACTCCTCCGACCAGCAGCAATACCTAGTTCACATCACCGCCAACCCCTACGACACCAATGTCAAAGCCGCCCAGGCCTACCTCCAATCCATTGGCTACGATCCCTACCAATTGCGACTCAAATGGTATGCCGACGATGGGGTAGATCCTGGCTTCTATCTCCCCGCCAGTTTCATCCCCATCGAGGAGCCTCAGCCGGTCGCGCCGTCCTACGGCGATAGCATCGGCGACTAGTTTAAACCGCCTCTGCCAAGCCTTATCCTATTTTGTTACCAAAAGCGGTTGACATTTTTGTCCAGATAGTGTAACGTAAGCATAGTCACCAAGACTCGACCAGCCAAAGCCCTGGCTGCGTTGAAAATCAAAGAAGGAGGAGTCTCGATGACCACGCAGGACACGCGAGGGGTCGTGACCCCTCCCACCACTGTCGGACAGAAGGCGAAGAAGACCGGTCGCAGGATCGGTATCGCCACGCTGATCGGGCTCGTGAGCGGTATCATCATCATCGCTCTGATGCTGGCTGTCATCCTGCCGTCTCTCAACGGCGGAGGCCAGCAGTCCACCACGAACCGCACTGACTCCAACCCGCCAGCCGCCGCTGCCGGCGGAGGTGGTCAGCCTGCCGTGAATCAGCCGGCACCCCCGGCTGCCCCCGCGCTCGTCCTGCCCAAGGAGAGCGCGACCGACTCGCCACAGACCATCGTGACTAACAAGTACACGATCCTGCAGCGGGCGTACGAATCCCAGGACCCAACCCTGGCACGGCAGTACCTCGACCACTTCTACGCCAGCGCGACGAACTGGACCAATCGGGTCGACCTGGTCCAGACCCCTGAGTACCAGTGGATCAAGGCCCACCCGGGCCAGACTCCACCGGGCTTCGCCATCCCCACCGGGGTGACGCAGTTCCAGAAGGATGCTCCCGGTCTGCAGGACCTGGCCTACAAGGTCAGCGGACGTCTCGTCCACGCGTACCTCGAGTGGAACCCCGACACCAGCGAATGGCTGATCCTCAACGTCATCCCGCAGTGATCTCCTGGCCCCCGGAACGGCACATTGCCGCCCGGGGGTTCTTCTTTTATTTCCAACCCCCAAATGGTGTATGATCAAGCCATGCGATTAAGCTTACGCTTACGCCTGGCTACGCTTATTTCATTCTTGGCAGCTCTTACGCTGTCCTTCTTGCCTGTACCCGCTCAAGCCGCCGACCAATACATCTGGGTCGACTTCAGCCACATCATCTACGGCACCTACGACAATAGTATCGCCACCGGCATCATGTACTCCGATGGCAAAATGACCGACGGCCAGCTCCTGTTCACCCGCGACGGTGACGACCCAGCCTGTACCGACGTCATTGAGGGCTTCTCGCCCGACTCCAACAACGCCGTGCTCAAAGTCCGGGTCAAAAACATCACCGGCGGCTGTGACGAGACCGACACCAATATCGCGCTCCAGCAGAGTCCTCACTCCGTCTTCAAGTGGATCTGGAGCGACGCCAACACCATCACCAGCTCCGACGGTGGTCTGCCCTTCAAGTACTCCACCGCCTTTGGTCCGGGCGTCTTCGTCAATAGCTCACCGCTCGAGGACTCTTGCATCGATACCATCACCGCCACCAGCAAAGACCAGGGGCAGTTGGTTCTCCGCTCCACGGGTCACACTGTGTCTAATGGCAAAGGCAGTGTCTGGACACCCGGCGGCACTAGCTTCTACGACGGCTTTGGTTATACCTTCCAGATCGACAAGGACCAGGTCGACAATTGCACCATCTACAAGCCCATCACTATCCCGCTTGGCCGGCCGGACCTTGCCCCCGAAGCCCTTGGCGGCAAAGGCGGCGCCTCCACCACCGGTCCCGGCCCCAGTGCCAGTGGCGACCTCCAGCCTACCTGTGACGCCGGCGCCCTCACTTGGCTGCTCTGCCCCATCATTTCTATCGCCCAGGGCGCCATTACCTTCCTCGAAGGTAAGGTCAAAGATGCTCTGTCATTTGACCCCATCCAGACCGGCACGCCGCTCTACGCCATTTGGAGCGCCATGCGCGATATTGCCGATGTGCTATTTATATTGGTCTTCTTCGTTGTCATCTTTGGGACGGCCTTCGACCTAGACAACTACGGTGTCAAAAAACGCCTTCCCAAGATCATCGCCGGCGCGGTCATTGTCCAGTTCTCATTCATCGGGATGAGCATCGCCAATGACGCCACCAATGTCGTCATCTACGGCCTCAATACGCTGCCGTCCTTCATCCCCGGCGCCACCGCCGGCAACAGTGCCACCACGATGGTCTGGGGCGGCATTGAAGGCATAGCTCTCGGCATCGGCGGCGCGGCTCTAGCCATCTCCCTCAGCGCCTTGCCAGCCGTCCTGCTGGCCGTCCTCTCAGCCCTCCTTGCCATCGTTGCGCTCTTCGTCGCCCTCGAAGTCCGGCAGATTTTCTTCTTCACCGCTGTTGCTGCCAGCCCCATCGCCGCCGTCCTCTGGGCTCTCGACGAGAAATACGGCCGCGGCTTCGTCAAGTTCGTCGGCGCCATCCTTATTACCGGCCCTACTGTAATCCTCCTCTTTGTCATGGGTGACGTCGTCGGCATCATCGCCATCAGGGGCGGTACCGCGGACCTCTGGTCGAAGATTATCGGCTCGCTAGCGCCCATCATTGTCTTCTTCGCTTCCGCCGGCATCATTACCCAAGGACCCAAACTTCTCACCGGCGCCCTGGGCATCGTCACCGGCGCTGGCCAGCGGGGTCAAAAGGGCATCGCTGGGGCCCAGAAGAACGCCGCTGAGCGCCGCCGCGAGCAGCAGCTCCGCAAGTACGCCGACATGTCCCGCAGTGGCAACACCGGCTTCCTGCGCGGCTCTGCGACCCGTGCAGCCGCTGGCCTGGGTGTCGGCCGTGGCAAGGTTAACCCCATGAGCCGCGCCGGCCGTCGCAT
>CAZDGK010000045.1:0-8243 GCA_964505035.1 uncultured Candidatus Saccharimonadales bacterium
GAATTCGGCATGTGGGTCCGCCTCACCGACAATTACAACATCGACCAGTCCGAAGACGTCATGGTTGGCATCCTCGCCTTTCTCGTCATCGCCACCTACGGCGTCGGTCTCTTCAGTCTAGCCTGGCCACTCATGCGCCGGACCATTCACCGCTAATCCGTTCGCGACCTCTTGAGTCCCACCTCGTTTGCCGGTATAATCTGCTTTTGTAACCAGTTCAATATTGGGGTGTGGCCAAATTGGTAAGGCACTTGATTCTGGCTCAAGAAATTCTAGGTTCGAGTCCTAGCACCCCAGCCAAGCAATTATTCTTCCCGGCTTCGCCAAGTCAAGCCGTCAAACGTTCCGCTTCGTCCAACAGTTCATCAATATGCTGCTTGTACCACCTAATAACACCAAAGTGTCCTAAGCTGGGTTTAGTGATGATTTTTATGGGAACGCCGGCCTTCTGCCATGCCTGTAGTGTGGCCAGTGCCTTCTCATAGTTTATAACTCGGTCTCGCTTGCCCAGCACCATAATGAAAGATAAATCTCGCCGCGGCGGATCGTCGGGTGAAATATCGATCCCTTGCCATAGGCTATTTAGCTTTGAAATGCTAAAGCCGCGTTTGCTGAATCTTCTGCGCACAAAATAAAACAGCGGCGACATAAGTGCTTCTATCCCGGGCATACCAGCTACTGCATAGATGCCGTATTGTATGCTGGGCATTCGTCTCTGCATTGCGAAACAAAGACCCGAACCGGCACTCGCTCCAAGGCAGATGATTTTATTGTACCCAACCATTTTGTTTGCGAAATCGTTGCAAGTTCCGTCCACCAAGTCGACTAAATCATTGGGGTTCCCACTCGTTATAACCGACAGACTATGTTCGTAAGCAATTACCGTAAAACCCCGCCCGTTTAGGGTTTGGATGACATTTTGGTAGCGTGCGATCTTGCCCCCGTAACCTGTAATAACACAAGCTATCTTGTCGGAGCCCTCAACCAGGAATGATTGTGTGCGGAATAAAGAGCTATTCATTTACCAGTGAATTGTACTAAGTGGCTTTCCGGGAACGCCGGTCGAGCACGTACTGCACCGAGCGGCTGATCGGCTTGTCCGTCCGGTGAATGCAGCCCAGCCAGCAGCAGGGCCGGCGCATGCCTTCCTTGAGCTCAGAAACCACCCGCGCCACATGCTCGTCCCGGGTCTTCTGCTGCTTTACCATGATGGTCCAGCAGATCCACTCGTTCCGGGCCAGGGGCGTAATGTCCTCCCAGGCCGCCAATGCCTTGGCGTCGGCCGCCAGAGCCTTGCGCAAATCCGCTGGCAACTCATGCACGACCCCGCCGGAGATATCGAGTTTAGTCATACCTCTATTCTAGTACACAAATCCAAATCGGGATTAGTACCGCCGGCGCGCCCTAGCTTTGGCGGCCTCCTCCTCGCGGTTTTTTGAGTGCGCGCTGGTAGTGAGTGTCAGCAGCAATGCCCTCGTAGTGGCCGATACTTCAGTGACGGCCGCTTCAAAGGCGGCCTCATTGGCCTCGGACGGCTCACGGAAGCCGCTAACCTTGCGCACAAACTGCCGCGCGGCCGCCTGGATCTCCTCGTCGCTGGCGGGCGGCTCGAAGTTAAACAGTGGCTTAATGTTTCGGCACATAGTCCCCCCGCAGGATCTTATCCATCGGCTTGCCGTGGGCCAGCTCGTCGACCAGTTTGTCGAGGTAGCGGATCTCCTGCATCGTGGGCTCTTCAATAGCTTCCACTCGCACACCACACACCACTCCAGTGATCAGCTTTCGCGCCGGGTTTGGTCGCGGGGCCTTGGTCAAAAACGTCTCGAAGTCGGTCTGCTGCTCGAGCTGGGCCACCAGCTCGGCCTCACTATACCCGGTTAGCCACCGGATTATCTCGTCGACTTCTGCCTTGGTACGGCCTTTTCGCTCCGCCTTGGCGACATAGTGAGGGTATACGCTGGCGACGCTAGTAGTGTAGATGCGATGCTTCACCATCCTATTTTAACCCGGAGGAACCGTTGCGCCATTGTCATATTTGTTGCCCGACCAGACATTGCCGGTGCGGCCGGATATGAAATCGGTCACCGGGCCGTAGGCGCCACAAATGCCGTTGCCACCGCGCTGGAAAACATTGTTGGTGACGACAATGTAGGTGGCATTGCTGGCGCTGCTGCTAAACGGCTTGCCGGCCGTGCCGCCGCCATACATGCAGAACCCGATGCCGACATTATTGGCCAGGAACAGGTTATGGTCGATCGTGTCGTGCATAATGGGCGCGAAGTCCGGGTAGCCGGACATGTCAGCCGAGCAGCCGATCTCGTCATTGATAGTCGAGGGGTCGTTGTTGCCGGGAGCCACGAAGTCACAGCTGAGCGTATTGTGCCGCAGCGTCAGGTATTGCTCGTTGCGGACACCAGAGGCATGAGACAGATCGGTTTTATCGGGCCAGAGGTTGGCGCCGTGGAAGTAGTTGTCTTGAATGAGGCAGGTGCTCTCGCAGTACGCGCCGCGGATGGTATGGGTAACCTCGGTGCGGACTAGGGTGAAGTTTGAACCGGTCACGCCACAGTCGACGGTGCCGTTATTGAGGTCGCCGCAGGCGTACAGGCCAGCGGCGCAGCTGTATGGGCCGCCGCTGCAGGCCGGCCGCGACACCGCATTATCGAGCAGTGAGTCCTGAATGGTGTATGAGTCCGATGGACTGTTCTGCACCACTCCGCCCAGCAGATAGGAGTTTTTAATGACTAGGCCAGCGGCGGCCACGGTTAGCGGCGCGCAGTGGATCACCTTCGAGTCAATCGTGGTGTTGGCGGCGGAAATCGTGCACGAGCCCGAATATGTGGCCATCGAGCTCTGGGCGGCATTGGGGCCGGTGTTGTTGGGCCCCGGCCAGCAGGTGCCGGTGCCATCCGCGCCGTCGGGCACATGATTGGCCGCGCCGGTGCAACCGGCCGTGGGCGTGCTGGTGGGCGTGGGAGTTGGCGTAGGCGCGGCCGTTGGGGTCGGTGTTGGCGTCGGGGCCGGTGCGCTGCCAAACACCACCATCTGCCCGCCAATCGCCCCGGCATTGCTCGCTAGCTGTGCGCTACCGGTCAGGGTAGCATTGCTCAGCACGAACTCCGCCGCCGGCCCGGCCGCCATGATCAGGATCACGGCATACCAACCCACTGCCACACAAACCAGTACCACCGGCACGACCTGCCAGACTTGAAGCTGCTTCAGTTTTGCTACCAGCTGTGCCATCTATTCGTGCCGTATCCGCCAGCGGCTCAGGGCGGCCGGCGCCCACCAATTGGCCCGGCCGAGCAGTAGCATCACGCTCGGCACCAGCAATATCCGCACAATAAACGCATCCACGAGCACCGCCAGCGCCATGCCCAGACCTACCTGCTGCAGTGACGGGATCCGCGAGCTAGCAAACGAGCCCACCACCGCAAACATCAGCACTGCCGCCGCCGTAATGATGTAGCCCGTGCGCTCCACGCCGGTGTGGATGGCTGCGGGCGTGTCACCCGTGCGGTCGTACTCTTCCCGAATCCGGCTATACAAAAACGTCGCATAGTCCATGCTCAGGCCAAACGACATCGTAAATATCAGCAGCAGGATGGTGGGGGACAGCGCGCCGGTTTGCGCAAACCAGGTATGGTCGGCCAGCCAACCGTCCTGGAACACCAGCACCAATACGCCAAACGCCGCTAGCAGACTAAACGCACTCAGCAAGATGGCTTGCAGCGGTATCAGGATGGAGCGCAGCATGAGCGTCAGCAGTAGGCCCATCGCCACCACGATCATCAGTGCCGCCCAGGGCAGGTACTTGGCAATCACCCCAACGGTGTCCACGACCAGTGCCGCCGGTCCGCCCACCCGCACGCTGCCATGGGTGTCCGGGAGCGCCCGAATGTCGTGCACCACATCCTGGCCAATACTGGAGCCGTCGGGTGCCGTGTAGTGCGCCACGATCTTGTAAGCCTGGCCGTCCTTGGATGGTGCTGCCGGCTCCACGCTCGTCACGCCGCCCACTGCCTTGATCTGCCGGCTCAGCGCGCCGGCCGCCTCGGCCCCTGGTACATCCGGCCGGTAGAGCACTGTCACGTTCGAGTCCGAAGTCCCAAAGTTTTTGGCCAACGCCTCGGCCACCACCCGCGAGCTCGTGCCCACCGGCAGTGACCGGTAGTCAAACGCCGAGTATGCCACATGCCAGAACGGCACCGCCATCTCGAGCACAATTGCCACCGCCGCCGCGATGGTCACCCACGGCAGCTTGGAGGCTGCCGTATTGATGCGGCCCCAGATAGTGGTGCCCTCCCCCGTGTCGACCCGCCGCCCAAACCGCCAGGCATTGATGCGGTGTCCCAGCACCAGCAGCATGGCCGGCAGCAGCGTCAGGGCCGCTACAATCGCCACCACCAGCGCCGCGATGCCGCCCAGGCTGATACTGCGCAGGAAATCGATCGGGAATAGGCTCAGCGACAGCAGGCTAATAATGACTGTCAGACCGCTAAAGAATATCGTCCGCCCCGAGGTCATAAGAGTACGCCGCACCGCACTCATCACATCTGGCTGCCGG
This sequence comes from uncultured Candidatus Saccharimonadales bacterium, assembly GCA_964505035.1. Classification (GTDB taxonomy): domain Bacteria; phylum Patescibacteriota; class Saccharimonadia; order UBA4664; family UBA4664; genus CAZDGK01. Next base: position 4,568 of record CAZDGK010000045.1, read on the forward strand.
TTCAGCTCCTCCCGGAAGCGGCTCACCATCAGCAGCGAGTAGTCTACGCTCAGCCCCAACCCTAGTACCGTGATCACATTCACGGCGTATTGGTCGATGCTCGTCACCATTGTGAGTAGCCGCGTCACCGCCAGCCCGCCAATGATGGCGACAATCCCCAGCATCAGCGGCATCGCGGCCGCCACCACGCCGCGGAACACCAGCACCAGCAGCACCGCCAGCAGCGGCAGGGTGATTAGCTCCACCACCTCCAGGTCATGCCGCACTTGATTGTTGGCCTGCTTGTTGGCTACCAGCTGGCCACCCACCGCCACATCTAGCGTGTCGCTATGAGCATCGCGCATGAAGTCCGCCAACCGCTGGTACTGCTCGTCAGTCGTACCTTTCAGGTTGACCGCCGCGTAGGTCTGGTGCTTGTCGTTGGCCAGCAATGCCGCCGCGTGTGTCGTGTAGTATGTCGCGATCAGCGTCGCGTCGCCCTGCAGCGGCTGCAGGAGCCGCGCCACCTCATTGCCTGTCGCCGGCGTGTCTACCGACTGGCCATCCCGGCTCGTAAACAGCACAATGGCTCCAGGCTGCGTCTGCGGAAACTCATCATGAAGCGCTTCCGTCACCGCCGCCGCCTCCGTACCCTGGCCCTCGAATCCGTCGTCGCTGCTCAGGTGCGAGAACACTCCCGAGCCGTACACGCCAGCCGCCACCGTCAGTGCCAGCGCCACCGCCACAATTGCCCACGCCCAGCGCAGTACATGGTTAGTCAGCGAAGTCAGCATATTAGTAGCTTACCACTGCCGCGGACGCTTGTACGGCCCAACCCAAGTTGGAAAATCTACCAATGCGTGGTGCCTGAGAATAAGCTTAGGCCCCCACGATGGGCATTGGCACCTTCGCCATACCCTAAATCAGTGTTTTCCTCTACAACAACTGACGCTTTGCCAGCAGCTCTTTTGGTACAATGAGGGCCATAAAACGGAGGCGCTCATGGCCAACAATATTCATCTCATAGTGTTCCCGGCCAAGGATCTGGCCAAGCAAAAGTCGTTCTTCAACACCTACCTCGGCACTGAGCCGTACGTCGACGGCGATTGGTACGTCGGCTACAAGGTGGGTGACCTCGAGGTTGGGCTCGATCCCAATGGGCAGGCCGTTATCGCCTATACCAACACCGATGACATCGAAGCCGATTTGAAGACCCTAACCGGCGCCGGTGCCACCGTGGTAATGGAGCCCAAGGATGTCGGCGGTGGCCTGATGGTCGCTCAGGTCGAGGTCGACGGTAACGTGCTAGGCCTGCGCCAGCCAGTCAAGTAGCCGGCTGCTCAGAGGTGGAGTTGGCGGATGGCTGCTCGGTGGGCTGGCCGGCTGGTTTCGCGGGCGGGTGAGACGGGATAGCCAGTGCCGCCACCAGGCCCAGCGCGTCGGCCACTAGTATCACCATCAGGGCCAGCCCAAAGTGCCGGTTGCCAGTTACCAGCGGCATTACCAGCACCGAGCCAGCAATGGCCGTGCCAAGGGACGAACCCAGATTGGACACACTGCGCGATAGGCCGGAGATCTCGCCCTGGTCCTGCTCGCCAAAGCTCGACTGCACCACATTGACCGATGCCGTCAGCATCACGCCAATGCCCAGTCCAATCACCAGCAGGCCCGGCACAAACGTCCAGTAGCTGGCCTGGCCCCGAGCCAGCCACAGTAGCAGCCCGGTGCCAATCATGGCAGCCACGAATCCACCACGGATTAGCATGGCCTGCGACCGCCGGCTGGCCATCCGCTCGGCCAGCGCCGAGGCTACCAGTATGCCTAGGGTGGCCGGTGTCAGCATCAGGCCGGTCGCAATGGCGCTCAAGCCCCGCACCGTCTGCAGGAACACCGAGACCACGAAGAAGCTGCCTTGCACGGTCAGCCACTGGAGAAGCTGGGTGGCCAGGCCGGCATTGGCCGTGCGCTTGGCAAACAGCCGTGTTGACAGCAAGGCCTCGCGTCCGCGCCGCTCCCAGCTACGCATGTGCCAGTAGAATCCAGCCAGCACCGCCGCACCCAGGCCAATCAGCAGCCAGACGCTGGGTGCCAGCCAGCCCGCGGTCCGCGTCTGCAATATGCCCAGCACCACCAGTACCAGGCCGCCAGCCGACAGCACAGCACCCAGCACGTCAAATGCCGGGCGCGGCTCGGCCACCTCGTCGGTCGGGATGCGGCGGCACATGTAGATGATGCCCGCCACCACGACTACCTGCAGCAAAAACGACGCCCGCCAGCTCACCGTGCTGGTGATGAGCCCGCCAATCAACGGGCCGGCCGCCGCTCCCACGCCGCCCGCCGCGCTAATCATGCCAAAGTACTTGGCTCGCTCCGTCAGGCTGCTAAACAGCACGGTTATCAGAATATAAACTGGCGGAATCAACAAAGCCGAGCCAATGCCCTCCAGGCCCGAGTATCCAATCACCAGCAGCCCCAGTCTCGGCGCCAGCGCCGCCAGTAGCGCCCCGATGCCGTAAATCACCAAGCCGAGCACCAGGCAGACCTTGCGCCCCCAGATATCAGTCAGCTTGCTCCCAGGAATCATCAGGGCGGCCATCACCAGCGTAAACAAGGTAATGGCGGTCTGTACGCCGATCACCGTGGTCTTCAGGTCCACCGCGATATTACTAATCGCCACATTCATATTGGTGGCCGCAAAGCTGGCAATAAACTGCGCCAATACCAGTGGCCACACCAATGCCATGCCGGGCTGCTTGGCCTCGGTTTGCCCTGGGGCTGTGGGCTGTTCTGGCGGCTGCCCTGGCGGGCTCAGTGGCTGATGGTCTGGTGGACGTGCGCTTACGCTATCTAGCACGATGGATCCCCCTTAACCACCCCAGGGTAGTCAACTCCATGCACTATCGCCTAGGTGCATGTTGCCAACAACCTTCTCAATTTGGCTTAGTCAATTTGCCCAACCACAGCGCAGTCACGAATCCCTACAATGCTTACGTAAATAAAGTAGGGAGAAATATATGCATATCAAGCTAACAACCCGGCTATTGGCGGCCACCGCCCTAGCCACCAGTGTCTTGACCGCGGCCGCGCCGGTCACAGCCGCCGGCGCCGTCACCGGCTTCCAGGCCGGCACTGGCCAAAACATCCTGTTCCATAGTGATCGTGGCGGCGACAATGAGCTGTACTACGTCAAGCCCGGCGGCAGTGTCCAGCAGCTCACCGATAATAACGCCCAGGACGAGGACCCGGCCTGGAAGCCAGACGGCAGCGCCTTTGTGTTCCGGCGCTACACTGCCGGCGTAGCGGCCCAGCTCTACCGCATGACCATGCCCAACAAAATGGTCACTCAGCTGACCAACAACCCCAACCTCGTCTATGACCAGCCAATGTATTCGCCAGATGGCACCAAGATTGTGTTCAAGAGCCAAGATGCTTCCCGCGCCACCTGTATCGGTGTGCTGACGGTCGCCACCGGCGCCCAAACCAATCTGGTCTGCGCGGACGTTAACCAGCGCCAGTCAGTCGAGCTGCCGGTTTGGTCGCCCGACGGTACCCAGATCATGTACACGCTGTTTGGCGGCAGCATTGACCGCTACACCTACAACCTGGCCACCGGCACCAGCACCCTGCTGATCCCCGGCGCGTTTGCCGGCGTCTGGTCGCCCGACATGACCAAGATCGCCTTCAGCAAGCTGCCCGT
>CAZDGK010000046.1:0-3295 GCA_964505035.1 uncultured Candidatus Saccharimonadales bacterium
TCAAGGGGCCGTGACATAGCGGACATGTCACGGCCCCAGGTGGGCGTCAGAAGTAGGTGTGGATGAGCCACGCCACGGGCTGCCAGAAGGCGGCCACGAGTAGGGCAGCGATGATGGCGCCGAGGACCGCGAAGATCAGAATGATCGACACGCCCTCGAGCCAATCGGTTACCTCGTCGAGCAGCCGGCGTAGCCTGCCGCGGCGAGTGGTGGACTCGAGCATTGTGCTCCTTTCAACGAACTTGCTGACAGATATTATAATATCACAAAACATTGCGTAAATCAAGTATTGAAGCTAGTCGCCACTCATAAAAAGAGGAACCCCTCGCCCGGGCGGGCGAGGGGCCGGAACCTCTCCTCTAGGTGTCGAAACGATGTCTGAGACTCTCGCCGGGAGCCGCTTGCGCGGTCACATAGTCGATCGTCTCAGCAATTCCTCGTCGGATCCACCGCCGCTTCCGCCAGCTGACCCCTATCCAGAGGCCGAGCCAAACGGTCGCGACCGACACCAGGCACCAGATGACGTAGGCCCCCAGGCCCCAGACGGGGCGGCCGCCTTGCAGTATCACTGCCCCTCCGGAGAACAGCAGTGCGACCGCTAGGGCCACGAGGGTGTAGTCACTGGGCCGTAGGCATGCCTCCAGCTCGCGCTTTCGGCAGGCAACAGAGCGTCGTAATCGCTCTGTGAGGAGGACGGGTACCACCACCCGGGATCTCACAGATCCTATCCTTTCTACTAGATTGCGGAGGTTCCAGTGTCTAATCCTACACCTTATTGTCACGATTGTCAATCTGAGGTGACACCTGGAGCCGCATATAAAAGGAAAGCCCCGCCGAAATGCCGGCGGGGCTGAGGTCTGGTCAGCAGGGTTGGACGCGGTCGCCCGGGTAGAGCCACTCGTCCGGGTAGTACGGCGCGTAGGAGCCGCTAGCGGCTCCCGGTCGCGGCGCCACCCAGATGCATTGCGCGAGGACGGGCCCCAATTGGGGGTGTTCGCCCACGAAGTCCCGGAGGGACATTTCGCGTTGCACCGTTTGGACCGCGGGGTAGCCGTGTGCGTTGTACCAGCCGTGCGTGCACGCCCGGTACTCTTCCCACGGAGCCTTGCCGAGGCCGGCGTAGGTGCCGCAGGCGTCGTCAACCGTCTTGATCATGTGGATCGCGGCTACCGGCTCCTGCACGTGCAGGCCGCCAGCCGCCTTGATCGCGCTACTCACGCCGCCGCCGACCAGTAGCAGGCCAAACAGCAGCACAACCGTCCAGGCGCGCCCCAGGCTCTTGCGGTCTCCGACCACTATGAGCATGAGGACCACGCCCACGACGATCATGATCGCTGGCCGCAGTATCGCCCAGTTCAGGACGTAGTGCGGCGGCAACGGCACCGGGGTGACTACCGGCTCGGGCGACCCAGCTCCACCTGCCAAAATCCATCCGTTCAACGCGGCTCCTTTCAGAGTCGGAGAAAAGCACACGTCAATTACAATTATATCATAAATACACACCTTATACAATATTCCGAGGCTCAGGTATAATACCCTCATGACCGACGCGCTCAAGGCTAAGCTCAAAACCCTCCCGGCCGAGCCGGGCATTTACTTCCATCGCGACCGCGACCGGAAGATTATCTACATTGGCAAAGCGGCTGTGCTCAAAAATCGCGTCATGAGCTATTTTCAGAACAAGCACCGTGATCCCAAGACTCTAGCACTGGTGGCCGATATCGCCGACACCGAGTGGATCACCACCGCCAGCGAGGTCGAGGCCCTGTTCCTGGAAAGCGAGTTCATCAAGCGCTACAAGCCCAAGTACAATATTGACCTCAAAGACGACAAGCACTGGCTCTATGTGAAAATCTCCAGCGATGAGTTCCCGGTCATCAGCTATGTGCGCCGGCCGCTCGATGACAAAGCCCACTACTATGGCCCGTTCACCAGCACGGACGCTCTGCGCCGCGCCATGCGCTATCTGCGCAAAGTCTTCCCCTACATCACACACGCCATCTGGCCCAAGCGCGGCTGCCTGCAGTATCACCTGGGTCTCTGCCCTGGGCCGGAAGAGGGTGCCATCCAGCCGGCCGATTACCGCAAAAACGTCCGCCGCCTCGAGCTATACCTGCGCGGCGAGCAAACCAAGCTGATGGATGGCCTCCAGCGCGACATGGAGCGCGCCGCCGGCCGCAAGCAGTATGAGGCCGCCGCCCACTTGCGCGACCAGCTGCAGGACCTGCGGGCCCTCAGCAAGCAAATGATCTTCGGCGACCGCGAGGCCTTTGACCTGTCCCGCGACCAGTCGCTGATGGGGCTGGCCGACCTGCTGGGGCTGCCCGCCGCGCCGCGCCGCATCGAGGCCTTCGACATCAGCCATCTCGGTGGCGTCGACAATGTCGCCAGCATGGTGGTATTTACCGATGGCGTGGCCAACCGCGACGACTATCGCCGCTTCAAGATGCGGGCCGGTGGCAACGACGACTACGGCCACATGCGCGAGGTCGCCGAGCGCCGCTTCAGCCCAGGGCACCTGGCCGAGTGGGGCACGCCCGACCTGCTGCTCGTCGATGGCGGCCAGGGCCAGCTGGCGGCCGTGCTCGGCGTATTGGACGGCCTAGGCCTGAGCATCCCGGCGATCGGTCTAGCCAAGCGTGAAGAGGAAATCATCCGCCGCGTGGCCGGCGGTCCGGACACCGCCGCCGCCGAACGGTACGACAGCACTCTGCTGCCGCCCGACTCACATGTGCTCCAGCTACTGCAGCGGGTGCGGGATGAAGCCCATCGCTTTGCCATCACCTATCAGAGCATCCTGCGCGGTCAGCGCCAGACGAGTAGCACCCTGGACCACATCCCCGGCGTCGGCCCAGCCACCCGCAAGCTTCTTATTCGTCGCTTCGGGTCACTGCGGGGCGTGCGCCTGGCCTCCCAGGAGGAACTGGCGGCCGTCGTCGGCCCGGCCAAGGCCCGTACCATCAAGGAAGCGGTTGGCAGTACACCACCGCCCAGCGACGATATGACCGAAGCCGATTCGTAGCGCGCTGCTCGCGCTCGCCGGCCTGAACTTTTGGCCCACCCTCTTCTTGCCACAACATATATAACATATAGAATATTGAATATGTCATCGGCGAACAGGGGAGTGCCAAAAAATTTCAACAGCCGGGCCACCATCAGTCCGGTTGTCACGAGTATGCCCACCCATGCACAGCGCCAAGCCGAGCTTACTTTTATTGCTGGCCAGCTTAGGGCCGTTGCTCATCCCGACCGGCTCCGCCTCTTGGCGCTGCTTGATGGTGGCGAAGTGTGCGTC
>CAZDGK010000046.1:3395-7780 GCA_964505035.1 uncultured Candidatus Saccharimonadales bacterium
TAATCTCCCGCCATCTGGCCATCCTCCGCCGCGCCCGCATCATCGATGTTCGGCGCGTCTCGAGAGCCGCCTTCTACCGCCTGGCCGATCCGCGTATACTAAAAGCCATAAAACCCCTGCTATGAGCGCCCATCACCACCTCCACAAAGCCATCCGCAAAGCCACTGCCCGCGACCGCAAGCGCACTCCTCGCATGCGCGTCAGTGGCAAAGGTGTCTTCACCTTGTCCCGCATCCTCCGCCAATCGTCAAAATAGCAAAGCTGTGCTATCATACCGGGGTATGATTCGCAAATTTGTCCTACGCTGGCTCGTAAACTTCCTTGGACTGTGGGCCGCGGCCGCCCTCATGAGCGGCAGCATCAGCTATGATGACCGCCTGGCAGTGCTCGTGATTGCCGCGCTCATCTTCTCCATCGTCAACATTCTCATCCGGCCGCTGGTGCTCATCCTGTCACTGCCGGCTATCGTCCTCACCCTGGGGCTATTCACCTTCGTGGTCAATGCCTTCATGCTCTACCTTGTCACCCTCATGTACCACTCCTTCCACCTCAGGTCATTCTGGACAGCCGTGCTGGCGGCCTTTATTATCTGGGTGGTCAACTATTTGCTGACCGATCTGTTGGAGGTCAATCGTGAAAAACCTGTTTAACATCCTGGCCGTCATCTGCGCCTGGCTGATGGTGCTCTCCATCCTCATCCAGAACCGCGGCCAGTCCCTGGGCGCCTCGTTTGGTGGCGACTCAGGCTACTACCGGTCCCGCCGCGGTGTCGACCGGATCATCTTTAACGCGACCATTGTGCTCGGTGTCATGTTTGTTCTGAGTGTCATCCTGAGCACCCTCGCCAAGAAGTAATGTTTGACTACGTACGCTTCCGCTACCGGCGGATGGTCCGACGCTTCCGGCGCGACCTCCGGCTGCTAGAGCGGTGGGCGATCAACTATGTCGACCGTCACATCTGGGGCAAGTGGCATCAGTTCGGCGTGGTGCGCCGCTTCCTATTGACGTGGTTTGGCGTGCTGGCTATTACCGTCATCGGCGTGGTCCAGCAGACCGGCGGCCTGCAGCGGGCCGAGCAAATCGCCGTGCCAGCGCTCGGCGGCACCTATTCCGAGGCCGCCGTCGGCCGGGTCCAGACCCTCAACCCCGTGTTGCCCGAGTCCGAGCTGTCCGGCGACATCAACCGCCTCATCTTTAGCGGCCTTACGCGCTACAATGCCAATCGCACGCTGGTAGCCGACCTGGCCGAGCGCTGGGAAGTGTCGCCCGATGGCCGGGTCTACACCTTCTATCTGCGCAAAAACGTCAAATGGCAGGACGGCGTGCCGTTCACCTCGGCCGATGTCGCCTTCACGCTGACGGCCATCCAGACGCCCGACTCGCGCTCGCCGCTAGCCTCCAGCTGGCAGGGCGTCACCGTCGAGACTCGCGGCGACTACACCGTAGTGTTTACGCTGCCTCAGCCGTTGGCTTCGTTCCTGGACTCGACCACCATTGGTATCGTGCCGCGCCATCTGCTCGAGAGCATCGACCCGTCGCAGCTGCGTGAGGCGTCATTTAATCAGCAACCCATCGGCACCGGTCCGTTCCAGCTCAAGACCTTCGCGCCATCCGCTCACGAGATCGCTCTCACGGCTAATCCGCACTATTACGGCGGCCGGCCCAATATCGCCGACTTCATCTTCCGCTTCTACGACACGCCCGAGGCTGCCATGACCGCCTATGCCCAGCATCAGGTTACCTCGCCCGGCCGTGTCCTCCCAACCGAAGCCAGCCGCCGCGGCCAGCTCGTTGGCCTCAGTGACTACGACCTCACTCTCCCAGAGGAAACCGTTCTATTCTTCCAGACCACCGATGATGTGCTCAAGGACAAGGATCTGCGTGGCGTCCTGTCGCGGTCGCTCCAGCGCGGCGCCATTGCTAGCCAAGCTACCGCCGGCCAGGGCGTAGTCGTGTCCCAGCCGCTTTTGCCGGGCCAGCTGGGCTACACCCCCAAATATGGCCTCACCAGCCTCAGTCCCGAAGCCGCGGCCGCCGCGCTCGACGGCCTGGGGTGGACGCAGAGCCGGGCCGGCGCCGTGCGCCAAAAGGCCGGCCAGCCGCTCAAGCTCCAGCTCGTCACGCTCAGCGGCGGTGAGCTCGAGCTAGCCGCCAAGGAAATTCGGCGCCAGTGGGCCAAGCTCGGCATCCAGGTCGAGCTCAAGACCGTCGACGCCACTGACCTGCAGCAGACCTACATGCGGCCGCGCAACTTCCAGCTGCTCCTTTTCGGCATCAACCTGGGCGCCGATCCAGATGTGTATCCATTCTGGCATTCCAGCCAGGCCAAAGATCCCGGCGTCAATCTGTCGAGCTACGCCAGCGCCGACGCTGACAAGGCTCTCGAAGCCGCCCGGGTCAAAACCGACCCAGTCGTCCGCGCCGGCAAATACGACAGCTTCCTCAAGGCCTGGAACGCCGACGCTCCGGCCGCTATCCTCTATGAAACCGCTTACCAGTACGCCGTCAGCGAGGACGTAGCTGGTATTACCGCCAGCCGTCTCGTCACTCCAGCCGACCGCTTCTACAATGTCGAGCATTGGACCGTCCGCCGAACCTGGGCCGACCTCCTGCCTTAACACATTTGCATAATTAGTAAATTTATGCTATAAATGTACTCACGCACTGCGGCAACCCGTGCCCAGTGCCCGATCTGAAGGAGTCACCATGGATCTCGCTCTCGAGGTTGGAACCGACGCTCCCGCTGACGTTCCCGCCGCTGACGAACCCATCGACGCCCTCGTCGTTCTGAACAACCTCTTCCGCGTCGACAGCTTCAAGCCGCTGCTCGTGGAGGCTCTCATCGACGACCTCCGCGGCTCGGCCGACGTCGCCGCGCGCCTCATCGACGACTACTACGTCGCGCTGGGGGTCGGCAACTACGGCCCCGCCGAGGGTCTCACTCGTGAGGCCTGCGTTCGGGAGTACCCGGCCCTGGCGCGGATCGTCGACCTGCTCGTCGGCTACGCCGACGTCAACGACGACCTCGAGGCCATCCTCAAGGTGTTCACCGAGGAGTGCCTGGCGGAGTTCCGGGCGGCCCTCGTCCGTCCGGCCGTCCAGAACGACTGATCGCATCACCGGCGCTACCCTGCGGCCACATTGGCCCAAGGGTAGCGCCACTTTCTTTTTATTACAAATTATGCTACAGTATTGCTCGATCACTTGGCACTGGGCCAGGTGACCGTATCGATCGGAGTACATCCACATGGATACTGTCGATTCCTTCGACCTCGGCCTGCGCAGGCCGGCGGACGACCAGCCGGCGGACAGCGTGTCGGCCCCGACCGAGGACGATCCCGGCCTCGCCATCCTCAACCGTGTGCTCACCCAGCCTGGTACTCAGGAGCTGCTCATCGAGACGCTCGCCGTCACCAGCCCAAGCACTTCGATACTGGCCGCTGAGATCGTGCAGGGCCTCTACGAGGCGCTGGCGATCGACGGCGACAGCTATCAGCTCGAGCTCGAGGACTGCCAGCGCGCTCCGCGTGCCCTCAAGCGGCTCCACGAGCTCGCTGGTCGGGCTTACCTCATCCAGGATCGGGCGCTGCGACTTGCGCGGGAGTTCGAAACGCGAATCCAGGTGGCCGAGACGGCGAAGCTCGCCAAGCTCGCCGCCGGTGAGGACATCGAGGACGAGTCCTAACTCCATGCTCCACTACGGCGCTACCCCCGGCCACATCGGCGGGCGGGTAGCGCCTCCTTTATTTTATGGATACGCATGATATAATATGCAAACGCAGCTGGCGCCGCTAGCTGCCCGATCCCCAAGGGAGTCACCTATGGAATTCGCCGTCGACGCCGAGCCCGGCACGCCTGCCGACGCCCCGACCGAGGAGAAGCCCATCGACCCCGTCGTCGTGGTCAACAACCTGCTCAACACCGACGCGGTCGACGTCGTGATCATTCATCAGCTCACCGAGTACGACATGCCGCTAGCGGATGCCAGAGCGCTCTTCGAACTCTACAGCGCCGCCATCGACGCGGAGTCGTTAAGCTACGACGGCTTCACGCACGCGGATTTCGTGCGGGCCGCTCCGGCGCTTGTGAAGCTCATCCGGCTCTTCCTCGCCGCCGGCCAGCTGAGCGGGTCGCCGGTCCATGACGTCCTGCACGAGTACGCGGACCAGCTCACCAGCGAGTTCGCCCAGGTGATCACGATGCACCCCGATTCCTGATCGCATCACCGGCGCTACCCTGCGGCCACATTGGCCCAGAGGGTAGCGCCACTTTTCTTTCGCCACAAAACCTGCTACTCTAATCAAGTTCGACCCACTCGCGCGAGTGGTGAAATGGTATACACGCTAGTTTCAGGTACTAGTGACCGCAAGGTCGTGGAGGTTCAA
>CAZDGK010000047.1:0-7754 GCA_964505035.1 uncultured Candidatus Saccharimonadales bacterium
ATCTATGTTATAGTATAGCGGCCGCCATCCGGGCGGCCGTTTGCGAAAGAAGGGCACATGAATCGCAAAGTTGTTGCCTACTCGATCCTGGGTGCCACTGCCGTCCTGACCCACCTCGTGCGTCAGGCGCGCCAGTCCACCCACACGGTCACGTTCTCGATCACCCAGCCGCCGCGCATCAACCTCGTCGGACTTCCCATCAAGGTGATTGTCCGGCCAGGCACGGAGGGCGAGGTCAAACTCGTCCTGTCCGGCCGCTGGCCAACCGACACCCTACCGTTCACGGTCGACCGTTCCGACGGAGACGTGTTCATCATCCGGGGTCAGGCCCCGGTCGGCGCACGGCCCGCACTCGACCGCTCATCCAGGCTGACGGTCTACCTGCCACTCTTCGTGGCGGAGCTCAACGCAGACTCCTGCGCCGACCTCACTCTGCCCAGTTGGCCACTCCGGCTCAACTACTCGTGACCATACGCCCCGGTATCCGCCCGGGGCGTATTTCTTTATTTTCCAGGCTCCCTATGGTATAAACCAACCGACCATCCTGGTCGTATCTGTTCGAGTCCGAAAGGATCCCTAGTATGGCCTGCAACGAAGACCTAGTCTTCGGCCACCACAACGACGCCTTGCTGAGGCGTCTGCACGCAGACCTGTCGCCATTCGACGACAGCAGCGCCACCCATCTGGTAGCCGCCATGATCTGGTTCGACGAACAATCCAACCTTCGCCAGCCCGGCGATTACGTCCTCATCACGCCTTCGCTCATCGGGTGGCTGCTCGCCGACGCTGGGCCGGTCAATCCGGAAATCATCCAGGCCGTCAAACTCGAGGACGAGGCCACCCTGCAGCGTCTCACCGGCCTGCAGCCGTTCGAGATGAAGTTCGAGGACAATGCTCTCGTGCCGGACGTCATCCGGGGCAAAACCCTACTCATGCGCATCATGAGTCGCAAAGAGGCCCTCCGCCTCAGCTTCATCTACACGGTGCGCGCCACTGGCGAATTCATCTATCTACCGGGGTTCGAAACTCAACTGATGGGAGTTGCCCCTCGAACCACTCAAGAGTTGTCGTAGCAACAACATGCCGCGGCCACTCTCACGCCCCACTAGGCATAACTAGTGGGGCTCTGTATTGTAATTATTAGATAAATATGTTAGTATAATAGTATCGTCCAATCGTTGGGCGAACCATGACGGCTGAAAGGAGCCATCATGAGCATCGTACCCCTGCTGGACAAAGACCGGATGCCCGTCGACGGTCAGACCTACACGGCCTTCCCTGTCTCCGGTCAGCTCCACGTACTGTCCGTCGGCACCCGAGGACAGTACGAGATCGGCGTTCTGGCCACCGTCCGGGAATTCGGCGACCGCCTTTGGTTCGTCGTCGTGCCCGACCAGGCCAGTGCCCCGGACTCGGTGGCATACCCGCCGATGGACGTCGTCTTCCGCGCTGCGGCCTACTTCACCCACGACCACACCTTGGTCGCGGGCGAGCTCCATGGTGATGCCCGCTTCGTCGCGCTCCGGCCGCCGTTCGAGACCCGCGAGCTCCGCTAGTCCAGCCCCGCCCCGCCAGCACCATCGGCGGGGCGTTCCCATTTTCTGCTATCATCACCCTATGAAACCACTCTTCAAGAAGGCCGACGCTATAGTCATGCGGGTTCCCTCGCTCGAAGACGGTTTGGCGTTCTACCGGGATAAACTCGGCCACCAGCTACTGTGGCAGCACAACACCATGGCCGCTCTCGCTATGAGCGACAGTGACACTCAAATCGTGCTAGCCACCGAGCTCGACAAAGAAACTGATATCCTCGTCGAGTCCGTCGACGAAGCGGTGGCCCAGATCAAGTCCGCCGGCGGCAGCGTACTCGTCGAGCCCGAGGATATCCCGGTTGGCAGAGTCGCCGTCGTGGCCGACCCATTCGGCAATCAGTTAACCCTAATCGACCTCACCAAAGGCCACTACCAAGCCGATGCCTCAGGCCACATTATTGCAATAAATAAGAATAAATGATATAATAAGCAAATCGTCCACTGACTGGACGAGCCCCGACGTCTGAGAAAGGTCACCATGACTACCAAAGCGATCGTTCAGCAACTTCTCGACGCCAACACCATCCCGGTCCGCGAGCACCGCTGGGTCACCATCGTGAACCCCGACGGCAACCGGAACGGGAACGGCCTCCACGAGTTCGGCGAACGCGCCAGCATCAACACGCCCGGCCGGCTCTCCGTCGTCTGTCAGCATGAGGGGCTCACCCTGATGCGCTACGACACCAGCCAGCCAGTCGGCGGCGCCTGCGCCGGCAACGGCGCGCTCTTCTTCGTCACCGCTGAGGAGCTCGCCGAACTCCAGTAGAGGCGCTCACCAGGCCCGGGAACCAAGGTACATTACCACGGTTTCCGGGCCTCATCGTTTGTGCTAAACTAGCCACCGTCCAGTGCACTACCCACCCAGAGGAGACCCACTTGGGGTTCGCCATCGCCGGCGTCATCTTCTGCACCGCCGCTCTCATCGAGATCGCCGGCGCACACAACACCACAGTCGGCACGATGTTCATCTGCATCGGGCTAATGTGCACCACCATCGCTCTCACCTTTGGCCGCCGCCGGTAACCAAACTAGCAGCCGCCCAGGCTGGTCCTCGCTTCCAGAGGACCAGCCATTTCTTGATTATTGGCAGCCATCACCTAGTACTCACCTGCTGGGCGCGGTATAATCACACTCGATAATCCGAGGAGAAGCTCACATGAACCTCAATACCATTATGATTGGCTCCGAGCAGCCACAGACGCTCATCAAGTTTTATGGCCACATCTTCGGCAAACCAGGCTGGCACGAGGAAGGCTCCGACTGGGCTGGCTGGCGCGTTGGCGATGGCAACCTAGTAGTCGGCCCGCACGACAAGGTGAAGGGCAAAAACCCTGAACCCGGCCGGTTCATTATCAATATCGAGACCGATGAGCTCAAAGACGAGTTCGACCGCATCAAAGACCTCGGCGCCGAAGTCGTCGCGGAGCCCTACCACCCAGGCGAGGATGCAAGCGGCTGGCTAGCCACCTTCGCCGACCCCGATGGCAACTACTTTCAGTTAGCCACACCCTGGAAAGATTCCGACCAGTCCTAGGCGTTGACCAGCGGCCATTTGTATGGCACTATAATAAACGTCCAACAGAGTAGACCGCTGCTCTTCCTCAGCGGTAGTAAGGCGTGATGATCATGTCCACTCACATGTCTCACCCGTCTAACGATCGAGCACGACAGCTCGGCCGGGACACAATCGACCCGGACCCCCAAACGGTACCCGACACCCGATCGATCTGGACCCCGGCCGACGGCTCCATGCTCGTCGACCGTGACCCCCGGCTCGATCCCCGCGGCGAAACCGTGCGGTGCTAGCCATGGCCGGTTCCGGGAAACCCCGGTCGCGCCGGCTGCCAGTCTTCTTCGTCACCTGGGTCCTCAGGATTATCCTGATGGTTGGAGCCGTGCTGCGCATCTTCGTGCGCACCCACGTCTCCAAGAATCGCTACCAGGCGGTACCCAAGCATGGCCCCGTGATCATCGTCTGCAACCATCCATCACCAGTCGATCCGATATTGGTGTTTGGAGCGCTCCGACGGCGGGTGGCCTTCTTGGCCATGGAAGAACTGTTCGGCGTTCCCGTCCTGGGCAGCGCCATGCGCTGGATGGGCCACATTCCCGTGGCCCGCGGCACCGACCACGCGATGGACTGCCTCGACTTCGCTGAGCAGGTTCTCCTGCATGGCGGCGTCGTGGTGATCTTCATCGAAGGGGGCTGCTCACCCGATGGCCAGATCAAACACCCCAAGGGCGGCGTGGCCGAACTGGCCTCCCGCACCGGAGCTGTCGTGATCCCGCTGGGCATCAACGGCACGCGTGCCGTCAAATCGCCCGATGGCGGACGGATCCATCTCAACCAGCCAGTCACCCTCAAGTTTGGTGATCAAGGCCTGTACGCGCCGGACGACCATACCCTGGAAGCCCGCACTGCCTTCACTGATCAGATGGTGGACCAGCTTGTTGACCTCAGTGGCTACCCCCGGGTAGCTTCCTGAGCCCTCGGCCCCAGGCACATTGCCTGGGGCCACTTCTTTGTCCCGTGCACTGCTATAATCTTGAATAAAGCCATGAGGACCATTCTATTCATCCATCGCTCCGTCGGCCGCAATCTCCTACGAGACGGCCAGCTGCGCCAGCTGCTAGCCCAAGCTCCTGCCACCTCTGACATCCAGCTAGACGACTATGATGGCAACACCGGCCTGATCACCGCCGGCCATCCCGGTACCCCTCCCAGACGCCTAATTCTTCCCGGCCGCAATACCAACCCAGACAACCTACTACGCTTCTTCACTGGCGAACTGCCAGCCGAGCTGGCCAAAGTCCGCAGCTACCAGACGATTATCGTCAAATCCTGCTATCCCAATAGCGCCATCACCAGCGATCAAGCGCTGGCCAATATCCAGGAAACCTACCGCCAGCTGGCCAAAACCTTTGCCGCTCGGCCGCAGCAACAGCTCATCATCATGACCAGCCCGCCATTGCGGCCAGAGCGCACCAACCAGCAGCAGGCTGGCCGCGCGCACCACCTAGCCGACTGGCTCATGCGAGGCCAGTGGGGTCCCAATGTGGCCGTATTCGACCTGCACAGTCTGCTGGCCGAGTCCACGAACCCCCATGCCGGAATGCTAGCCGCTCCGTACCGCCGTCTCTGGCCTTGGGACAATCACCCCAACCCCCTCGCCTCTCGCACGGCCGCTGAGGCTCTGGCTAAGCTGCTGGCGCGGCTGGAGGTGCCGGCTTCTCCGGCATCGCAGCCTGCTCATTAGGAGCCACCGCTTCCAGTGTCATAGGAGCCTCCACCGCGGCTCCGGATGCCGCCGGAGCAGCCACCAGCTTGCCTACATATTCCACCAACTGCCTAGGCTCCGTGTCGGCCTTACTCAGGTAGTCGATCACACCCAGCT
Organism: uncultured Candidatus Saccharimonadales bacterium; assembly: GCA_964505035.1. GTDB lineage: Bacteria > Patescibacteriota > Saccharimonadia > UBA4664 > UBA4664 > CAZDGK01. The sequence continues at coordinate 4,988 of CAZDGK010000047.1, forward strand.
GCTTAGCTTCTTCCACTACCTTGGGGCTGTCAATCGCGCTCAGCGCCACTACCTTAGTCTGCGGGCAATTCACCCGTACGTCGTATTGGCGCAGAAAATCCAGACCGCTCATCCCCGCCATCATCATGTCCAATAGGATCACGTCGTATGATCGCTCCTGCACCCGCACCATCGCCTCTGCCCCGCTCATCGCCTGCCCCACCTCATAGCCAGCGCGCTGCAGTGCAAATGCATTCATTTCGCGGATCGTACCGTCATCTTCTACCAGTAATACACTAGCCATTCTCTCCGCCTTCGCTAAACCTTAATGAGATACTTCGTCTTGGCCTTATTCAACTGGTCCTGGAAGTACTGGTCGTAATCGATCGTCTCAATCAAGATGTGCGATGCCTGGGCGCTGTCGCCATTCTTGGCAGTCACCTTGATAATCTCGAAGCCGTATTTCGTCTGCACCAGGTCGGACACCTGACCAGGCTGTAGCGCATCCACTGCCTTCTGCAACTCATCCGGCAGCTGACCCTTGGTAAAGCTACCCAGGTCACCGCCAGACGAAGCGTCCGACGCCTGCGAGTATTGCTTGGCCAGAGCCGCAAAGTCGCCACCCTGCTGGATCTTGTTTAGCACATCCTGTGCCTTGGCCTTGGCCTGCGCGGCCACCGCCGGATCCGACGTCACCTTGTCCTGCAGCTTCTGGGCTAGCAGTTGCTTGCGCACCACACTCCGCAGATCCGACAGATCCCAGTTGTAAATCTGCTTCAGCGTCTTCAGCAACGTTTCCTTACCGCCATAGCGGTTGTAGAGGTCGTTTACGAGGTCATTGACCTCCTTGTCCGACACCGTCACCTTCTTCTGATGAGCCAGCTGAGCAGTCACTTCGTCAGCCTTTAGCTTCTCCAGAGAGTGCTGGCGAATATCCGATAGCATCTTCTTGCCATCCGCCGAGTTAAAGTCCACCGCCGGCTGGTTATTGAGCTTGGCATTGTTTTGGTATGCCCGCTTGTTGGCATCTACATCAAACAGGTATTCACTGTAGCGCACGAACCCGCCATTCACTTCCTCAACCGGGTACGGCACAACCTCGCTCACCATCCGCACTACCGCGCTCTCGCTCTTGTAGACGTAGATCAGCACGCCAAACGCCAGCAAAGCCAGCGCCAATAAGATAGCTACACCGGCGCCAATCTTGATCGCCATATCCTTGCTCATGTGCCACTCGCGCTTGGCCTTAAACTCCGCCACTGCCACTTCCGGCTTGGCGCCAATCTTGGTCTCGCTTTTGGCCGGCTTGGGTTCCTTTGGCTCGGGCTTGTCAGTCACCTCGGCTGCCTCAGTCGGTTCCGGTTCAGGCTGCGTCGTCTCGGGCTGGACCGGCTCCAGCTCCTCTTTCTTCTTCGGCAAAACACACTCCTTTACTGGGCCACTGCCCTATAAAAGCCATGCTACCTTACTTGTCGTGGCTTGTCGATCACCGGCACGTTCCCGCCACCAGCTTCCCGTACCGCTTCCAATATCCTGCGGTGGACATCTGTCGGATGATAAATCGTCGGCATTACAAAGTCACCCATAATGGTCTGCGCCGTGATCTCACCGAACCCAAACATCACCGCTTGCAGCCCGTTGATGTGATAGTTCACGTTATAAATCTTATCCAGCTGCCACTCATCCACCGACCGGTCAAAGAACCCTTTCTGGTGAATCACCACGATCCGCCGGTTAGTCAGGATATACACGCTGTAGTACCACCCCACCCAGCGATGGAACCACCACACCGCCACCACCAGCGGCACGATGATCAATATCTTGCCAAACAGCCACATCATCCAGGGCGTCTCGTGCACCGTCACAAAGTCAAACGGCAACACCGCCAGCGTAATCGCGCACAGACCAAAGATGAGCTGCTTGCGCATCACCAGCGGATGCTGGCGAAAGATAAACTTAACCGTCTCGTCATCATGCTGGCCGGGAAATTCCCGCCGCACCTTGGGCTCACCGTGACTGCTCATACCCACATTATAGCTTATGCTGGGCATACGTTGCCCTTTGGGCACAATATGATATAGTTACAAAGCTCTAGGTAAGACGCCTAGCTGCAGCCACCATCGAGAGAGAGGCCACAGGGTGACAACTCAGGTTACCGGCACTCCCGTGAAGGAGTGGGCTAGAGCCAACCAGCCCAGCAATGAGCTGTTCTGGGCCAAAGGCTACTGGGAGCAGATTTCCTTCATCAGCCAGGTCGTCCCCCGCATCCTGACCACTGACCATTCCGATCGCGAATCGATCCGCTCTGGCATCACGGTCATCTCAACGCACCTGTCCAAGTCAGTCCGCCTGCCAGTCTTCCGGCTCGTCCTGCCCGATGGCACCATCGTCATCCTGCGGTACAACTTCTACGACTGGAAGGTATCGGTCAGCTCGCCACGGGATATCGAGGCCAACTTCATGGGTCTTTTCAATCCCAACGAGCAGATCGACCCGGTGTATTGCGAGGGCTTTCCTGAGGAGCTGGTCTACGGGCCGCACGCACTCAACCGGCGCCAGTTCACCTTCGAACTGCCTCCCGGCACCAACCACCTCTTCACCTTCTTCTGGCTCTTCACTCACCAGGTTCTCCTGGCTAGCCGCTAGAAGACGAGGCGCACGGCCCTCCGGGGTACGGCGCCTTTCTATTTTTGCTATAATCCATCAAGTCCGCCCCGGTAGCTCAGCGGATAGAGCGCCTCCGTCCTAAGGAGGGCGTCGTAGGTTCGATTCCTACCCGGGGCACCAG
>CAZDGK010000048.1:0-7714 GCA_964505035.1 uncultured Candidatus Saccharimonadales bacterium
GCTCAGTGGCCACGGGGTGGGTGAGCAGTTGCATGAGGTTCCGTTCTTGATGAACTTCGGCCGGCCGGGTACAGGGATGCGGCTGAAGGCTGGTATGACATTGGCGATTGAACCGATGGCGACACTAGGTAGTCACGAGATCTATCTGGCGTCGGATAATTGGACGATCAAGACCGACGATGGGAGCCTGGGGGCGCAGTTTGAGCATACGGTGCTGGTGACGCCAACCGGTGTCGAAGTACTGACCAAGTAGGTCATATGCATACTATAGTTGTTCAATGTTGGTAGATTAGTGCTCGGGATATTGAGTCCGGGCGGTGGTTTGCTAAACGGGAGCAGCTAGAACTATAATGTGATGCAAGAGGAGAGATCGAACCTACCGTGGCCGCAAAACCAAACGAGGAAATCTACATCGGTCTAGATATTGGCAGCACGAAAGTGTGCTGCATTGTTGGGCTGCACGAGGAGGGCGAGACGCTGCCGAGTGTGATCGGGGTGGGCGTGGCGCCGACTAGTGGCATGCGCAAAGGCGTAGTGGTGGATGTGGAGGAGACGGTGTCGTCGATCACGGCGGCCGTGGATGAAGCTGAGCGCATTTCGGGCGTGGCGATTGACCGGGCGACGATCTCGATCGACGGCGCGCACGTCCAGAGCCTGAACTCCAAGGGCGTGATCGCGGTGGGGCGGGCTGACCAGGAGATCATGGTTGACGACCTGCACCGGGCAGAGGAGGCTGCCACGGCCATCCAGGTGCCGCCGAACCGGGAGATCCTGCAAGTATTTCCGCGGTCATATACGGTAGATGCGCAGACGAATATCAAGGATCCGGTGGGTATGCGGGGCGTGCGGCTGGAGGTGGAGTCGCATATTGTGACAGGGGCCACGCCGGCCATCAAGAATCTCGACCGCTGTATTTATCAGGCGGGCATTGATATCCAGGGTCAGGTGCTGGTACCGCTGGCGGCCGCCCGGGCGGTTTTGAGCAAGCGGCAGAAGGAGCTGGGGGTGGCGATCATCGATATCGGTGGCGGCACGACTGGCGTGGCGGTGTTTGAGGAGGGCGACGTGCTGTCGTCGAGCATTTTGCCAGTGGGGGCGGCGCACATCACTAATGACCTGGCGATCGGTCTGAAGACCGACATTGATACGGCTGAGAAGATTAAGCTGAAGTACGTGCGGGCGCATGGGGCCAAGGCGAACCTGACGGAGAAGATCCGGATCGAGGAGCTGGAGGGCGAGGAGACACTGGTGTCGCGGCGGGAACTGCAGAAGATCGCGGGTGCCCGGCTGGAGGAGATTTTCTACCTGGTACGGCAGGAGCTGAAGAAGGTGGGCAAAGACCACTTACTGCCTGGTGGCGTGGTGCTGACAGGTGGCGGCGCCAAGATGGCGGGGATTGATGAACTGGCTAAGGAGCTGCTGGAACTGCCAGCGGTGATTGGCAAACCTGAAGGCTTTTCGGGGATTGTGGACCGGATCAGTGACCCCGCGTTTGCGGCGCCAATCGGGCTGATGCTCGAGAATATGACGCACGCGGCAGTACCGCCGGCGCCGGGGGCGGGTATCGGCCAGACGGTCGACAAGATCAAGGGAATTTTCAAGAACCTACTGCCCTAAAACGGCGGTTTGGCGTGATTATTGATGCAGGTTGTGGAAAACTTTACTCAGGCGTTTTTGAGCCTAAGCTTAATGTGATGGAAATGTTCGTAGGGCTACTATCCTACAGCAAGGTGCAAAATGCCGGTTTCGAACACAATATTTGCACCATTCTAAAGCCCAAAAAGCGGTGAGTAATAAATTTGCAATGTGTGAACCACCGCGCTAGACTTCGTGTTGTACCCGTTTGTTTGGCGGGTCTTGGTGGTAAGGAGTATCTAGCATGGCAGAAATACTGCCCGAGGTTGATACCTCGGCGCGCATCAAGGTAATCGGGGTCGGCGGTGGCGGCAACTCAGCTGTCAACCGCATGATTGAGTCGCGGCTCCAGGGCGTGGAGTTCGTGGTTATAAATACGGATGCTCAGGCCCTATTGCATTCGAAGGCGCCAAACAAGATTCATATCGGCCGTGAGACGACTCGCGGTCTGGGCGCCGGGGCGGACCCAGAAGTGGGTCGCAAGGCGGCAGAGGAGAGTGAAAAAGAGATTTACGAAGCCGTAAAGGGTGCCGATATGGTCTTTATCACCCTGGGCGAGGGCGGTGGCACCGGTACAGGCGGGGCGCCATTTGTGGCGGCGGCGGCCAAGGAGAGCGGCGCGCTGGTGGTGGCGATTGTGACGAAGCCATTTACGTTTGAGGGCGAGCGGCGGCGGCGGAGTGCCGAGGCTGGCATTGCCGAGCTGAAGGACAATGTCGACACACTCATAACTATTCCGAACGACCGGCTGCTGCAGATGATTGACCGCAAAACCAGCCTGGTCGATGCGTTTGGCATCGTGGATGAGGTGCTACAGCAGGGTGTGCAGGGTATCTCGAGCCTGATTACGATTCACGGACTGATCAATCTGGACTTTGCCGATGTGAAGGCCATTATGGCCAACGCTGGTTCGGCGCTGATGGGTATCGGCAAGGCCAAGGGCGACAACCGGGCGGTGGAAGCGGCGCGGCAGGCGATTGACTCGCCGCTACTGGAGACGAGCATCGATGGAGCGCGGGGTGTGCTGTTTAATGTGACTGGTGGCCGCAGCATGACGATGCACGAGATTGATGAGGCGGCGAAGACGATTACCGAGGCGGTGGCCAGTGACGCCAATATTATCTTTGGTGCCGTGCTGGACGACGCGCTCGAAGACGATCTGCAGATTACGGTGGTGGCGACGGGCTTTGACGGGCACCGGCCGGAGCGCGAGGTGACGGTGCGGTCGGTGTCGCGGCCAGAAGCGGTGGCCGAGCCGGTGTTCGCGCCCGAGGTGGTGATGCCGACGATGCGCCCGCTGATTAATGAGCGGCCCCAGACGGAAGTCGAACCAGAGCCGATGGCGATCCCCGTGACTAAGCCGGTGGTTGAGACGACGCCGCCGCGACGGTTTGCGCCGCTGGCGTCGATCGAGCCGGACGAAGAGGTGGAGGAATCGGAGGATCTCACCTCCGAGGCCAAGTCGCCAGCCATGGACTACGAGCCCGAGGTGCCAGAAGCGGCGCCGCAGCCACTGGCTGACCTGGGCCTAGCCGACGATGACAACCTGGATGTGCCAGCGTTCATTCGTCGCAAAGTTGAATAGCGCAGAGTGACAAAGCTGTAGCCGCCGGTTCTGATATGAGGGCCGGTGGCTTGGCTTGTGATGGGCTGAAACCGGCTCTTGCAATTAGTGTGGGTGTTTGCATGTCTAACACTACATATCGCGATGGTCTGTGGAAAACCACCAGATGAGACAGCTGACAAATCTGATTGTGAGCGGCATCAAGCCAAAACTTCGATTGGTTGACGGAACTGCAGAGCCTAGCGTTATAATACGAAGTACATACGCCATATATGGAGTATGAGTGATGGAGGGTGACAACGATGAAGTGTCACGAATGCGGCCACATTGACTCGAGAGTTCTGGAATCACGCGACCTGGACGATGGCACGACCATCCGGCGCCGCCGGCAATGCCTGAGCTGTGACGCCCGATTCACCACCTATGAGCGGCTCGAAATGCCGACACTGGTGGTGATGAAGAAGGACGGCCGGCGCGAGCTATTCAACCGCGACAAGGTAGCAGCAGGGATCTACCGGGCGGTGGAGAAGCGGCCGATTGCCATCGCGCTGATAGAGTCGCTGATTTCGCGGATTGAGCGCGATGTGCGGGCGCTAGGTGAAGCGGAAGTGCCGAGTGGCCAGATTGGTGAGTTGGTGATGACCGGCCTGGAAGAGCTTGATGACGTGGCCTATGTGCGATTTGCGAGCGTCTACCGGAGCTTCGCGAATGTAGCTAGCTTTGAGGCCGAATTGCGACGATTGAAGTCGCGGGCTGCGACCGACTAGGCGGCAGAAACTTGTAACTAGTCCGGGGGAGTACTTCGGTGCGCCTCTAGACTAGTCCCAAGGACTAGGATCGTTGAAAGACGTGAGGGGGATACCGTAAGAGTGTCCGAGTGAGTGTCCAAGCCGCTGAACATGACGGCGGACAGTGGGGAGCCTGTGGAGGGTGCAGGCGCCCCGGCTGCCCGCTGTGATGAGCAGTGGATGACAGGATAGGCTCCAAAACCAGACTTCGCTTATCAGCATGAGGACCGCGTTCTGCCATAGGAACGCACCCATCAAAGCTGGTCGCCCTGGTAGATGGAGCGACGCACACTTCCGCGCAGGAAAGAGGCGACTGGGGCTATATACCAGGAACCTCACCAGCGTGCGCACCGACTCTTACTCACCCTCTGACCCGGTCCCTGAGGCGCACCCGCGCTCCAGGGACTTTTTCTTTGGTAATTTTGAACCTGATGGCCTTGACGCCGAGGGCGAATGTGAGGTAGGCTGGCCTACATGAAGTCTGCGTCCACCACCGTAATTATGAGCAAGGCCCTGTTTGCGCTGGGCTTTATTCTGTACGAGGACGCCTCGGGGCTTTAGCACATTCGTTTAGATACAAAACGATAGCCGGAGCCTCACAAGGGCTCCGGTTTTCGTTGAAGCCCACCCATCTTTCGAAAGAAGGTTGTGATGGCTGTACAGTACCGACTGCACAAGCGGACTGACGTGTCGGCCGCTCGTGCTTTGCTGGACGGGTTGCTGATCACCCGCTGCCCGGCCGATGTGCGACCTGGTGACCTCGTGAAGCTGCGCGAGTGCTCGCTCCTGGATCAGCGGCGGCCCGACTTGCGCAGTCATGGCGAGTTCGTGTCGCCGGCGGCCAAGCGGTCGCCGGCGACAGGGTCGGCTAAGCCGGCCCGGGCCGCAGTGCCGAATCCAGGCAGCGGGCTAATGTCGGCGATTGCCGCCAGTGCCGCGAGGCCGCGCGCTGGTGGTACCCGGCTGGTATTTGTGCCGCATGGCGACGCTAGCCACCGGGCGGTGCGCGAGGAACTGCGCCGCGCGGGCGTGGAGCCCCGACGGCTCGAGCAGATCGAGCCCGGCCGGCCCATTCCGCTGCCGGTGCAGCTTGGCGAAGGCCTGCGACAGGTGGCCAGCGCACTGGGCGCGATGGGAACAATCCATCGGGTCGCCTGATTTAAGCGTTTGGGCCGCATTGCGCCCAGGCGAAACGGTCGCTCCGGAGTGTCCTACGAGGACATTTCCGGGGCGACCGGTTTCATTTTGGGGTACAATGGCAGTAATGCTGACCTACCTTTTGTACAACCGCCGGACGCCGGGTGAGGGCCAGATGCAGACCCTGGCGAAGCGGCTGGAGCCGGAGCAAGTGAATGTCGAGCTGCTGGATGCGGACAGTCCGCGCGGTATCCAGCTGGCTGAGCACTACGACATATTGGCCCGGCCGGCGGTGGTGATGGTGCGCGATGACGGCAGCCCTGTGCAGGTCTGGCAAGACCCGAGTAATTTGCCGAGTCCATCAGAAATCGGCTACCTGGCACACTCATGATGGCAGTGGTCTTGATCGTGACGTTTGTAAACCTATTTGTGTTTGTGTTTAATATCCTGCTGGTGCTGAGGGTGGTGCTGTCGTATGTGCTGGGTCCGCAGAACTGGTGGATGCAGATTTTGATGAACTTGACGGAGCCGCTGCTGGCGCCGGTGCGGCGGGCGCTGCCGCAAACGCCCGGCATGGACTTGTCACCGCTGGTGACATTCCTGCTGCTGCAGGGGGTGGAGCTGGGCGTGCGGGTATTATTGGTGCATTAGCTTGGGCTGGCGGCCGTGACGATGAGCCGGCCGCCTTCGTGGCGGAAGGTGAACCAGTGGCCGGAGTGGCTGCGGTAGCGGTATGACTGGCTGGTGACTTGGCTAGTGGGGCCGTCTGGGGTGTCGCCGTCATCTAGCTGAAAGTCGGCCGTGATTTGGTCTGTCTCGGTGAGTATGAGATTGACACTGGCTTCTTCGATGACGTAGTGGGTGGCTGAGAGCCGGCGCACGACCAGGCTGGTACCGTCGGGGACGGCCGCCTGCGGTTCGAGAATAGTGACCAGATTTGCTTGAGATGCGTCCATGCTTGGTATTATAGCAAGCATGGATGTACTACAGGACCAAGTGGGTCAGACGGATGGCGGGCAGGAGTGGGCGCGACAAATGCGCGAGCTGGTGCCCGAGCAACGTAGACCGGAACAGGAGTCTGACAGACGCGAGGTGCGTATGATGCCGGAGGCGATGGCTGACCTGCGTCGCTGGGGGGTGAGCGAGGAGGCGGCCGGCCGGTTGCTGGAGTTGACTGGTGCATACGAGTACGGCCAAGTGGTTGAGAAGACCCGTGCCCAGGTGGAGCGAGGTGCGTACATTAGGGGTGATGAGGTGATCCTACCTGGCTTGCGGGACTATACTGACCGGCGGGGTGGCCAGTGCGGCGAGATTGCCACAAAGCTGTTGCGCGATATTAAGAACGGCTGGTTGGCGGAAGTCAACCGGGAGCTGGTGGCAGCAGGGCGCGCGCCGCTAGAGGTATCGTTTGTGAATGGCCTATCCAGAAGGATCTTTAACCAGCCGAACATGAATCATTGCTGGGTGGGCCTGGGGCCGGCTGGCAGTATGCCGGAAGAGATGCTGGTGGTAGACGGTAGTTTTCGAGAGATAGCCGCGATGAGGGAGAGTGGCAACATTGTCAGGGACGAGGCTAGGATGCCGTCGTACCGCTATACCAATACGGCTGGGGTGGTGAGTATGGGTGCATATGAGGGAATCTACGGCCAGGTGACACTGTCGAGCTGGGGTAGTACGGTGACACTGGGGTCGTCGTCGGATGGGAAATACGCCCTGGGGCTGGGATTTTTGCGCAACCGGATCAACCGCGAGGAGGTGGTGCCCTGGGTGAGGGTACTGAGGCCAGATGGCAGCGACGCGACTTGTATGGTGATGCCTAGCGGACAGCTCCAATGGGCGGAGCAATATGGCATTGAGGAGGCGGTGTTGCGAGAGGCGGAGACGGTGCTCCGGACAGTGACGGCGCGACCCCCGACGAAGCTGCCATGGCGCCTGCGGAAGGTTACTGAGCAGGTGAAGGTGCCGGTGTAGGGTGGGGAGCGTGGTAGAATTAGGCTCAAGACATATGGCTCTATGGTTTAAGATAGTCAGCTTGATTCTATGTGGCTTTGGGCTGCTGTACTTCTTCTTTGGATTGAAGATTTTCTCGGATGTGGCGCCGCTGATTCCGCATGATGTGTTGCTGGACTGGGAAAGTGCGTTGTACGGTGCGATTATGCTGGGCTGGGGCGTGACGCTGGTGCTGCTCGGCCGGATTGCGTTTAGGCGGGATGATGCCGAACTAAAGCGCATTTTGCTGATTGGGCTGGTGGTCTGGCTGGGCTTTGAGGCGGCGGCTTCGGCGTGGCTGGGGGTGTGGTTCAATGTGGGTGTGGATGTGGCAGTGGCTGGGCTGTTTGCGGTGCCGTTGATGAGGCGGCGAAATGGCCATCAATAAGAAGCAGAAAGCTTGGCTGCTGGCCGGAGCCGCGGCTGTGGTGGTGCTGGGCGGTGGGTTATTGGCTATGAGGGTGATGCAAACCAGCCAGGCGAACCAAGGGCAGATTGTGTGCGCCGATGCCCCGTACCGCTCGATCACGAATGGCATGAGTAAGGCCGAAGTGACGGCTGCCCTGGGCGCGCCGAAGACTAAGCGGGTCAAGGACTCGGC
>CAZDGK010000049.1:0-7633 GCA_964505035.1 uncultured Candidatus Saccharimonadales bacterium
TTTTTTTATTCATCCGGCGACCACCGATATCTACCCCCGTCCTTACACTCTTACCCTCCACCACGCTCTTCCTATATTAGTACCACACCGCCCCAGACGACATCAGTCTGGGGCGCCTTCGTTTGCTCAATAATGCCATAAAACGGGCGAGGGGGCAGCCGGTTGCGGCTGCCCCCAGTTGGAGGTCAGGTGCGAGCGCGAATATACGCTACACCTCGGACGGTGATGCAGTCGAGCGTCCGGGATCTCGTTTCGACCCAGACTTCCAGCGTGCCGGCCCGGGTGTCGAAGTAGCCGATGTATTTGAGGCCACTTCGCCCGTCTGTCCAGCCCACCTCGAGTGTGTTCACGTGCGTTTTGGCCTCGCCTTGGCCAGCCTGTCGCTGGAAGTTGCGGGCGGCCTCGATAGCACGTGAGGCGACGCTCGGTTGACCAGGTCTAGACCCGCTTCGAGTCTGGTTGTCCCGGTTTTCACGCAGCTTCAACTCGTCGTCGATCTGCTTGATCTCGGCCCTGTTGTCGGCCTGGATGTCGAGGTAGTATTGCGCAGAACCACGGTCTCCCAGGGTTTGGCCGATGAGGTCATCCATTCTGCGAATTGCTCCCTGGCACTCTCGCCTCCGTTCAACGAGCGTGGCTACCGACAGCTGATCGATGCCTTCGATCATTTTGGTTACCCCAATCGATGTACCGTCAACCAATCTGATTGACTAGTGATGTAATATCACTATTTGTCCTAATAATCCAGCATTTCTAGCCAATCGAGACGCGCGTCACTAGGAATATCAGCAGGGTACCCGCCACCGTCAGTGCCAGTGTTAGCCGCGACGGATGCTTGGCGTGGGCTTCGGGCAAGATGTCGGAAGCTCCCAGGTACAGCAGGAATCCCGTAAAGAAACCCAGATAGAGCAGCAGGTCACGATCATTCAATCGGAAGAGTAGGGTAGAGGCCACACCCAGCACCGGCGCTGCCGCGTCTACCACCAGCAGTACCGTCGACCGGCGCACATTGTTTTTGTGTGCCAGCATCAGCGTCACCGTATTGAGGCCGTCGGCAAAGTCATGCGCGATCACCGCCAGTGCCACCGCTAGCCCCACGGTCGGACCCACCTGGAACGCCAGCCCAATCCCGACGCCGTCAAAAAACGAGTGACCGCACAGTGCGAGGGCCGACAGCAGTCCCACCTGTGGGTGCTCATGGCCGGTCTCGTATTCATCCTCGTGCGCCGTGTGCATGATTGTCAGCTTCTCCACGATATGGAAGCCCAAAAACCCGCCGACCAATGCCAGCATCGGCACTACCGGATCCGTTCCAGTGCTTTTGAGCAGCCCAAAGATCTCCGGCAATAGGTCAAACGCCACCACCCCCAGCAACACGCCAGCTGTAAAGCCCAGGATCCGGTGCAGTCGGTCGCGGTTACGCAGCGCGAACACGCCGCCCAGCATCGTTGATACGAACGTCGTCACCGCAAACACTGCTGCTAACATGTCATCTCCAATAATTCCTTGGTGGGCCCACTAGGATTCGAACCTAGGACCAGTTGGATATAAGCCAACCGCTCTAACCACTGAGCTACGGGCCCGCACCGATCCAGCTAGTATACTATACTTGAAAGCATGAACGGTCTGGGATCCAAGTTCAACCTCGTCACGGTGCTCAACGTCGCTGGCTTCCTTGTCATTGTCTACCTATGTGTGGTCCTTGGCCAAACCATCAAGCACAATTATGACCTCAATCAGCAGATCGCTTCCATGAAGGGCCAGATCACGCTGCTGCAAGACCAGCGCGACACTCTGTCATACAACACTCAGTACTACCAGACCGACTCGTTTCGCGAGCGCGAAGCCCGCGCCAAGCTCGGCCTTCAGCTCCCGGGCGAAAGCGTCGTCATCCTGCCCAAGCCAGCGTCAGACGCCCCCGCGCCCGTTGCGACCACCACCGCCAAGCCGCGGCCAAATCTGCAACAATGGCTCGACTTCCTGACCGGCCGCTAGGCTAGCGCCGCAGCCCGGCCCCTGCCAGGATCAGGCCGCCCACCGACCAGCAGGTTGCCACAATCTTGGCCAATGCGCCGAGCACCGGCACACTAAACAGCAGTATGGCCACTGGTACCCCGATCAGTGCGGCCATCCAGAGCGAATCGGCCTTCCAGTCGGCTCGCTTCAGAATCCACGACCCAATGGCGATGCCAGCTAGCGTCGCACTAATGCTGACCACAAACAGTCCTAGCAATCCAGCCTCCAGCGCCAACGGCAGTCCCACCGACGTCATCGCCACCATCACCAACACAATCGGAGCGGTAAACAGCGCCAACGCTCCAAATCCGATGCTCGCACCCATCCGCTTCTTCATGCGGTCCAGCAGTGCGCGGATCGCCCGCGGCGCCACCCATACCAGTACCAGCCCCACGGCCAGGTCGGCCACTATCCAGTACAGCCGGCTCAGCAGCCAGGCCAGGAACACGTCCCGGGGCGAGTTGTTTTCCTCGTGCTTGGGCGGGTCATGGCGCGTCACGGCGCCCTCCACCTTCGACGGGTCATAGTGCTGGTCGGCGCTATTGGTGTAATCCAAGTTGCCCTTAATGTGCGCGGCGTCACCGAGCGTCAAATCGCCTGCCTGGAAGTTTACGCTCCCGCCAATGGCCGAGTTGATCATCGCCATGCTCACCGCGCCGTACGCGTCCGTGCCCACCGGCCCATTGACCGTCAACTGGTCACCGACGGCCGCCAGCTCACCAGCTACTTTGCCGCTAGCTCCCAGCGTCAGGTCCTGCCCGGCCACCCATAGGTTGCGAGCTATCTCGCTGTTGACCGTCACCGACTGGCCGGCTACCCGCACACTGCCGCCCACTTTACCGTTCAGGGTCAAGGTCTGGCCGGCACAGATCACGTCGCCGGTTACCGTGCCGTTCACGGTTACATTTGAGCCGGCGCACACCAGGTCACCGTCCACGTCGCCGTCCACCAGGACGTTCTTGCCGGCCACCCACAGCGTGCCGTGATTGGTCGTGCCCTTCGCTAGCGTAATATCATTGCCAGATTGTCCACTCATTGCCCAGACCGCCCCCGGCACCACTAGCAGTGCCAAGATCGCTGCCATGTAGGCTAAAACCCGCTTCATTGTCCACTCGCCATTAATTACCTTCATCGTAGCGCGTTTAATCTGCCGATGCACGCTTGACCAAAATGCTCGCATCTGATAAGCTATCAAAGTTAATAAGTTGACGCGGGGTGGAGCAGCTCGGTAGCTCGCTGGGCTCATAACCCAGAGGCCGCAGGTTCAAATCCTGCCCCCGCTACCAGGGAATTATTCAAAAACCGCCTCCCCAGGCGGTTTTTTGATATACAATGATCGCGAAGTCGGCTACCCGCCGCTTCGTATCGATTGGCACACGACAGCGAAAGGAGTCCTCCATGTTTCGGAGGTCGCCCGTTGTTTTGGCCGTAGTTGCGGTTGCCGTTTTGGCTACCGCCGGCTGCACCAGCGGGCCAGCCCCGCCTGCTGCCGCCGGCTCGCCCTCGGCTTCCCGCACTGCGGTTCCGTCGTCCCCAGCCGCCAGCTCCAGTCCGACCGCCTCGCCCAGTGGCAGCGTTTCGGCTACTCCCGGCTGGCAGGCTTGCTTGCCGGTCAGTCCGCCCAAACCCGTGTCCATACCAGTGGCGCACACCGTCAAGTACGACTGGGCCATCCCAGCCGGCACGGCTAGCGTCCCCAGCGCCGACTCGCGCGCCAAGTTGTTCGCGGTCTGCGTCGGTGACCACCCGGACGAAAGCCCCGGCTATACCCGGGTGTCGTTCCACTTCCGGGGTGCTGCACCACCCGCCAATTTCGGCTATGTGGCGAGCGTGTCCGTGGGCGGTAAACCCACCGTGCTGCCACTTGAGGGCAACGCTGCCCTCCGTGTGCAGTTCACCTACGTCGACCCATCCATCGGCAATTTCCCGCTGGGTTATCACGTGGGCTACCGCAACCTCATCAGTTGGGGCTGCGGCGCCTGGTTCGAAGGTGAAGTCACCTGCGGGCTCGGTCTCAAGGTCGCTCCTGCGAGTGACCAGCGGCTGGCCGTCCGCGTCGGCGAGCAGGTTGAAGACCCCGACGGCCAGGGGTCCAATCTCGACTACATCCTGGCCTTTGACGTCCAGTACGGTTAAAGGCCTCTGGCCGGCCTCGGGTTCGCCCCGGGCCGGCCAGCCATGTGTCTTGAGTTTGAGCTCAAATTCATCTATACTCTAGTCCGTTACCCAAGTCCGGCTGTGTAGCTCAGTGGTAGAGCAGAGGACTCATAAGCCTTTGGTCGGTGGTTCAAATCCACCCGCAGCCACCAGCAATTATCCCAACGACTAACCCCCGCGGCACAATGCGTCCGCGGGGGTTGTTGGTTAGGCGGTCGGGTTGACGCGCAGCTCGTGCACTTCCACCCGGGCCGGCTCGCGCAGAATGCGCGCGGCCTTGTAGCTGAAGTCCGGCTCCTTTTCCAGGAGCTGGATGACTTGATTTGCCACCCAGTCGGGCCGGAGCATGCCGGACGTGTCCTTGTCCGACCCGGCCCAGAAGGCCGTCTCCATGCCCGCCGGGCCCGCCACCAGCACGCGCCGCACATGCGAATCCAGCGACAGCGAGTTGGCGAAATGGGCCAGGCCAGCCTTCACGGCGGCGTACACCGGTTCGTACGCCCGCGGCGTCCACTGCGAAGTGGATGTCACGGCCACAAAGGTGTCGAGCATGCCCTGGTTCTGCAGCACCGCCTGCGCCAGCAGGATCGGCGCTGCCAGACCCACGGCCAGCATGTCATGTACTTCCGCCGGCTTCAGGTCCGTGATGCGCCCTTGCTGGTAGTAGCCGGCGCTGTAGACCAGCAGATCGATCTGTGGCAGCCGTTTCACCACTGCCGCGATCCGCTCGTCCAGCGCGTCGCCGGTCAGATCGAGCCGGGCGAAGTGGGCGTTGCCGCCTCCCGGGTCGTGCCGGCCAGTCACGATCACACTGTACCGGCCGGCCAGCTGGTAGGCGAGACAGGCTCCAAGGCCGGAGGTCCCGCCCACGATCAGACAGTTCAATGAACTCTCCTTCGTGCCAAACCAAAAGGTGGACTGCTGCCCACCCGGTAGCAATTCTACACAGGTAGATTACACTTGGGTAGTAATGTCGAGCCCAGCGCCCATCGTCAAAACTCGCGCCGCCGTCGCCGTCATCTACGACGGCCGCGTCTTGCTTGTACACCGCCACAAGGCTGGCCGCGAGTACTACGTGCTGCCCGGCGGCAAGGTCGAGGCAGGGGAGACACCCGAGCAGGCCGCCGTCCGTGAGCTGCGCGAAGAGACCACTCTGGCCGTCGAGCTGGGCCAATCCATCATGGACGTCACCGAGGACGGTCCCCTCGGCCGCGAGCGCAACGTCTATTTCCTGGCCGCCTCCTTCACTGGCCAGCCGCGCTTTGGCGATGCCGCCCCTGAGTCCGCCCGCCAATCACCCGACAATTCCTATCAGCTGGAGTGGGTTCCCCTCGCCGACCTGCCCCGCCTTCCGCTGGTGCCGGAGTCCATCAAGGCCGCGCTGAGTCCCTCATGATAATCTTGTAAAAAACTATTGACACTTTCGTAAATATCTGTATAATGATACCTATTCAGTTGCTCCCAGCTGTGAGGGCCTAACCACCCTAGTTCCTCACAGTTGGGAACCAGCAACAACGAACGGTTCCCAATCCAATTGCCCTCGGCCGAAGGACGGTCCCCGTCAGACAGCAATTTCGCGTGCGCTTTCTCAAAGCGCAGCTGTCCCGGGTAGTGGTTCAGAAATGGACCCGTCAAACCCGCACCTACTTCAGGCCAGGGCCCACCCTCTTTCTCGGGCCGCCCGCCGCTTCACGCTTAGCGGGCTGCCCGTCCACATAGAGCGGGCGGGGCGCCCTGCAGCCCCGTCCGCTCCTTCTTTTTTATGGCCCTGTCTGGGGTCTTTTTGTTACCAGATACAGATACGACTGTAGTAATATTAGTGGCATGGACTCACCAGACACTCCCTCTGCCAAGTCTCCGGACCGCCTCACTCGCATCCTGCGCTGGGTGGTTGGGTTGCTCGTCATCGGCCTGGTCGTGGCCGCTGGCCTCTACGGCACGGCCTATACCGTATCGCCGTCGGTCATTAGCCATCCCACCTCCACCCATGAGCACCTCCGGCTCCAGATTGTCGTCGGCGGCCATCCAGTTAACTTTGGCGACACCCAGTACCAGACCGAGTTCAATAAAGACATTTGCACCGCCGCCCTCACCGAGCAACCCATCCACTTCCATGACCACCTCGACCAGTTCGTCCACCTGCATTGGGCCGGCATCACTGGCGGCTTGCTGCTCAAAGATTACGGCTGGGACCTCATTGGCGGCGCCAATGATACTCTCGGCTACCGCTTTGACCACCTACCGGTCCTCAGTCGCGTTCCCATCCATGGCCACGACCTGCCCACCGTCCCCGCTGGCGCCCATTATTACGTCTACACTGGCACCGCCACCAATTTCCACCAGCGCAATTGGTCCGACTTCCTGCACCAGAGCCTGCACCAGTTCCTCTCGGGCACCCCGGTCACGCGCCTGCCCTGGTGGGCCAGCTTCACCGCCACCGCCTCCGCCCACGGCGACGACGAGCAGCTCACCCAGATCAATCACGTCATTGGCAATGTCGTCATCTTCGTGCAGTCGAGCCCGCCCAGCCAGACCGAGGTCCAGGACCGCCTCAATCATCTCATTGACCTGCCCGACAGCGCCTGCGGCGGTTAGGGGATCTAGGCTAGCCAGTCGCCCTCAAGGCGCGTATACTATACGGGTATGAAATTGAAGAAAACCACCCGAAGCTTTCTTTTCCTCATCGGCGCCCTGCTGATTTTGGCTGTGCTGATGGTCTTTACGCTACCGGCTCAGCGGATCGACAAGGTTTCGTTGTCACAGCTGATAGACGAAGCCAAGAAGGGCCAGGTCCAGCGCATCGAGGTCGAAGGCAACAAACTTACCGCCACACTCAAGGATCCCAACGCTGCCAAGCAGTACACCTACAAGGACAGCGATCAGGCTAGCCTCACCGCCGACTATGGCATTGACCCCACCAAGGTCGTCATCGACCCCAAGAACGCCGACAATGGCAACAGCCTGCTCTGGACCATCATTGGTACCTTTGCGCCCATCTTGCTGATCATTGGCTTCTTCTACTTTATGATGCGCCAGGCCCAGGGGCAGGGTAATCAGGCCATGAACTTTGGCAAGTCCCGGGCCCGGCTCTACGGCTCCGACAAGACCAAAGTCACCTTCAAGGACGTCGCCGGCGCCGATGAGGCTAAGCAAGAGCTCCAGGAGATTGTCGAGTTCCTCAAGTACCCCAGCAAGTTCGAGGCCCTCGGTGCCAAGATCCCCAAGGGCGTACTGCTGTTTGGCCCTCCCGGCACCGGCAAGACCCTGCTGGCCCGGGCCGTCGCTGGCGAGGCCGGTGTGCCGTTCTTTAGCATCGCCGGTTCGGACTTTGTCGAGATGTTCGTCGGCGTCGGCGCCAGCCGTGTCCGCGACCTGTTCATGAAGGCCAAGAAAAACGCTCCCTGCATCATCTTCATCGACGAAATCGACGCCGTCGGCCGCCAGCGGGGCACCGGCATGG
>CAZDGK010000050.1:0-7261 GCA_964505035.1 uncultured Candidatus Saccharimonadales bacterium
CCGAAGAGTTTGCAGCCCTTGACCCCAAGGCCAAAGGTCGCTACTTCTCTGCTGCAGCCGCTTCTGGCGACCCCACTCGTGTCGCCGAAGCTCGCGAAAATGTCCGCGTCGCCATGTCCGACCCCCGCATCAGCAATCGCATGGGCACCGACGACCGCGCCGCTATCGCAGCATCAGGTTATGCCCCAACTGGTCCAGTAGCCCCCGCACCAGTTTCACCTGGCCCAACCGGCCCGGTAGCCCCGGTTGCCGCCGCAACTACCGGCAATACCGGTCGCTTCACTCCGCCTGCGCCCACTGGTCCGCGCGCCACTCCTCCACCCAACACCGGCGGCTACGCGCCCACCGGCCCTGGCGGCCTCTACGTCCCACCCGGCGCACCTGGCACCGTCGTGATGCCCACAACTCCACGACCGCCACTCGTCGATCCTCAGGTCGAAACCGCCGGCGACGACCCTCAAGACCCCCGCGCAATCAGCTAATCCAGCGTCCCAATCCCGATCGCCAGCCGTGTCTCACTCAAGTCATGCCGCGCCAGCAGGTCCACCTGTCGCATCCGCAGATCCGCCGCCACGCTGGCACTTAGCGTCACCACTCGCAAGGTCCCTTGGTGCAGCCGCTTCGCCCGTGTCTGGCCCGGGTACCACTCATCGAGCGTCGCCTGCACCGCCCCCAGCACATCCGCCCGGTCCATCCCCAGCTCAACCCGCTTCTTGGCGAAGTAGTCCTCAATCATAACCTCAGTATACAGCTCGCGGTAATTGTCCAGACGAGCCCTATATGATATAACCCGCCAGTCGATCCACTCCTCAGCTTATCCGGTCCGAATCATCCCATGCTCGCCGCGGATCTCGCGCGTCACCGCGTCTGCATCGGTCGTCGTAATAATCGTCTGGTGATTCTGCAGCCGCTCCAGCAAATGTCCGCGCCGGTCACGGTCCAGCTCACTAAACACATCATCGAGCAGCAGTAGGGGAGCAGTACCCGTCTCAGCCTGGGCGTAGTCCAGCTCCGCCAGCTTCAGCGCCAGCACCACCGTCCGCGTCTCGCCCCGCGACGCTACCGCCACGATGTCATTGTTCCCAAACCGCACCTTAAAGTCCTCCCGGTGCGGCCCAATCGTCGTAAACCCAGCCGCCAAGTCGCGCGTCAGATTCCGCGCCAGCGCCGCCAGGAATTCGTCGCCGTAGCTTTCGCCAGTCACGCTCGGCACGTATTCCAGGTTCACCGGCACCGCCTCGCCCGCAATGTCGCGGTACAGGCCCGGCAGCATCGCGTTCAGCCGCCCCAGCAAACCCTGCCGCCGTTCATAAATCTCCAGTGCCAGCTCAGCCAGCTTCATGTCCCATGCGAAGATCTGCTCACGCACCGGTCCAATTTCAAAGCCCTCTAGGAGCGCGTTACGCTGCGTCAGAGCCCTCTTGTAGGCGTGGAGGGTCCGCAGGTACCTCCGGTCCGTCTGACACAGCACAAAGTCCAAGTAGCGCCGTCTGGCCTCCGGCGGCCCCGCCACCAGCTCCAGGTCCGTCGGCTCGAACAATGTCACCTGGATGTGTCCAATGTGGGCCGCCAGCGGCCGCTTCACGCCGTCATGCATCACCCGCTTCTGCTGTACGCCACCGGCCGACGAGTAACCCAACGCCAGTTCCGCCTCGCCGTCGTGCGCCGCCACCCGATAATGATCCTGCTCGTGCCGCACCAAGTCTCGATCCTTCGCCCGAAAGCTGCGCGTCACCGCCAACACATACAGCGCCTCCAGTAGGTTGGTCTTGCCGCTAGC
This sequence comes from uncultured Candidatus Saccharimonadales bacterium, assembly GCA_964505035.1. GTDB lineage: Bacteria > Patescibacteriota > Saccharimonadia > UBA4664 > UBA4664 > CAZDGK01. The sequence continues at coordinate 1,781 of CAZDGK010000050.1, forward strand.
ATTCGGTCCCACCACTAGTGTCACGGCCGGGTGCAGTTCAAACCGCGCCTGCTCATACGAGCGAAAATTAGTCAGCTCCAGATCCCTCAGCGTCATACTGCTATTGTATCTGATTTGGCCAGGTAGGGCAGGGAAGTGGTTACGTCCTAAGCGGCATCACAATATGAAAGTAGTCATCAGCCGCTTCATCGTCACCAGCCGTCAGTACGCACGGGTTCAGCTTGCCGCTGATCGCAAACCGGATCCGTGGCACTTTTAGCACGCTCAGCGCATCCTGCAGGTAGCGCGCGTTCAATGAAATCTCACCATCATCGCCACTTACCTCACACTCCGCCGAGCTCGTGTTGCCACCCACCTCCGAGTCGCTCGACACCACGCGCACCTCGCCCTCTGCCTTGATCTCCAGCCGCACACTGCCCGCCGCCTCGCGTGCAAACAAGCTTGCCACCTTCACGATCCGCCCAAACTCCGCTGCATCCACCTCGAAGGTCGTCTCAGCCTGCTTTGGCACGATCTGCCGGTAGCTGGGGTATTGGCCCTCGATCAGCCGGCTCACCAGCTCCACCTCGCCAAGCCGGAACATTACCTGACTCTCCTCCAGGTACAGCTCCAAATCGCCCTCAGTCTCACCGAGCAGCCGCACCAGCTCCTGAATCGTCCGCACCGGCACAATCACTGCCAGCGACTCCGCCGGCGCCTCACTCAACTCAAGCCGCTTCTCGGCCAGCCGGTACGAGTCGGTCGCCACCATCACCAGAGTCGAATCCTCCGTGTACATGTACACGCCAGCCAGCACCGGCCGCGCCTCGTCTGCTGAGGCCGCTATCGCCACCTGCACCAGCGCGTCTCGCATCATGGAGCTGTCGAGTCTCAGGACAGGCTCACCCTCCACCTGCGGCACGGTAGGGAACTCCTCAGCCGCAATCCCGTTCAATTTAGACTCGTAGTGAGGCGTCCGCACCGTCAGGACAGTCTCGGTCCCGTCCAGCTCAATATTTCCGTGTGGCAGACTCGACACAAACTCGGCAAACAACCGGGCCGGCACCGTCAATGAGCCTTCGTTATCAACCTTCGAACCAATCCAATAGTTTATCCCAATCTCCAGATTGGTCGCTGACAACCTCAGTCGGTTGCCATCAGTCGTTACCAAGATATTAGACAACACCGGCAAACTTGCCCGGTTCGACACCACTCGTCCTACTGCGGTCAGCGCCCGAGACAGATTTTCCTGGGTTAGGCTCAGTCTCACGTTTTCCCCTCCTTACTGGTTTCCCCGTGTCTTTAATATCTTAATAAAACTAGTCGTAATCATAATAAGCCCTGTGGATGTTGGGTAAAAGTCCATTTTTGGCTTTGCTCTAGCATAAAACCGCTTATGCTTATATGGAAAACCTGTGGGCTGGCTTGGGTAAAGCCTGTGATTGGTCCTGTGGACGTTCCGCACCCTGGCTTTGGAAAACTCATATCATTGCCCATGTTTTACTCAGCTTTTCCCCGGCTTTTCCGCAAGGTCATCCCCAAATTGGGTATAACTCTTATGCTGTAGCAAGTAGCTGGTCGCGGATGCTCTGCAGGCTCAATCGCAGCGATTCATCGCTCTCGATCTGCTTCTCAATCTTGGTCACTGAGTGCATCGCGGTAGTGTGGTCCCGGCCACCCACGGCCGCCGCGATCTTCGGGTAGCTCAAGTCAAGCTCCTGCCGCATCAGATACATTACAATTTGCCGTGGCACCACGATCTCCTTGTCGCGCTTAGCGCCCAGGATGTCGGCGGTCTGCAGGTCGAAGTATGCCGCCACCCGCTCGATAATCGCCTTAGGAGTCAGTGGCCGCAGCTTTGGCCGGGCCACCGCCTGTCCAGCTAGGAGCTGAGTGGCCAGACTCAAGTTTGGCTCCAATTCCCGGTGCTCGCTGGCCGCTAGCAGTTGTGTGAGCGCTCCCTCGAGCTCGCGGATATTGCTCTGCGCATTGCGCGCCAGATAGTCAATCACATCTAGTGGCAAGATCTTACCCTGGGCGGCCGCCTTGGCCTGTAGAATTGCCTGCCGCGTCTCCAGATCCGGCGCCTGAATGTCGCACGTCATACCCATCGCAAACCGGCTGCGCAACCGGTCTTCCAGCTGCACCAGCAGCTGCGGCGGCTTGTCGCTCGAGATAATGATCTGCTTGTTGGCCTGGTGCAGAGCATTAAAGGTATGGAAAAACTCATCCTGAGTCTTCTCCTTGCCAGCCAAAAACTGCATATCATCAATGATCAGCACATCCACCTTGCGGTACTTGTCGGTAAAGGCCGAGTTGGTCTTCTTCTGCAGTGCGTATATGAACTCATTCGTAAATGACTCAATCGACACATACTCAATGCGCTTGCTCGGGTCGCGCTTCAGGATCTCATTGCCCACAGCCTGCATCAGGTGGGTCTTGCCGAGGCCCACGCCGCCGTAGAGAAATAGGGGATTGTACTTAGTGCCCGGGTTCTTGGCCACCGCCTGGGCTGCCGCGTAGGCCAGTTCATTACTCGATCCCACCACAAATGTCTCGAAGGTGTAGCGCGGGTTGAGGTTGTGATTGCCGGCCGGTGCCGCCATTGGCAACGCAGCCTGCGAGCTCGGCGCCTTTACTACGGGCTCGTGCCGCTTGGGGGTCGCCACCACTGCCGCTGGGGCTGTTTGAGCCGCCGCCTGCGACCGCACTTTGTACTCAATGGTGAGTACGCCCGGACTCATCTTGGCTAGCGTGTTGCGAATGTCGTTGTGGAACTTCGACTCCAGCCACTGCTTGGCCATCATGTGGGGCACCCCGATCACCACATGGCCGTCTTCATTAGAAATGATGGCCGTATTCCGGAACCAGGTTGCGAAGTTGGCGCGCGAAATTGTCACCTCGAGTTCGCCGAGGACAGCCTGCCACAACCCCTTAGATTCCATTCTCCACTCCTCAGATACCAACAATCATAAACGAGCATGAGCCTTATCCACAACGCTATTTTTTCACCCATCCCCATGCCCTACTTATACACAGTTTGCGCCATCCTCCAGATATAAAAACAGTGGATAAGCCTGGGGATAGCCGGGGAAAAGTCTGGGGACGAAGGTGGGGATGAGCTACCTATCGTAGCCCATCCCCAGTCGTTACGCCGAGCCGCGTCGCTGTAGTCGCATTCCAGTCTCCAGCAAGAACAGCACTTCCGCTGCCTTGGGGTGGGTCGCAAAACCGTCACCCACAAAGAAGTAGTAGTTGTAGAGGTTCTTACCGAGCTGCTGGGTGTATCGCCGCAGGTCCTGGCCGCTCGCCACGATCCCGCCGGCTAGAATCCAGGCATCCAGGCTGGAGTCCGGGTCAAAATCCGCTGGCCGGTTGCGCCAGCTAGCCTCTAGGTTAGCCAGCGTTGGTCCGCCGTTTGGCTGCTCCAGCACCCAGGCCCGCAGCAAGAGGTCCTCGACCGGCCGCAGTTGGCCGGGCTTCAGAAACTTGAGCCGCAGAATCCAGTGAAACGTGTCGGCCAGGCGCACCAGTCGCAGCGCAGCCTCGGTGCCACCCAGCTCCTGAATCAGCAAGCCGGCCGCCTCCTCGGCGCTCAGTTCGTGCTCGCGCAGCTTAAAAGCCCCGCGCACACGCGTCCAGGCGGCCACCAGGTCGGCCGCGCTCGCAGTAGATTGTTCCATGTGCGTACCCCATTCTTGGGTATCAAGGTTGCCGTCGGCGAGACTGCCGGCCGCAGGGGTAAATCAGCCTAGCAACCCGGGTTAGAGCCGCGGGTAAAGCCAGACCAAGTTTGAATGCGATGATTCAATAACATACCAATACGATAGTGGTGCCCGCTGCCGAAGGTCAAGCCGCCCCGTTGACTTAACCGACAGATGAGCGTAAAGTACTGAAGTTATGTCAAAGCGAACTTACCAACCAAAGAAGACGCGCCGGCAGAAGGTCCACGGCTTCCTGAGCCGCATGGCCACCCGTGCCGGCCGCTTGGTGATCAAGCGCCGCACCGCCAAGGGCCGCAAGCGCGTCGCCGTCTAAGTCAACAAACCAGCCGCCTCAACCAGCGGCTGGTTGCTTCTGGAGGCGTCATGTTGCCCACCCAAAACCGCCTGCGCGCGGCCGCCGATATCACCCGCGTCTACAAGCGCGGGGTTTATGGTGCCGCCGAGAGCTACTTCAGCCTCAAAGCCGCTCCCAATGGGCGTGCGACTAGCCGCGCCGTAGTCGTAGTGGCCAAAAAGGTCGACAAGCGCGCCGTAGTCCGCAACCGTCTGCGCCGCCGGCTCGTCGAAACTCTGCGCGGACAGTGGGGGACAGTGCCGTCGGGTTACGATATAGTTATAAGTGTCCATGCCGATCTGGAGGGCAAATCCGCCGAGGCGCTACGCTCACTGCTGGCCCAGGCCCTTCGTCACGCTCGTCTGACCGCACAATAATCGGAGTTTATCGGAGTTCACATGTTCACCACGCTACTCGTCCAGCCCTTATTCAATCTACTCGCGCTCATTTATGCCTACTTGCCAGTACATGACTTTGGCCTGGCCATCATTCTGCTCACCATCATCATCCGCTTGCTCATCTGGCCGCTCGTCACCCGGCAGCTCCACTCGCAGCGGGCTCTCCAGGAGCTTCAGCCTGAGCTGCAGCGCATCCGCACCGAGTCCAAGGGCGACAAGCAGCTCGAGGGCAAGTTGGTCATGGAGCTCTACAAGGAGCGCGAAATCAATCCGTTCGCGTCCTTCCTGCCGGTCATCATCCAGCTGCCGATCTTCTTTGCGCTGTTTGCCGTCCTGCGCGACATGGTCCACCCCGACCAGTTCGCCAAGCTAGCCTACGGCGCCGTCGCCTCGCTGGGCCCGATCGCCGCCATCATCCACGGCAGCTCCTTCCACCCCACGTTCCTGGGCCTCGTTGACTTGGCCAAACCCTCGGCTGTCCTGGCTGCCATCGCGGCGCTGGCTCAGTTCGTCCAGACCAAGCAGCTCCAGCCCAAGCATCCGGCCGCCGACCAGCAGGCCAAGGTCATGTCGTCCATGGTCTATCTCTTCCCGGGCCTTACCTTCATCATTGGTCTGTCTCTGCCCTCGGCCTTGGCGCTCTACTGGGCCACTTCCAGCGGCGTCGCCGTCCTGCAGCAATACTTAGTGCTTCAGCGTGATGTTCGTGAGCTGGAGGCAGGCACCGGCACCAAAAAGACCGGCACTAAGAAACTAGGGGAGAAATCATAGTGAATGAGCTGACCTTTTCGGCCAAGCAGCGCCTAGAAGAAATCATTTCCTACTTCGGTATCAATGTCGACGCTCAGGCGCACGAGACCGAAGAGGGGATTGAGCTACAAGTTGCCGGCTCCGCCTCCACGCCCCGTCTCATTGGCCACCACGGCGAAACGCTGCGCGCCATCGAATACTTGCTCAATCAAATGCTCAAGCGCGCCGATGGTGACGCTCCGCGCGTCTCCGTCGACATCGCCGGCTACCGCGCCGCCCGCCGCCACGCCCTCGA
>CAZDGK010000051.1:0-7059 GCA_964505035.1 uncultured Candidatus Saccharimonadales bacterium
CTGGGACGATGTGGCAGCTGGTGAAGCAACCAGCCGTAGTAGCTATAGCGGCCAAGCAGCCGTCCGAGCCGGCTGAGCGTGTGGCGGCGTAGGAGCTGGCGGGCTTGTGCCAGTGAGATGAACCAAGCGTCGTCGACCTCGCTGGGCTGCAGGGTAAGGTGCGCTGGTACGGCTGGGAGCTTGAGGAGGTATGAGTGGGTGAAGACGCGCAAGTGGCGGTGATAGCGCGGCCAGCGGTGATGATATGGAGTGGTGCCGAGGGGTGAAAGCTGGCTCTGTTTAGCCGAAATACCGGTCTCCTCGCGCAGCTCGCGAACGGCCGCGGCGGCCGGGGTTTCGCCGGCATTCATGACGCCGCCCACACCGTAGTCGAGCCGGCCGGGGGCGAATATGATGGTGCGAGAGCGTTTCTGGACGAGTACGTGTCCGTCGGCGGTGTAGACCAGGACGTGGACGCTACCAAACGGCAGGCCGTGGCTGGCGGCGTGGTCTAGAGTCGCCTGCTCGCCGGTCGGAGTGCCGTCGGGAGCCAGGATATCGACTGGTTGGTGGCCGGGCTCGATTGGTGGTTTCATGGTTTAGGCGCCGGCCGGGCCGGGTTCTTTGATGCCGAGGTGGAAACGGATGCGGCGCATGACGTCGGTGACGACCGCCTGCGACTTGATCAGGAACTCGTCGGCGCCGAGCTCCTTGGCGCGCTTTTGGTCGGATGGTTGGGATAGAGCAGTCAGGATGATGATCTTGGTGTGAGCGGTGGCTGGGGTATGGCGTAGGATATCGAGGACATCGTAGCCGGAGATCTTGGGCATCATGATGTCGAGCAGAATGAGGTCAGGACGATAGTCGAGAGCCATTTGGATGGCGTCTTCGCCGTTGGGACAGTGGCGCACGTCGAAATGCTCGGCTTCCATACGGACCTTGTAGGCCTGAGCCAAGGCTAAATCATCCTCGACTAGCAGGATGCGCGGGGGCGTCACTGAGGCTTGTTGCATGACCCTACTATACAACACTTATGCTTGATGGCGCATCCGAGTGATCCTAACGGCGTGCCCGGGCCGGCTGCCTGGTGGCGGTGCGGGCTTGATGGGCCAGGCTGGCCTGGACGAAGGCGTCGAACATGGGATGCGGCCGGTTGGGGCGGGACTTGAACTCGGGGTGGAACTGGCTGGCCATAAAGAACGGATGGTTGATGGCCTCGATCATTTCGACGAGGCGGCCATCTGGGCTGGCACCCACGGCCTTGATGCCCCAGGCTTCGTATTGGGGACGGTAGTCGTTGTTGCACTCGTAGCGGTGGCGGTGGCGCTCGGTGATCTTGGTGGCGTTGTAGGCCTTGGCGGCCTTGGAGCCCTTGGTGATGACGCAGGGGTAATCGCCAAGCCGCATGGTGCCGCCGGTGTTTTCTTTGCCACGCTGACTCGCCATGGTGCTGATGACCTGATGCCGGGCGCGAGGGTTGAGTTCCTCGGTGGTGGCATCCTTGAGGCCGGCGTTGCGAGCGGCCGCGATGACGCCCATTTGCAGCCCGAGGCAGAGGCCGAGATATGGCAGGTCGGTGGTGAGCGCATACTGGGCGGCTTTGATTTTGCCTTCGAGGCCGCGGGTGCCAAAGCCACCGGGTACCACAATGCCATCGACGCCTTCGAGCGCCTCGGCGACGCGCTGACCCTTCTCGATGGCCTCGGCGTCAACCCACTTGATGGTGAGACTGGCGTCGTGGGTCCAGCCAGCAGCGCGCAGGGCCTCAAACACGCACATGTAGGTGTCTTGATTGTCCATGTACTTGGCGACGATGCCAATGGCGAGGTGATGGCGGTGATCCGATAGGACATGATCGACGAGACGGCGCCATTCGCCTAGCTCGGGCTTGGCGGTCTTGAGGCCGAGTTGCTTGCAGAGCACGCCGGCAATGCCGGTTTCCTCGAGCGTGAGTGGTACTTGGTAAATGCTCGGGGCATTGGGGAGCAGGGCGATGGCTGTCTCGGGCAGGCCACTAAACAAGCTGAGCTTGGCACGAGCGCTGGCGGGGGCCGCGGTCTCACTGCGGGCTACGATGACCGTGGGGGTGATACCGAGCCCGCGCAGGTCGCGGACTGAGTTCTGGGCCGGTTTGGTCTTGGTCTCGCCACTTGCTCCCAGATATGGCATGTAGACCACATGGACGTAGGCGCAGTTTTCGAGGCCAACTCGCATGCCGAGCTCGCGAATGGCTTCGATAAAGCTCAGACTTTCCATGTCCCCGACTGTGCCGCCGATTTCGACAATGTGCACGTCGAAGCCGGCGCCGGCCTCCACGATGTACTGCTGAATGGCGGCGGTGAGGTGCGGGATGATCTGTACATCCTCGCCAGCGTACTTGCCGGCTCGCTCGTCATCGATGACCTTGCGCAGGACGCGGCCACTCATGACCGAGCTGGAGCTGGTGAGTTCCTGGTCGATGAAACGCTCGTAGTGCCCGAGGTCGAGGTCGGTTTCGGCGCCATCCTTGGTGACAAAACACTCACCGTGCTCGCGGGGATTTAAAGTACCCGCATCTACATTGAGATACGGGTCGCATTTCTGGAGATTAACATTGAGGCCGCGGGCTTTGAGGAGGTTGGCGATTGAGGCGGCGGTGATGCCTTTGCCGAGTCCGGACAGGACGCCTCCTGTGACAAACACATATTTTGTTTTGTGATCGGTTTTCACCCTCTAATTTCTCCTTATTTTACACACCTAACCCAGCTTCCCACCACACCGGGAGCTGGAGCGTGTCCTCACTACTAATGCTTAGGATGATACGCCGGTGGTTTGTGGTGTGCAAGTGTGATTACCTAGAGTTGCTTATATCAATTAAATGTGTTATCGTATCCTTTGACTGAAACCGTCGATCTCACCAATTGGAGATGAGATGCAAAGAATCAAGTCATACCTTCGCGATCCCGCTACGCTCCCTCGATGGATGGTTGCGGGGGTGGTGTTGGTTGCGATGGTGCTGGCTGCACTGACTGGCGCAAGCATTGAGGCAAGCCATGCGCAAGCGCCGGCTGCCGCCCCGATGCCCACGCCGTCGGCCACGCCGTCGCGCTTCACGGGTGATCCGCTCGTGCGGATCGATACTATTTACCACTGTGCCAAGCCCTTGCTGGAGCTGCGGCAGACGTCGCGCAGCTATGTGGAGCAAGACGGTTACCGGTTCGCGACGTACTTCCTGCCGAATTCCTCGACCATGCACGTGGAGTACATCAACGAGGGTCGGCCGGTGTACGCGTTCTTCACGGTATCCGACGGGAAGACACTGCCGGCGTCCTACCGGGTGCCCGATCCCTACCAGTCTGTGATCGACGTGAACATCGAGGCGCCCTACGACTGGATGTTCGCCTGCGTCGGCCCCCGGCGGGCCGGTTAGTTTGCAGAAGGTGCCGCCCAACGTCCCGGCCAGGAAACTGGCCGGGACACTTTTTGTGGCGGGCTAGTGATGACTTTTGATTTTGGCGATTAGGGCGGTCGTTGAGTGGGTGGCGTGGCGCTGGCGCAGGCCGGCTAGCTCCTGATAGGCGACAATCATGGGCCTATTTTAGCAGTTCGAGCGCCTTGTCGAGCTGAGGATCACGGTCGGCATTGTAGTCGGCGTCGGTGAGCTTGACCTCGACATCGGGCTTGATTCCCTCCTTGTCGATGTTGACGCCGCCGGGCGTGTACCAGTGCGCGATGGTGACTTTGAGCTCGGCGCCGCCCGATAGCTCCTTGATATCCTGGACGCTACCCTTGCCAAAGCTTTGTTCGCCGACGAGCTGTGCAATGTGATGGTCGTGTAGGGCGCCGGCCACGATCTCGCTGGCCGAGGCTGAGCCGCCATTGATGAGCACGATGGTGGGCAGCCCGATGAGCTGGCCGCCGCTCGTGGCATTGTCCTTGTCGCGGGTTTGGCCGCCGGTGCGCTCCTCCAGGACGAGTTGGCCGGCCGGCAGGAACTCGCTGGCGACACTAATGCCGGCCGACAGGTAGCCGCCGCCGTTGTCGCGCAGGTCGAGGATGACTTTCTTGGCGCCCTGGGCCTTGAGCTGAGTGGCAGCCTTGTCGACGAGGTCGGCGGTGTCGGGGCCGAAGCGGCTGATCTCAATGTAGCCGACATCGCCGTTTTTGAGGCTAGATTTGACGCTGGGGGTGGTGATGTCATCGCGGGTGATGGTGACGTCAAAGGGGTCTGGGGTGCCGGAGCGCATGATCTTGAGCGTGACTTTGGTGTCCTTGGGGCCGCGGATTTTGTTGACCGCGACACTGACACTCATGTTGGTGGTGTCCTCGCCGTTGATCCGGGCGATGATGTCGCCGGCCCGTAGTCCGGCCTTGGCGGCTGGTGAGTCATCAATTGGAGAGATGACGCTGAGCAGATTGTTCTTGATGCCGATTTCGGCGCCGATGCCGGTGAGGTGGCCGTCGAGGTCGTCATTGAGGGCCTTGGCTTCGTCGGCCGTGAGGTAGACGGTGTAGGGATCGCCACCGGCGGCTACGAGGCCCTTGCGTGCACCGTCGAGGGCGGCCTGGGCGCTAAGCTTGCCGTCAAAGTTGCGCTGCATGAGCCCGTAGAGATCGCCCAGGCTGGAGTAGTTGAGGCTGTCGGTGCCTTGGCCGAGCACTAGGCTGCCGATGCTGCCGTGCCAGAGATTACCGGCGGAAAATGAGGCGAGGGCGATGACGGTGGCTCCGGTGAGGAACACGGGCAGATTCAGCTCGATTTTTTTCAAGCGCATGGGCCTTTCATTAGGGTCTTAAAAATGGAGGAAATACAATCCGCTGGCCGGGATGATCATTTCGCTGTACTCTCCCCGGTTGCCGTAGTTGAACTGGCTGACGTGGACCCGGCCGTCGTTCAGGACGGACTCCACATACATGGCATGGCCGTAAGGGCCGGCGAGCGAGATGGCGACATCACCAACGCGCGGCGTGCCACTGACGGGGATGCCGGAGGCGCGGGCGTTGTCGACCCACTGGTTGGCATTGCCGTGGCCACCCCAGTATGGCATGCGCCGGCCGGATACGGCGACCTTAAACGCGGCATACGACACGCACTCGCGGTTGAACATGCCCCAGTTGTCGATGATGGTGTCCTGACCGGCGTTGCACCAGCGCGCCGGGTAGCCTCCGCCACAGCTGCCGGAGGCGAAGAGGTTGCTGCCGAACTGGGCAGCCAGCGCGGCAGCCTGCTGGGCCTTGAGCGAGCTGATCTGGGCATTGCTGTTGCGGACTTGGGCGTCGGCGGCCGCGGCGTTTTGCTGCGCCAGCGCTAGCAGGGCGCTGACCTGCGCCTGGCTAGCGGCCAGCTGGGCGCGCTGATCGGCGGCGTCGGCGATCAGCTTGGTGAGCTGAGCCTGCTGGTCGTCGAGCGATTTCTTGAGAGCCACGATCTCGGCCAGAGCGTTCTCGATCTTGTCCTTGACCTTGTCGCGGTACTGCTGCGCGTCAAAGAAAGCACTGAGATTGTTGCTCGATGCCAGCATTTCCAACGGGGTGATGTTGGAGTCGAGGTACTGGGTCTTGATGTTCTCGCTGAGAATGGCTTTTTGGCTGGCCATCTGAACGGTGGCGTCGGCGATTTGTGCCTGTACTTTGGCCGATTTGGCGGTGTTGATGTCGATTTGGGTTTGCATGTACGCGATCTGCGCGTTCAAGCTATTAACCTGGGCTTGGTACCCGTCGGCCTGCTGATGTGCGGCGGCCGCGGCGGATTGTTGCGCGGCGGCTTGTTGCTTGAGTGCGTTGATCTGTACGTCGAAGCTGTCAGCCAGCGTGGATGCTGGGAGCATAAAAGCCGCCACCACTGCGATGATTACCGGCAGGGTGCGGCGCTTCAGGCGATAAGATGTAACGATACGAATGGTTGTTGCCCCTCCAAGGTACTTTCATATTAAGGGGCAGCGTTTTATCTGTCAAACTGGTTACGGCTATTGACACGATCGGAAGCGAGATGGGCTGGCGACTATCCGTGATTTGGCTACGTTAGCTTGAGATAGCGACTCATGGCGAGCAGGCTGGAGAAGGTGCCGATGGCGATGCCGATGAGCATTTCAATACCAATAATGTAGGCCGGATAGGTGCGGAAGAGATCGATGGTGCTCTGCACGTCGATGTAATTGCCCAGCCGGGGCCCGGCGCCCAGGACCAGCGAGTAGGCCAGCAGAGTCGCGATGAGGGCCGCGATCATGCCGTAGAGGGCGGCCTCGATGAGGAACGGTCCCCGGATAAACCATTTGGTCGCGCCGACGAGCTTCATGATTTCGATCTCATCACGCCGGGTGAAGATGGCCATGCGGATGGTGTTGAAGATGATGAGTGTCGAGATGATCATAAACAGCACGCTGAGCACGAGTCCGGTATTGCGGAAGAAGTTTGAGAAGCTGACGATGCGGTCAATGGTGGTCTTGCGGTTGCCGGAATAGCTGGGGGGTGCCGTGGGGTCAGTGAGGCCCTGGTAGGCTGGCCGGCTGGCAATGGCAATGATGGAGTCGAGGTGTTTGGGGTCCTTGGCCTTCACCTGCAGTGAGGCCGGCAGCGGGTTGTCGGTGTCGCTGACGGCTTGGAGCAGCTTCTGGTCGCCGGCATGCTGGCTGCGATAGTCGGCCAGGGCATCAGCCTTGGACTTGAAACTGACCGAGGCGACATTGGGATCAGTGCGCAAGGCGGTGGTAAAGCCGTCGAGTTGGTCCTGAGTAATGCCGTCTTTGAGGTAGATGGAGACATCGATCTTGTCGGTGACGCCCTTGATGGTGCTGGTGAGGGCTGAGTTGGAGATGAATGACACAAGCACGATCGTGAGCGTCACCACCATGACGGCGGTGGCGGCGGTGGACAGCCACATATTACGCATAAAGTTGCGGCTACCAGCATGGATGATGCGCCAGAATTGTAGCATTAGGCGGCCTCCTTTTCGCTCTCGGTTGTGTCGGCAGGGGTGTCGGTGGTCTTGGCGGATTTACTGCTCTTGGTCTCGGCGCCGCGCAGGTTGGTCGGCGTTTCGAGCGTGTAGCGGCCCTGCTCGTCGTCGCGGACGATGCGGCCACGGTTGATGGTGATGACGCG
>CAZDGK010000052.1:0-5732 GCA_964505035.1 uncultured Candidatus Saccharimonadales bacterium
TTTTGCAGCTTAATCTCCGTCCCAATCGCGCCACTAAACAGCAAGCCGGTGCTCAGCGTGCCAGCCGACCGCGATACCTGAATACCATTAGTCAGCGTCCCCGAGCCACTCATCGCCACGCTCAAGCCATTGGTCGAGGTGCCACTTGTCGATACTGCCACATCTACCGCATCGGCTGCCCCCGCCTGATTCACCTGCACCGCAGTGTTCGCCGTGCCGCTCGTGCCATTCACGGTCAGCCCCACCACGCTGTTGACCGTGGGCGTAATCGTGTTCTGGACCGTGCTGCTCGGCGCCTGCAGGATACAGGTCACACAGCTCTGGGCCTGCAGCGCGTAGGGTGCGGCCGTCATCCGGCGCATCGGCACCATCTCGCCATCGGGCGAACAGTTCGTCGCGAAGGCCGCCGCACAGCTGTCGGTCTGGTGCGGGCTGCCGGCTACGTTCATGCTCAGCCAGAGCGTGTCTTGGTTGAAGTCCACCGCCGAGTTGCTCTGCGACTGACCGCCCGTACAGGCCGCGCCGCTCAGTGGGCAGTAGGTACCAAGTGTGACCGAGAAGTAGCCATTTTTCACCACCACTGGGTTGGGCGTGGAGTTGGAGTTCATGTAGTCCTCAGTCCACTTCAATGTGCCGCCCGGGTCACCGGCCGCCGTACCCGCGCCGTCCTGATAAATCTTGAACTCCACGTTGTAGTTGCCGTCAGCCACAATCGCACCCGCCGCATTCAGCAAGCGTCCCTGGAAGTTGATCTTCTGGTTGATGCCCGCTGCCGCCACCACCGTCTGCGGCGCTACCGCCTGACCGACCAGTCCAACCACAATAAGCCCAAGCGTTCCGAGAGCCAGGGCGATACGTGATGATGAGAATCGGACGCGGTCTGGCCTGTGGCTATTAACCTTCACCCTCACGTAAAAACATAAATTATGCTTTAGATTTTACGCGATTATATCTCACAGCACAAGCACTTTAGACTCTTCTGGACACCAAAAAACGGCTGGTTTTGCCAGCCGTGTTTTACACAATTATTTAGGCCGGTAGCAGCCGCCCCGTATTCTCCAATTTTCGCTTCTCCCGCCGCTCACCCAGCCAGAAGGTTATCACCACAATCAGCGCCAATAGAAACAGTGGCCAGATCGCGATCAGATAGCCCGGCAGCGCCCCTAGGCCAGAGCCACCGTTCGCCCCCACCGCCTGCGTCGGCCCGTTGATCACCGTCACCAGCTGCAGCAGAGCCGCATTACCGCCCGCATCACTCACATGTACCACCACCCGGTAGTTGCCCGCCCGCTCGTATGAGTGGCTAGCCGACGTCGATCCGTCCGCCGCCTGGCTTACCAGGCTCGTGCCGCCATCGCCCCAATCCCACGACACCGCGTACGGCCCCGTGCCGCCCACGATCGTAATGTACCGGGTCAGCATGTCGCCGGGCGACCCACCCTGTACCGTCACATTCGATTCCAAAAACAGCTGCCTACCCACCTGCCCACCCGGCAGCGACAACGTCGGGGCGTCATAGAACACCACGACCGGCGTCGAGTCCGGCCCAAACTGCCCCAGCGCATCGCTCACCCGGGCGATCAGCGTATTCTGCCCGTCAAACAAGTCCACCTGCAGCGTAAATGTGCCGTCACTCCGGCAGTCCGTCACGCCACCAAACACCGCGTTTTTATCAATCTCCACAAACGTGTTTTGCGGGCATGTTCCCGCCACCGTGATCGGAATACTCGTAAAACGCTGCCCATCGTGCGGCGCGGTAATCACCGCCGCCTGGGTCGGAGCCGGACCCCGCACCGTGCCACTCAGTCCCACCGACCCCGACTGCGGATTCACCGCCGGCGGCGCCGCCTCCACCATCGTCCAGCTGCAACTCGCCAGCACCATACCCACCACCCCCAGCGCCGCAAACAAACTGCGGTACGACGTGTGCGCATGTTCCCGCAAGCGCCCGGTGTGGACATGCGGTATCAGATGCATCAGGCCAGTCTTCATGGCCCTAGTTTACCATAAGCGCTTAGCCGCGCTTGCGAGCCTGAGCGATGATGTGCTCGTTGTAGCGCTTGATTGACAACCGTAGCACGAAGAACAGCGCCACCAGCCCAACGATCACCAGCAAAATGAGCTTCCACGGGATCACCCAAAACGCCAGTGACCCCGTTAGCTTTTCCTTGCCGTCCAGGTAGGTCAGCTTCAAGTTTGCCTTGTAGTAGCCAAATAATGCCTTTTGCGCGAACTGCATAGTCTCGTTGGGATCGCCACTCGGGAACCTCCGAACACTGTCAGGCAACACGTTCCCACCATGCTGGTTAACCGGAACCACTCCCACCTTGTGGCCGAGCCAATCCGTGACCTCGATGCTGCCCTGCACCTTTTCGTGCACCGTGCCCTCATTCTTTACCCGCACCAGGAAGTCAATTGGCCCGTACTCAAAGAAGTTACGCTTCACGTTCTTCTGCAGCGAGCTAAACTCTACCAAACTCACCTTGTCAGTCACCGGACCGCTCACCCGCAGCAGCACCAGCGAACCCACACTAGCCGACAGCGATACACCCGTGCCTTCCAGGTTGGGCGGCACAGCCGTGAAGCGGATCACGCCGAAGTGACCACCGGGCTCCGCATTGGCCGGCACGTTGATCGTAATCGTGGTCGTCTTCAGCTCCTGCGGCGCCAAGCGCAAATCCGGCACATTCTGCACCCAGTACTTCAACGAGTACCGCGTAGCACCCGTCTCTTGCAGCAGCAATTGCGGACTGCCCGTCTCATCGTTGCCGGGCCCAAAGTCATCAGCCTTGCCCTTGGCAATCAGCTCGCCGCTAGCCACATTCCGCACCCGGATGGTCGCCGTCACGCTCTGACCAGGATCAGCCGACAGTTCAATCACCGGCGGCGAGATTTCCAGACCTTGCCCCGGATTGGCTGCGGCCGCCGCCGAGCTCGAAGCCGCTGGCGTACTAGCTGCCAGCATGGTGCCAAACGGCAGCATCATCAAAGCCACCGCGCCTGCCACCACACTCACCAACCTTCTACGCATTAAGCGCAGTATATAGCATAAGGAGATTCTCAACAAATCTAAAACGCCGCCGTGCATATGTACGTCATCGTCGCGGTATATACACCCGCCGCCTGCGACCCGGCGATATTTACAATATAGCTAGCCGTAAACGTATTCGGGTCCGTCGGCGCCGCCGCTGACGCCACGCTATCGCCGGTCACAAACCGGTACTGATCTGCTGCACCGTAGTTGGCTGTGTAGGTGCCGGAGCCGGCGCCCGACGGTTCAGACCCAATCGCCGGCGTGCCGTTCGCCCGCAGGTTCAGCCCGAACTGGCTCACGCCCGTCGTCGAAGCCGTCTGCACACCCAGCGCCGCGATCGTATTGAAGCCACTCGCCAGCGTCGTGCCATTCACCGTAATGCTATATCCGTTCGCCGCGTTGGTTGTAGCCTGCATCTGGCTCGTGGCACTGCGCGTCGCCAGCGTATCGAAGTCGCCAAAGTCAATCGAGTTGCCAGTCGCCGTCGTGCAGTTACCCGCGATGGTAATGCCCACGCAAAACACCAGGATCTCCGGTGTCACCCCGGTGAGGTTAATTGGCTGCGCCGTGCTAACCGCCACCGTACCCGTGTCGACCGGCCCAGTCGCACCATCGGCTCCGGTGTAGGTCGTGATGCGCACGTAGAATGTCTGGTTGGGCGTATTCGGATTGGTGGTGTTGCTAATGGTATAGCTCACCGGCGTGCCACCCGAGATCACCGCCGCCGAGCGGGTGATATACGGGGCGCCGTTCACGCCATTCTGGATACTAAAGCCCGTGGCCCCGCTCTGCGCGGTCAGGGTCGCGCTCGTGCTGATAAACCCGCCCGGCACCGAGCACCCCGCGGTAGCCGTCGTGCAAAACTGGAAGCCAATCGAGCCAATACTGGCTCCCGTCGCCGTCGTAAAGCTGATCACGTGCGCCGTCGTCACACTCACGAGCGACGTGCTCAAGGCATCCGACCGCGCCGTTAGGCCAGCCCCCCACGCCAGTTCCGGGGCCAACAACAAAGCCGCCGACGCCACCACGGCCAGCCACTGCGAAGCTCTCCGACTAAACTGGCGATAGTGCATCCCTAAACCCTACTCACCCTCCTAGAACGTCGCCGTGCAGATATACGTCATCGTCGCCGTATACAATCCTGCCGCCTGACTGCCGCTTACATTCACCAGATAGGAATTAGTAAAGAGATTGGAATTAGTCGGGCCGGCCGCGCTCGCCACCGTGTCACCTGTAAAGAACCGGAAGCTGTTCGAGGTATTGTACCCACCCGAGCCAGCTCCCGAGCCGGGCCCGCTGACGTCGGCGCCAAACGCCCCGCCAGCCGATGCCACGTTGTTGGCCCGCACATTGCTACCAAACTGGCTCGTACCCGTCGCCGAAGTACAGCTAGGCGCACAACCCGCCGAGTTCAGCGATTGCGTCCCCATCGCGGTAATCGTATTGGATCCGCTCGTCAATGTTGTGCCATTGACCGTAATGGCATACCCCGAGCTAGCATTAGTGCTCGCGCTCATCAGACTCGTGCCTACGTTCGTACCGGTCGGTGTAAACGTCCCCAACGATACCGCCGAGCCGGTCATGTTCGTACAGTCAGTACCGCTCGTGCCCACACAAAACACCAGGCTCTCCGGCATCGTCCCACTCACCGTAATCTGTTGCGTCGTGTCCTCGGCCGTAGCGCCAAAGTCCACCTCGACCGTCCCGGCCGAGTCCGAATACGTCGTGATCTTGGTGTAATACTGCTTATTGGTCCCAGACGGGTTACGCACATTCTGCAGCGTCACGGTCACCGTCGTGGTGTTATTGACGTTTTGTGGCGTGCCATTGGTGATCCAAAACGTATTGGCCGTCGGCGCCGGCGGCGAACCAGATCCAACACTAAAACCACTAATACCCGACTGACTCTGAACGCTCGCGCTATTGGAGGTAAAGCTCACACCACTCGAGTTACCCGAGTTCGCACAGCTCACCACTTCCAGCGGCGAGTCGCACAGCTCAAACTTAATCGCCCCAATATTGCCACTCGTGCCGGGCTTGAAGCTAATAGCGTAGGTCGTCACGCCACTCGGCGCCGAAGTCCCCAGCGTAGTCACACGGTTCGTCAGCGCCACCGCTTGCACAGATAAGGGCGCCAACAATCCGACGCCCAGCGCCACCACCATTAATTTCTGTATCAGATGTTTCATTTTCATAATGGTTACGGTTATTGTAGCCTGCACTGTCAGCTCGGTCAATCATCCTTACACATGCCTTCACATCAGCAAAACCCGCCCAGAGGGCGGGTTTTCACAATAGGGTTTCGAAAAACCTAGAATGTAGCTGTGGCGATGTAGGTCTGGGTGGCCGTGTACACGCCCGGCTTGGTGGTGTTTGCCACGTTGGCCGCATACAGCATGGTAAAGGTCGTAAACGACGATGGAGCCGTAGCGCTCGCCACCTGCACCGCACCAGTCGTGTCGTAGGCAATCGTACTGTTCACCGAGTTATAGGGCGCCGTGGCCGTACCGCTACCGCCGGTCGGATCCGTACCCAAACCGTTCAGGTTGCCACTGGTTGGCGCCCGCAGCGTGAAGCCAAACTGTTCAGTGCCGCCGCCGTTCGTAACGGCACCACCAGATGGTGCGGCCGTAATCGTGTCGGAGGTGGTGTCAGTAAAGCTCGATCCGTTGTACGTGATAATGTACCCGCTCGTGCC
>CAZDGK010000052.1:5832-6936 GCA_964505035.1 uncultured Candidatus Saccharimonadales bacterium
CAGATAACGAGACGGACATAATACTCAACGGACGTGGCCGTCGTCGGGTTAGTGAAGCCGGTCAATTTAAAGCGCACCAAGTCGCTTGCCGCGATGGTGTTACCGGTTGCATTAGTACACAGCACGTCAGTGGTACCACTGGTAGCACAAGAGTATGAGTTCGTGAATGCGCCACCGTTGACAGTTTGCACCGAAATACCTGTGCCCCGCACAAACGTGCCACCAATCGCCGTACAAGATGTGTTGTACAGCGGGCTGTTGCTGCAGAACTGGAAGCGAATACCCTTGAAGCCATTGGAAGACAAGGCACTGGCCGCCGTGTACCGCACGTCATACGACACGCTCGACGCGTTCGACGCAGAATCGCTCAGGGTCGCACTACGGGCCGTAGCCTGGCCAGCATTCACGCTCCCCGGCAGTAGCACCGTAACAACCAGCGACACCATTCCAACCCAAGTCGCCAGCCTCCCAAACAATCTCTGGTAATGTTCTCGGAGGATTTCGCTATTTTTGACCATTGTGCCCAACTTACCTTACTTACAATTTAGAACGTCGCCGTTGCAATATACGTTTGCGTAGCCGTATATATACCCGGCTTGGTCGTCACCGCCACGTTAGCCGCATAGAGCATCGTGTAGGTGGTAAAGGCCGACGGGCCAGACGCACTCGCTACCTGAGTCGCACCCGCTGTATTGTAGGCAATCGTGCTGTTTTGCGAGGCGTACGGCGCGGTAGCTGAGCCGCTGCCGCCGGTCGGGTCAGTCCCCACACCATTCAAGTTGCCGCTCGTCTGCGCCCGCAGCGTGAAGCCAAACTGCTCCGTGCCACCGGCGTTCGTCACGGCACCACCAGATGGTGCGGCCGTAATGGTATCAGACGTCGTATCAGTAAACGATGTAGCATTGTAGGTAATGACGTACCCGCTCGTACCGTTGGTGGAAGCCGCCATCTGAGCCGTGCCGTGCGAGTTGCCACCCGTGGTCATAGGGTTCGGAGCCAGCGTCACCGTTGAGCCCGTAATCGAGCTGCATGGTGTCGTCACCGTCACTGCCACGCAGAACGTCAGGTCTTCCTGCACGGTCGCGGTCACCGACAGCGTCTGCA
>CAZDGK010000053.1:0-6804 GCA_964505035.1 uncultured Candidatus Saccharimonadales bacterium
ACATAACCATGCAGGGCCCCAACGCTTTCATCTCCAACCCGCAAAGCGGCACCAGTACCGAGGTATTTGGTGCCGGCGCCAACATTAGTAACGGTGCGCAATTTGCCACGGTCTTGGGTAACAGTGCCAGTGCCCTCACCCGCGGTACTGCACTTGGTTACCTCGCCAATGCCGGCGACAGCACGATCACAATTGGTGCTAACACAGATACGAGTAGTGCCGGCGGTTCAATAGCGCTTGGTTATAACGCCCACACCACCGGCTTCGCTAACAGCATCGCCATCGGTACCGACTCGGTCACCACCGCTACCAACCAACTGGTTGTCGGCTCCGGCGCCGAGCCAATTAGCAAAGTTGTCATCGGCAACGGCGTCACTAGTAGCGCTCCAGCCGGGTTCGTTCTCCAGGCTGCCAGCGCCCTTGGCGCCAACATCGCCGGCGCCGGCATCGACATCGCCGCCGGCCAGGGAACCGGCACAGGCAACGGCGGCGGCATCGCTTTCAAGACTTCGCCGGCTGCCGGCTCCGGCTCTAGCCTCAACGGCCTCATCACCGTCGGCAGCTTCGCCGCCGGCAGCGGCGCCTTCCTGCTCCAAAACACCGTCGACTCCACCACCGGCTTCAACGTCAAAAACTCCTCCAATGGCAACCTCCTCACCGTCGACACCTCCAATAGCCGGGTCGGCATCAATCTAGGCGGCAACAACGTCCCCGGCGTCACTGGCAACGGCCTCGAAGTCCAGGGCGGCCTCCGCCTCTCCGGCACCGGCAGCTCTGGCTTCTACGACAGCTACACCGCTCCGGGCGGCGGCGGCTTCAACACCAAGCTCAACATTGTCAACGACGACCCTGGCAACAATGGCCAAATGATCGCCGCCGGCCTGCCCCTGGGCGCCAACACCAACGCCCGCGTCGTCTCATTGTTCGACAAGCGCGCCTCTGGCCACCAGCCGTCATTAGCCGTCTTCAGTCCCGACGAGAACAACATCGTCGGCCTCAGCTGGGACGGTAGCAACACCGAGGGGAAGGTTACTACCAGCGATCGCACTGGCGGCTCCATGGCTATTCGCCTGCAAACTGGCGCTTCTGCCGGCTCCTCCGTCACCACCGGCGCCATCACCATCCAGTCCGGCGATGCCAGCAGCGGCACCAACGCCTCCTCGGGCGCCATCAGCATTGACTCCGGTCCCAAGTCCGGCGCCGGCACCGCTGGCGCCATCACCATCGGCGGCACCAATGCCACCAGCCTCACCCTGGGCCGCTCGGCCGGCACCATCGCCCTCCAAGGCGCCACCACCGCCAGCGCCGACCTCACCCTCACCAACGCCGGGTCGCTCCGCCTCCAAAAAGCCGCTGACTACAGCACCACCGGCGCGCCCAACGACATCAACCTGGGCACCGCCTCGCTGGTGCGCCTGACCGGCGGCAGCGCCCAGACCATCAACGGCATCACCGGCGGCGCCGACGGCCGCGTCCTCACCATCGTCAATGCCTCTGGCTTTAATGCCACCGTCGCCAACGACAACGCTGGCTCCACCGCTGCCAACCGCATCATGACCGGCACCGGCGCCGACATCAACCTGCTCAACAACGCCTCCATCACCCTGGTCTACGACTCCGGTGCCAGCCGCTGGCGCGTCACCGGCGCCGCCTCCGCTACCGCCGGCGGCAGCTTCATCAATAATTCCACCCTCCAGCAGACCAGTGCCAACTTCAACATCGACGGCACCGGCAAAGCCGCCGGCTTTGACGCCACCACCGGCGCCTTGGCCATCGGCGGCACCACTGCCACCAGCGTCACCGTCGGCAACACCACCAACACCGCCTCCTACCTCCTCCAGGGCACCGCCGGCGCCACCTACACTATCGGCACCTCGGCCAACACCGGCGGCATCACCCTCGGCAATTCCACCGACACCAACACCATCAATATCGGCCACGCCACCACCGCCACCGGCAAAACCCTCACTGTCCAGATCGCAGACTCCGCCACCGGCACCGGCAAGGCCACCGTCACCATCGGCAACACCAACGACGGCTCCACCCTCAACCTCCAAGGCGGCACCGGCAACATTAACCTGCTCACCAACAGCGCCTCCGCCAGCACCATCGTCAAAACCAACACCAACTCCGCCACCGCTTTCCAGATCCAAACCTCCACCCCCACCACCGTCCTCAACGTCGACACCACCAAGGGCCAAACGAGCCTCCTGGCCACCGCTGACAACCCCACCCTGGTCGTTAAGCGCTTCGCCACAGCCTCCACCGGCACCAACGTCCTCAACTTCACCAGCTCCACCGGCACCCTCTACGGCGGCATCAATATCAACGGCAACGGCGACCTGATCTTCGGTGGTGGCGCTGCTACGTATAGTGGTACCACCGGGAACAATACGGCCTTTGGGGCTAATCTCCTCAACATCTCGACCGGCGCCTACAACACCGCCGTTGGAACCTCGGCGCTCAACGCCATTACGAGCACGAACGGTAACGTAGGCGTTGGTTATGGAGCCTATGCCACCGGTATTGCCGCCAACAACACAGCCATTGGCACCAACGCCCTTGGCGGCCTCGCGGACGGCGACCAGAACGTTGGCCTCGGTTGGGGCGCCGGACAGGTATTCGGGCTCACCACAACGTCCAATTACTACGACAACATTGCCATTGGCACCGGCTCCGGCGGCGGCGACAATGACAGCTTTGTGCCCACCGTCAACACTCACGGCACCGCGGCCATTGGCGCTTTCTCTGTAGCACAGAGCAACAACACGATTTCGCTTGGTAGAAACGACAACATACAGACTCAGACCGTCATCGGCACAAGCATGTCCACCGGCACCAACCTCTTTAGTGTCAGCCCCAAGATCTACAACACTGGCACCGCCTGCCAAGGTGCCAACTCTTCCTGCAACTCCGCCGGCAGCACCATCACGGGCCTCGGCACCACCTGGAACACCACCAACCTCAAAGTTGGTATGCGCTTCATCTTCGCCAACGGCACCGACGCCGGCACCATCACCGCTATCAACAGCACCACCTCACTCACCGTTAGCAGCAGCCAGCAGGTCGGCCCCACCAAAATCAACTACCGCATCCATGCCACCGGCTTCCAGGTCACCAACCTCGGCGAAGCCTACGTTGCGGCCACCAGCGCCACCGCCTTCCAGGTCCAAAACGCCAACGCCGTCGCCCTCGTTACCGCCGACACCACCAACTCGCGCCTCTATGTGGGGCCCACAGCCGGTGACACCGTCGGCGCGCTCCTCGTCCTGGGCAACAAAACCGATTACACCAATCACGCTCAAGTCAGCGAGCCCACCGGCGTGGCCGGCGGCATGTATTACAACTCGGCCCTCGGCCAGTTCCGCTGCTATGAAGTTGACCACTGGCGCGACTGCCTAGCCAGCGCCCGCACCTCGTTCCACTACACCAACGATTTCATCACCGACGCCACGGACTCGATCGGCGCCAACTTCAGCGGTGGCACCGGTGCCGGTACTGGCCAGGCCACCCCGGCCGGCGTGCCTGGGCACCCAGGCATTATGCAAATCGGTTCGGGCAGCACCGCCACCACTGGCCACGCCGGCTTCGGCACCCGAGGCACCGATGACGTATTTGTACTGGGTGGCGGTGACTACTGGCGCTACGAAAACGTCGTACAGCTCCCAACCCTCTCCAATACCGCTGGCACGGCTGGCTACACTCTGCGCACTGGCCTCAGGAACGCCATCACCGATTCCGACACCGTCCGCGGCTGCAGCTTTTTATATACCGACAACGTCAATGGCGGCAAGTGGGAAGGCATCTGCGCCGATGCTGGCGTGGCGGCCACCTGCGACACGGGCGTGACCGTGGCGGCCAGCACTTGGTACCGCCTCACCATTGTCGCCAACAGCGCAGGTACTTCAGTAGACTTCCAGGTCAACGGTGTCAGCAAGTGCCAAATCACCACTCACATTCCCACCGGGGCTGGCCATGAAATAGGCTTCAATATCACCGAAACTAATACTAATGGCACCGGCGACCCGCTGATCGATGTCGACTACCTTGATATCGAAGGCCAGTTCGGCACCGCCCGCTAGCGCAATAGCTTAGCGGACCGGCCGCAGGCCTTGCAGCAGGGCAGTCAAATCGGCTTTGTCGGCAGAGCCCGGCGCATTGATCAAAATTAGCACCCGCTGACCGGCCTGTGTCGCCAACATAGTGCCCACCAGCCGGCCCTCTATGTCATTAATAGTGGCCGGCCCAGCCGTGCCCGAAACCTTGTCGCCATTTTGCTGCAGCTCATCATCAGATAATTTGGCTGGCATAGCTTGCTCTGTCAGTGTAATCGCGGGCCCACCCAGCTTAGTTAATGGCATTATCAGCACACCCTCATTGCTCGATACCCGGCCGGCGTCCAGCCCATAGCCGCCCGGTATCCGGCGGGAGTAGAAATAGAGCGGAAAACCGCTTACCCGGCCGGCGACCTCGGCCGGCAGGAGCGACTGTGGGTGAATGTGCAACCGCCACACCGCCACGCCTCCCACATCTAGCCCATTCAGTACCGCCGCCAGCAGTCCGGCCAGCCAGCGCCACGGCCTTGACTGTTCATGAAGGTCCTCATGGTCCATACCTCTACTCTATCGTAAAATCCATGGGCAGCCCAAAACCTGTTAACATAACCATAAGCAGATTTAGTAGAAACAGAAACCATGAGCAGCCTCCAGTCGTCTCGCCACATCAATTTCTGGCAAATGACCTTAATAGTGGCGCCCCTGATCGCCGTGGGTTATATCGTCGTCCGCATCTTTGCCGCCGGTCCGGCCGCAAGCTTCCTGCTGTCTAGCGCCACCATATCTGGTAACGCCAGCGTCCAATCCAACGCCTCAGCTATTGGCGGCCAGATGCTAGTCTTTGGCGTGGCGGCCCCAACGCCGACTCCCGCTGCCACCTCCACTCCAACTCCATCACCAACCCCGGCACCTGGCACCAAGCCCGACCTCACCAACACCGGCGCCCACTCCGCCACCCGCACCGACCTGCCCACACTCACCACCGCCAGCAACCCCACCATCGTCTCCGGTACGCCCGGCAACCCCACCGTCATCCGCGACAAGAAGTTCACCAACACCGGCATCGTGTTTGTGGGCCACGACGTGCTCTTCATCAATTGCTTGTTCCAGGGCAGCACCACCGACCAGCTCATCGAGATTCGCGACTCCACCCCGGCCAACCAGAGCATTGAGTTCCGTGATTCCACCATCGGCTTTGCGGCCCCGGCCGGCCAGCACCCGTTTGGCTACATCTCGGGCATCAAGTTTACCCGCACGCTCATCTATGACGGCGACCACGAAATTCACGACATCGACCCCACCGGCTACGTCAACTTTGACTCGTCCATCCTCGACGCCCGCGACACCTCCGACCACGAGGCCCAACTCGGCGGCCCCCACGGTAACACCATCTACACCGAGGATGGCCCAGCGCCCCACGTCACCGCCTACAACGCCATTTTTTACGGCGGCAATTCATTTGTATTCTTTAATAACGCACCTCAGGGCAGCGGCACCGACATCGTCGGCTGGTCATTCGACCATTGTTGGTTCTATGGCAACAACCGGAACACCAGCTGGACGTCCGGCGCCGTCTTCTTTGGTGGCGGAACCAGCCCCACCGCCTTCAAGAACTTTATAGTCACCAACAGCCGCTTCCAGCGCGAAGGCACCGGCCTGGATACCATCGTCCGCGGCGGGGTCACCTTTGCCCAGTGGACTGGTAACGTCTGGGACGACAACGGCGCAGCTATCCCTGTGCCATAATGGAGCTAGCCCAAGCAGCAGCCAAACGAACCACTCATGCGTAAACCCAAACCCCTGTTAACCCGTGCTCACTTCCAGTCCTGGCAGGCTGTCCCCGCGGTTGCCATTACGCTCGGCCTCGGTTATCTCGTAGTCCGTATCTTTGCCGCCGGTCCGGCCGCTAGCTTCCTGTTGCCCAGCGCTACACTCACCACTGGCGCCAGTGTCCAGGCCAATGCCAGCGCCATCGGTGGTAGCATGGTGGTCTTTGGCACAGTCCCCACGCCCACTCCTACCCCAACCTCCACTCCCACTCCTACCGCCACCCCTACACCCACGCCGCACCTCACCACCGTCAAAATCTGGCCAGTTGGTGACTCCATTACCGAAGGCCAGCTGGCCGAGAATAAAAACGGCTACCGCCTCGACCTTTGGAACGCCCTCACGGCGCTGGGCTATAGCATCGATTACGTTGGCACGAGCAATTACGGCCTCGATCCGCTCCCCGACAAAGACACTGACGGTGCCGGCGGCACCTGCATCAAGTCGCCTACCTGCTTCACCTCCAACTACGACGACCTGCGCTACGACGTTACCCTCCACCACCTAGCCGCCCTCAATCCCGACATCGTCATTATGAATGGCGGTGGCAATGACTTTTGCTGCGGCAACTCGCAAGACCCTGTCCGGGTAGAAGGCTACATGCAGCAGTGGATTGATCTGATCTGGTCCACCGAACCCAGCGCCTACATCATCGTGCTGGGCCTCACGGGCAACTACCACCCAGAATACGACAGCTGGATACAAACCTACGCGGCCACCCTCAAATCCCAGGGCAAACACATCGACTACGTCTACATCGAAGACGTCACCACCAATGACACGGTCCACCCCGACAACCCCGGCTACCAAACCATCACCGACCGCATGGTGCCAGAAATCAAGCCATTCATGCAGGCCCTCACCGGCCACTAGCGCTATAGTTTGACAAAGCCTTAAAAGCGCCGTACCGTAAGCATAAGCA
>CAZDGK010000054.1:0-6778 GCA_964505035.1 uncultured Candidatus Saccharimonadales bacterium
TGGCCCGACTCGATCTCGAGGCTGGGCGGCGCGATGAGGTCGCGCATGGTGACGATACCCTGGCGGTAGATGAGGTCGGCTTCGCGCTGCTCCTGGGCGGCTTGAGAAGCGGCTAGGGCATTGGGGTCGATGCCGGTGGGTTGCTTGCGACTGAAGATGGCCATTAGAGTGGTGCTCCTGGCAGTGGACCGCGCGGCGCACTTCCCTCACCCTTGGTGACGACGGGAGTCTGGAGCTGCGAGGCATCGATAAGCTTTTGGTTGGCGGCGGTGTCGGGATTGTACCAGCCGTAATAGAGGTCAATCAGCTCCTGGGTGCCCAGGGCGATGGCGCGGATGCCCATCTGGGCGAGACCGCTGGATACGAGGGACATGCGCTGGGTGAGCTCGGTCTTGTAGGCCTTGAAGTCATCCTCGGTGACGGAAATGCTGGGGGTGGGCTGGAGGGCTTGCTTGAGGCCATTGATGAGCGAGACTTTGCCGGTGGCCATGAGTGG
This sequence comes from uncultured Candidatus Saccharimonadales bacterium, assembly GCA_964505035.1. Taxonomy (GTDB): domain Bacteria; phylum Patescibacteriota; class Saccharimonadia; order UBA4664; family UBA4664; genus CAZDGK01. The sequence goes on from CAZDGK010000054.1 coordinate 497, forward strand.
CGGGAAGAACGGCACGACAATGTAGAACTGCTTGTCCATAATATTGACCTCGTCGACAAGGGCGCGGATGTTGGCGATGTAGTCGTCCATGAGAAGGCCGAGGAGTTCATTGGCTTGCTCGGAGCGCAGGCCTTGGAGCTTCTCGATGTAGGGGTCGAGGTCGATGCGCTGGCTGCGAATGACGATCTGGATTGGGAAGTGGAGCGAGTTTAGGAAGCCCTGGTAGGCAAACTCGACAGCGGTTTGCTCGTCCTGGCTCATGAGGTCGAAGTTGATGGCGGAGCCGAGGATGACGCCGCGCAAGCTGCCATCGCGCATGACGACTACGCCGTCCTTGATCTCGGTGATCAAGAGACTGTTTTGGGTACTTTTGCCCGCCTGCGCGGGGCTGCTGGCCTGCTGTATGTTTGGCATTATCTTGGTGCACTCCCAGACTGATCGCTCTCTGGTAGCGGCGCCATACGCGTGGCGGCGGCGGCTACCTGTGAGACCGTCAAGTCATCCCTCTCCGTTGCTAGCTTGAGTATATCGTCTGGGTTGGCTGCTGTCACGCCGCTTATGCTTGATGCAGGAGCGGTTGGGCGGGCGGCTGGGCGGCTGCCGCGAGTGGCTGGAACGCCCTGCATTTGCTGGACGGCTTCGGCGCGGACATCAGCGGCGGCTTCCTCGATGAGTGAAGCCAGGTTCTGGGCGAGTGGGCTGTGCTGCATGTCGAACATGTCTTCACGAGCAGGCAGGTCGCTGACGGCTGGCTGCTGGGCTAGGGCAGCCGGGACGGCCACGGGGCGGACCAGGCGCTCGGCTGGGTTGGTGGCTGGCATGACGAGGCCGGCGTCGGCGGCGTGCGGCTGGTTCCAGCCGCGCGAGTCGATGAGGGTGGCCAGTTTGTCGAGCTCGCCGCGAACCTCAGCGGGGTTGCGCTGAGTGTGCTCGACTTCGGCCTTGTGCGGTTCGACGTGGAAGGACTCGACAACTTCCTCCTTGACCCAGAGGCGCCGGCGGGAATTGGCGAAAAAGCCGACCAAGGCAATGAGAAGCTGCTCGAAGTTTTGGCCGTCGCGGGAATAGAACGCGAGGAGCATGAAAAGTATGACGGGCGGTGCACCGACCACGACCATGATGCCTGGTACGGCTTTGAAGACATTGAAGCACAGGATGCCCCAGCCGGCGCCGATGAGGGCGTAGACGAACTGCCGCAAGGTTAATGGGCCGATGATTTTGTCTTCGGCCTCAACGTTTTGGGGTACCTTATACTGACCCACGACTAGAGTCTCTCCTCCACCACTCGATATGCATTTAGCTTACGCTAATTCGCGGGCGCGGCCAAGCGGGTGCTGGCTGGCGCGGCACGAATTGGGTAGCATAGCGCGGCAAAGGCCGACGCACAAGTCTTGTATATCTGGAGCGGTAGGTTGTGGCTACAGCTAAGGGTGACGGTGGCTGCCGGGCGTGGAGTAGCCGCCGGTGGCATGGAAAGCTGGATCGAAGGTGTAGCCGTAGAGGAAGTCCTCGGCGATGTTGGCTAGCTCGGTAGAGTCGAGGGTGGAAAGTACGGTGCGGTCGACGCCCACGCCGGTCTGTCCGGCCAGCGCCTTGGCGAGAGCCTCGTCGTCTGCTAGATGCTCGGCGGTGGCGGCGATCAGATCGGAGTTGTAGGCGCGGAAGGTGTCGTGGTTGTTGGCTACACCCTTGGCCCACTCCAGGCGAGCCTCAAGCGGGGTAGTGCTGAACTCGCGGGTGGATGGGTCGAGGGCGCGGCGGACGACCCGCGAGTCGAGGTTGAGGGCGTAGACCAGAGCGGCGTCCTGGCCGGCCTGGATCATCTCGGGGTGAGCATCGGCGCTCGGTGACATAACCTTGAAGTTGTCGATGGCATGCTTGTCGCCAAAGCTAGAGCCAGTGACTTTGCGGACCTGGCCGCCAGCTAGGTTCATGTCGATGGCACCAAGGGCGCGGGGGATGCTCATCTCGTCGGCAGTGACCGCACCGGTGGCGTCACGCACCAGGATGGGCTGCCCGGCAGCATCCTTGACCTTGTAGTTGGCCTCGGCTTGGGTCATGCGGGCTAGGAGCAACGGCTTGCTGCTAAACTGCTTGCCAGTCTCGGCCAGCAGATAGGGATATTCGCTGGCAACATCGTATGACACGCTGGCCCAGCCAGTGAGGCCAGTCCGCTTGGGAGCGTAGGCCATGTTCTGGAGGTTGGTGGGGCTGATGGACTCGAGGTCGGTGAGCTTGCGGATGATGGCGTCGCGACCAGCCGGTGTGTTGGAGATTTCGAGCAGGTTTGGTGCCTCGCGGAGGAGATCGCGGCGGGCGGCGGCGCGCTTGTCGGCATCTGGGCTGTAGTACATCTCCAGGGCCTTATTCATGTTGCCGATACTGGCTTCACGCAGCTCGTCAATGGTCTTTTTGTTGGTGGCGGCCAAGCGTGACTGAAGCCGCTCAAGGGCTGGCCGGCTCTTGGGTGCGTTGAGGAAGGCGGCACCGGCAAATCCGGTGGCAGCCGCAGCCGCGACCCGGCCGGCACGGTTGGTCCGCATGGAGGTGAGGGTGCGGTTGTTCATGAAGCGCTGCATGTAGGCGGCGCGGCGTTCGTCGCGCTTGGCTTGCCCGCGCTGCCAGAAATCGGTGTTTTTGAGGGCGCTGCGGCCGCGGTCGGCGCCCCGGCTGAGTAGGCCTTCAACCCGGCCGATGACGGCGGTGGCGGCCTTCCAGGCGGCAATGACCGAGGCGAAGGCAGCGATCACCAGGATGGGCTTGATGGCGGCCGCGGCGACCGTGCCAAAGCCGGTTCCAGCAGCGCCGCCGGCTGGGCTGCCGCTAAAGTCGAGCAGCTCATTGGCCAGGGCGGCGAGGGTGATGAAAGCCACCACGATCGGGTACATCATGATGAGCCGGAACAGGAATTCGAACCAGGTGCGGAAGAAGTGCCGGGTATTGGGCAGGATCATAGCCAGGAAGGCCAGTGGCGAAATGCCGATCAGGATGGCAATGATCAGGAACCGGGCGCCGAGGGTGAGGAAGACCACGAGCAGGCTGATGAGCAGGCTGATGAGGATGGGCACGGCGGCCGGCCAGGCAGCCAGCACGGCGACGGCGCCCACACCAAAGACAACGGCGGTGGCATCCGTGAGGAGGTTGAGGATGATGTTGGTGAGGGTGGGTGGTCCCTGTGAGGTTGGCAGGATGCCGGTAAACAGGGCCTGCACGCCAGCGCCCAAGACATTGCCGACGTCGACGAGCAGGCTGCAGAGGAGGAAGCTAAACTGCACCAGGACGGCGGCAATGATGAGCCGTGGCCAAATCTTGCGCAGAGTGTAGTCGTCGAAGAACTTCATATCCTGCTGCATGACAGTGCCGATGATGACAATTATGAAGATGAGAATGAAGAGCAGGCTGGAGAAGTCACGCATGTGGCTCCATACGGCATAGATCCCCGGCGTCGTGGTCGGGGTAATGGTGTTGACCTTGAGCAGGGGCACGAGGACATCCTCAGCCAGATGGGCGATGAGGCCAGAGACATTGTCGAGTACCGGACAGAGCAGCCAGGTAAGGCTACCCTGATTGCAGTCGCCGGGCTGCGAGCCGGTGTTGACTTGGCCGGTGACTGGATTGAGGCCAGCGCTGTTGATCGTGGCGATGGTGAAGCCACAGCCATCGGTGGGCTCAGGTTTGCTGGCCAAGGTGGCGCCGGGTGCGGCGTAGGCGGCGTCGGAGATCTGGATGGTGAGGTCTCGGGTGGCGGTGGCGGTGGCACAGGTGAAGGTGACATTGGTGGCGGTAAAGGTGAACTGGCCGGCGGTGTCGCTGGTCTTGGTGAAGGTGTAGGTGGCGGTGCCGAAGTTGCCGTCGGTGGCGACGAAGCCGGTCCTACCTGAATCGGTCCAGGTGTAGGACTCGTCGGCGGCCAGAGCGGCTGGTGCGGTAGCCAGGCTCAGGGCAAGCGCAAACACGGTCCCCTGAAGCAACCGTGTGACTACGCCCCTATTCCAGATGTATTTGCGCCAAAACACAATGCTTGAACGTACCACAATTTGACGTATACGTCAAAGATGGTTTTGACTATTGTTCTAGGGTTGGCTACAATCTGGCCAATGAGACGCGTATTTTCGGCCCTTATTCTCGCTGTAATCATGAGCGGTTTTGTGGCTCCGCTTGCACTTGAGACGACACCAAACGGCCTGGCGGTAGTGCGGCTGGAGGCGTCGGCGGCAGACTGTGTGAAGCTGGGGGCGCCATTGATTCCAGGCGATACCGGTGGCTGTCCGGCTGGCTCGGTGCCGAACGATCCGGCCAGTGGCGGAGCGATCATCTTCTATGTGAAGGAGATTCTCAAGCTGCTGGCGGGAGCGGTTGGCCTGATCATTGTGCTGATGCTCATCATCGCTGGTATCCAGTACATGACATCGGCTGGTGACCCTTCGATGGTCAAGAAGGCCAAGGAGCGTATCATCAATGCCATCACGGCGCTGGTGCTGTTTGTGACAGCCTACGCGATTATCAACTTCATTATTCCTGGAGGGGTGCTCGGATGAGCGAGCTGATGAGCCTGGCACATTGGTTTAAGCTGGCGGATGCTTGCGGTACAAAGACCGGCTTCTTGCCGAGCCTGTACGACAACCTACCCTGCCCGGGTGGTAAGCTACAGATTACGGGAGTGAGCCAGATTTTCATCGTAGTGGTGAATGTGATTCACATTCTGCTGGCGCTGGCCGGGGGCCTAGCGGTAATCTTCATCATGGTGGGCGGTATCTGGTATGTGACGGCAGCTGGTGACCCGGCCAAGCTGAAGCGGGCCAAGGAGATCATCCAGTATGCTATTACTGGCTTGGTGGTGACCCTGCTGGCCTTTAGTGTAGTGTCGATAGTTGCAGGAGCGTTTTAGATGAGCGATATGGGATTGCGGTTGCTAGGTGCAATATCGGTGAATGCCAATGATATCGGCCTGCCAACCTCCACGACAAATATCGGCGAGGCGATCACCAAGGTCATCGCGTTTTTGTTTGCGCTGATTGGCGGCCTGGCGGTGGTCTTTATCATCGTCGGCGGCCTGCAAATGGTGACGTCGGCGGGTAGCCCTCAGCGGTTCAAGCAGGGCCGGGAGACGGTGCTGTATGCGGTGGTCGGCCTGGTAGTAGCCATCGGGGCGTACGCGGCCGTGACATTTATCGGCAGCTCGCTCTAAACTAAACGATAAACGGAGGAGACATGGACTTTTCTCACATCCTGATGCTGGCAAGTACCGCGGGAGACATCATTAACCACAGTGCTAGTCAGGCGTGCGGTAGTAGCTGTAGCACGGTGACGCTGGGGCAATTGTTTAAGCAGATCACGGACGCTTTGATCTTTGTGATCGGCTCGATTTCAGTCCTGATGATCATCATTGGTGGCTTGCGGTACGTGATTTCGAACGGTGATGCCAAGGCGGCTGAGGCTGGTCGCAACACTGTGTTGTACGCGGTGATTGGTTTGATCCTCTCGATCGCGGCATTTGCTATCGTGTCGTTTGTATCTACAACATTCTAGCGTAGCCAAGCAATTTGCCACGGTTGTGGCGATATGGTAAGGTCGGCGTAAGAGTACTAATATTGAATTTGTAAGGAGTTTTAGCGTCCGATGAGTATCTCAAAACTCGGCAAGGTGTTTGCCATAGTCCCGGCCTTAGCCATGTCCCTGGGCCTGAGCAGCTTTCTGGCCCTGGCCGCTCCGGCCTACGCCGCGCCCGCTAGTTGTACTGGCGGTCCGACGAGTTCTAACCCGCTGGACGCAGGCGCCCAGTGTGCGGCTCCTAACAACGCTTCGGACAACTTGTTTGGCGCTGGCGGTATCTTCCAGACCATCGCCAACACGCTGATCTTCCTAGTGGGTGCGGTGGCCGTGCTGTTCCTGATCATTGGTGGCTTGCGCTACGTTATCTCGAATGGTGACCCCAAGGCGGTGGAGGCAGCCAAGCAGACCATCCTGTACGCGATCATCGGTATTGTGGTGGCCATCCTGGCGTTTGCCGCAGTCCAGTTCGTGATCACGACGTTCCAATAGGACCCGATCCCGTCTCAAAAAACGCCCTCCGGGGCGTTTTTTAGTATCCTGACTGGGGCAGGGCTGGGACTAAAAAACCACCGCGGGCGGTGGTTTTTTGGGACTGACTGGTTGCTGGCTAAACCGGCTTGACCTTGATCTTCTTGACTTTGTCCTGCTGGACCTTGGGGATGCTGATGGTGAGCACGCCGTCCTTGAGACTGGCAGCAGCCTTCTCGGCAATGGTGCTGGTGGGCAGGA
>CAZDGK010000055.1:0-6682 GCA_964505035.1 uncultured Candidatus Saccharimonadales bacterium
CGCGTGAGCATTGTGCCAATAGTGGCAGGCGAGAAGGTGGTGCTGCGGCTGCTGACCAGCCACTTCCGCCAGCTGGGCCTGGCCGACCTTGGCATGAGTGAGTCCGACCTCACCAAGGTGCGGGCGGCGGCGGGCAAGCCGTACGGCATGATTTTGTCGACTGGTCCGACCGGCTCCGGTAAAACCACCAGCATGTACGCGATTTTGAAGATCCTGAATACCCGCGAGAAAAACATCGCCACCATCGAGGACCCGGTCGAGTACCAGATTGAGGGACTCAACCAGATACAGGTAAATCCCAAGGCCAATCTGACGTTTGCCACCGGCCTGCGCAGTATCTTGCGCCAAGACCCGAACATTATCTACGTCGGTGAGATTCGCGACGAGGAGACGGCCGATATCGCCGTAAACTCCGCTATGACCGGCCACCTAGTGCTGAGCACGCTCCATACCAATGACTCAGGTACCGCTTTGCCACGGCTACTCGATATGGGCATTGAGCCGTTTCTGGTGGCCAGCACGGTTAATGCCATCATTGCGCAGCGGCTGGTGCGGCAGATTTGCGAAAAGTGCAAGGTGAGCGCCGACCTGACACTGGGTAAATCCGGCTGGACGGGCGACGAGGTGCTGGCGCCGCAGCTGGCGGCGCTCAAGCCTGAGCTGCTCACCAAGCATTTTGGCGATAGTGGCAAAGTGCGGGTCTACCGCGGCAAGGGCTGCAATGTCTGTCACAACACCGGCTACACCGGCCGCATTGGCATCTTCGAGGTGATGGTGGTGTCCGCAGCCATCCAGACGTTGATAACCACCAAGGCCAACTCGGATGCGATGATGACCCAGGCGCTCAAGGAAGGCATGACCACGATGATGGACGACGGCCTGGTGAAGGTCCGCAATGGCGTGACGACGATCGAAGAAGTCCTGAGGATGACCACCGAATGAGCCTGCGGCTATCGGGCAAGGACAAACTGGCACTAGTATCCAATCTGGGCACTATGCTCTCGAGCGGCATCCCCATCATCGAGGCGGTGGATTCGATGCTGGAAGAGGCTAAGGGTAATTTGCGCGCGGTGCTCCTGCTACTCAAAGCTGACTTGAGTGAAGGACGGACGGTGTCAGTGTCGCTGGCGCGGTCGCCCAAGGCGTTTGATCCGGTGATGGTCAACCTGGTAAAAGCGGCCGAGGAAGCTGGCACATTGGATGAGACCCTGAAGGACATGGTTGATAGTATCAAGAAAGAGATGGAGTTTAGCAGCAATATCCGGGCGTCACTCGCCTACCCTACCTTCATCTGCGTGGTGTTCATGGGCGTGCTGGTGCTGATCCTGTCGTTTGTGATCCCGCGGGTGTCGAAGATTTTCGTGAGCCTGCATGTGCCGCTGCCGATCACCACGAAGGTAATGTTTTGGGTGTCGACGTTTATGCTGGCGTATTGGCCATACCTGCTCGGCGGGCTCATCGCGGCGATCGTGGCCGTGGTGGTGCTGTTTGAGCGCAACCGGCGCCAGGTGATTAACGCTTTGTATAGCCTGCCGCTGCTGCGCCGGCTGGGCCGGGCCATCGACCTGGCGCGCCTCACTCGCAGTCTCAGCCAATTGCTGCATGCCGGCCTGCCGATCGTCGAAGCGCTTGAGCTGGCCAAGAATGTGGTTAATAAACGCGAGGTTGTGGCCGTGGTCGCACACACCCAGGAGGTGGTGAGCACCGGGCACCCGCTAGCGTCTGGTCTCAAGGCTGGCCGCAAGGTGGTACCCGGCATGATGCTGCGGATTGTGGAAGCAGCCGAAACGAGCGGCACCCTCGAGACAGCGATGCAGGACCTCAACGAGTACTTTGAGGCGCAGGTGGACTCAACGCTCAGAACCATGACCACCTTGCTCGAGCCAATCTTGCTGGTAGTAATTGGCGTGATGGTGGGCGGGATGATGATATCGATTATCGGTCCAATCTACGGCCTGATTGGTCAGGTCAATGCGCACTAGCGGGGGTGCGGCCGGCTTCACACTCATTGAAGTGCTGGTGGTCATGGCGATCCTGGCGATTGTGATCGGGGTGGCGATGGTGAATCTGGTCCGGCCGCAGACGCAGGGAGACTTGGTGGGCGTGACGCAAACCTTGGTGGCCGATCTCAAGGACCAGCAGGCGAAGGCCATGGCGGGCGATGCCGGCACGGGCAGCACGGCGGCGGCGCAAGGCGTGCGGGTGGCGAGCGGCGGCTACACGCTGTTCCGAGGTAGCAGCTATGACGGCGGTGATCCCGATAACGCGGTGGTGAGCCCGGTTTCCAGTATTAGTCTGAGCAGCACGTTTTCGGGCGGGGAGGTGGTGTTTGAGGCCGGGTCTGGCGAGATTAGTGGCTGGAGTAGCGGCACTGATACCATCACCATCACTAATACGGTGAGTAGCGATTCGAAGACCTTGACCATTAATCGCTACGGCGCGATTACGGTGAATTGATGAGACGGATGGAGCCACAGCGAGGGTCGACCATCATTGAAGTGCTGGTGATCATGGCGCTGTCGGCTATTCTGATACCGGCCATCTTCATGAGCGTGGCGGTGGCGCGTAGCGGGCGGGCCAACAGCGCCGAGCGTGTGATGGCCACTGGCCTGCTGCGGGAGGCCAGTGAGGCGACGCGGGTGGTGTGGGCGAAGGATTGGTCGGGCATTGCGACCAATGGCACGTACCACCCGGCGGTGTCGGGATCATCGTGGGTGCTAGCGGCGGGCAGTGAGAGCATTAATGAGTTTACGCGGCAAGTGGTGATCAGCGACGCGCAGCGGGATAGCGGCGGTCAGATTGTGGCGGCGGGGGGTGCGGTTGATCCGGCTACCAAGCATGTGACGATGAGCGTGAGCTGGGGAGTCGGCAGCGTGTCGGCTGAGGCGTATTTCACCCGCTATACCGGCAATCAGGCCTGGACGCAGACGACGCAGAGCGACTTCGATGGCGGCACATTGACCAACACGGCTACCACCAATTCGGCTGGTGGCGAGGTGATACTGGGGGCGGGCTCGGGCGTGCCTTACCAGCTCAGTGGCACCTACGAATCGCCGAGCTTTGATGCAGGCAGTGGTAGCGCCTTTAACCACTTGGCGTTTGCAGCGGCGACGCCGGCCGGCACTACCATCACGCTGCAGATCGCCTCCAACGACGATAACGCCACCTGGAGCTACGTTGGCCCGGATGGCACGGCCGGCACATCGTATAGCAGCGGCGGGCCGATTGCTCTGGCGGCAGTGAGCGGGCGGTACTTCCGCTACCGGGCGACACTGACGAGCGCGGACGGCACGAACACCCCCACCCTGCAAGATACCGAGGTGGACTACACGCCATGAAGCTACTGCGCACATCCGACCAGCTACAACCCGAGGGTGGCTTCACGCTGATAGAGCTACTGGTCGCCATGGCACTGACCGCTATCTTTAGCCTGATGTTGGCCGATTTATTTACCAATGTACTGGCGGCGCAGACAGAATACGAGGCCACCTCAGCGGTGGCACAGGACGGGCGCTACATCCTGCAGCGGCTCAGCTATGACGTGACGCGAGCCAGCGCGATCGTGGACCCGGCGACCCTGGGCGGTAGCGGCAGCAGCCTGGAGCTGACGATTGGCGGTGTGAGCAATACCTATGACCTGGCGGGCGGCAACCTAGAGCTGACCAATGGCGCCGGGACCGCCAATCTCAATGGTGACCAGACCACGATATCCGACTGGAGCGTGCAGCGGCTGGGCGAGCCGGGACAGCCGGACACGGCGCGCATTAGCTTCACAGTGACCAGCAAGGCAATGCTGCACGGCCAAGCCTCCACACAGCACTTTAGCCTGACGGCGGGGCGGCGATGAGCGGCAGAACGCGCTGGTGGCAGCTGGGAGAGGGTGGCCAATCGCTGATATTGCTGCTGGTGTTTTCGGCGGTGGCCATTACGCTGACGGGGGCGCTGGCGGTGGCCACGGTCGCCAATCTGCGGGCAGATTCGGCCTACACCACCGGCGAGCAGGCGCTGTATACGGCCGAGTCTGGCGCCAACAACGCCGTCTTGCGAGTGGTGCGCGACCCGGGCTATGCCGGCGAAACGGTGGCGCTGGGAGCCGGGACTGCTACAATTAGCGTAAGCGGAACCACCACCAAGACGATTACAGCCGACGGTGTCGTCGGCAGCAGCCATCGCCGGGTGCAAGTGGTGGTGGGGGTAGCGGGAGGTAATGTCGTGACAGTAACTAGCTGGAGTCTCGTTAACTAACGTGCTGTTTGCAGACCAACCAGGCCAGATCGTGTACCTCACTAGCGCTGGGGCGTCGCTGTATGACCGGAGCCACCGCCTGAGCACCCAAGCCTGGCCGTCCGAGGTGATTCAGAACCTAGAAGTAGCCGACCCGGCCGGGCTTGAGGGCGTGATGCGGCAATTGGTCGACAGGCAGGCATTGCGTGACCAGCGGCTGATGATTGTGATGGATGACAGCTTGGTATTTCAGCGGAGCCTGCAATATGCCGACACCGCCAAAGACCAGGCCGCCATCAAGGAGGCGCTGGAGCGCATGCCGTTTGCGGCGGAGACGCGCGGCGTGGTGGTGGCTGGCGGTGACATGACGATGATCGTGTATGTGACTAATCGAGCGCTCTACGAAGCCGCGCGAGCCGCCTGCGAGACAGCCGGCGCCCGAGTGGAGGCGGCCGTGCCGGCGCCGGCCTATGGCCTGAAGGCGGTCACAGGGCAGCTCACCAAGACCCAGCTGCGCACGCTACTGAGCGAGCGCAAGCCGCGACAACTGACCAATTTTCTGGCTCCGCAATCAAGCTAGTCAGCCGCTAGCCCGTGCCATCTTGGGGTTGTGCAAAACGCTTACGTATTGACTTTGGTCTACCTTTCTCTACACTTAAAAGTAACTATAAAAAGGTTATGCTTTCATGAATTTCACTAAATATCTTAAGCGGCAAAGTGGCTTCACCCTGATCGAGCTGCTTGTGGTCATCGGCATCCTGGCCATTTTGCTGACGATTGCGCTTATTGCCATTAACCCGGCCCGGCACTTCCAGGACGCCAACAACACCCAGCGCCGCGCTGACGTAAACGCTGTCCTGAACGCTATTGGCCAGTACATGTCGGCCCACAACGGTGCATTGCCGGTTGGCATCACCACCACGGCCAAGACACTGACGAGCACAGCCGGCGTCTCCAACCTCGACTTGTGTACCGACCTGGTCCCGACCTACATCGCCGACCTGCCGATTGACCCGACGGGCGGTACTGAGAGCCCGACTGGTTCGGTCTGCACCGACTCGGGCGCGACCTACAACTCTGACTACACGGTAGTGAGTGCCGCTGGCAACCGCATCACCGTGAACGCTCCGAACGCCGAGAACGGCGCCACCATCAGCGTGACCCGCTAAGCACCCAAAAGCATCCTTTGCCAAAACGGACCCACCCCGGGTCCGTTTTGGATTGGGCGGGTGCTTGAGCCGGCGGCGGTCCTGCCGTATTATGCGCATAACTTAAGGGAGACTGACAGCGTGGCCAAGGACCGTGAAACTCAATATGAAGCCGGAGGGATTTTGTTTGTCGGCCTGCTAGCAGTGGGTGCGGGGGTAGGGCTGTGGGCCAATCAGCTGGGCCCGGGCACGTTGATCGGCTTTGGTGCCGGATTTGTGGCTATGGGCGTGCTGGCGGTGCGCCGCTAGGTACATCAAACCTATTGACTTATACGCAAAAGTATACTATGATTGCCTAATGCGAGCGGTCGCCGACCGACTCGTGTCTCGTTCCCCAAACCGAAGGGACAGAAATGGCGAACCCATTCGTCAAGGGCTGGAAGTACTTCATGGCGCTGCTCGGTCACAAGATCGACGAGTATGCCGACCCCGCGGTCGTCATCCAGCAAGCCATCGAGGAGCTCCAGCGCGGACACCAGGGACTGGTACAACAGGCGGCATCCGTCATCGGCAACCAGCGCCAGCTGGAGATGCAGATGTCCCGTAGGCAGGCGGAGGTGGGCAAGCTCACCGAGAACGCCCGGCAAGCCTTGGTGCTGGCCGCTGAGGCCCGCACCAGCGGCGACGAGGAGAAGGCTCAGGAATACGAGCGCACTGCTCAGACGTTCGCCACTCAACTGGTGACGGCTGAGGAGCTCCTCACCGATCTGGTCAACCTGCACAAATCGGCTCTCGCTGCCTCGACCCAGGCCCGCCGGGCCGTCGAGGACAACGCTCAGCTACTGCAGGGCCATCTGGCCGAACGCACCAAGCTGCTCAGTCAGCTGGAGCAGGCCAAGATGCAGGAGACCGTGGCTAAGTCGCTCGAGATCATGGGCGGCACGGCGCAGGGTTCCGGACCGAGTTTCGACGAGGTCCGTGAGCAGATCGAACGCCGCTTCGCCACCGCGCTGGGTCGGGCCGATCTGGCCGCGAACTCGCCGGAGGGACTGATGCGTCAGGTCCAGCAAGCGACCGCTATCAACGCGGGCGCTGCGCGGGTCGCGCAACTGCGGGCCGAGATTGAGGCAGGCGCATCGCCCGCCGCCATCACGGCCGACGCCGATGCCCACGCCTAGTGCCAGTTCAAACTGGTAGTGCCCGGGAGTCACATTCGACTCCCGGGTTTCTCTTTTATAAACGCGATAGCTAGGCCGTGGGCAGCTCGATGGTAAAGACGGTACCCTTGCGCACTTCGCTGTGCTCGAGGT
>CAZDGK010000056.1:0-3013 GCA_964505035.1 uncultured Candidatus Saccharimonadales bacterium
TACGCAGCGGTCTGCAAAACCGCGTACACCGGTTCAATTCCGGTAGGTGCCTCCAAGCAATTATCCGTATGCCACCCGGGCGGGTGGTGGAATGGTATACACGGCGGACTTAAAATCCGCTGCCCCTTACCGGGCTTGTGGGTTCGAGACCCACCCCGCCCACCAAGCAATTATTGCCAAACATCACCCTACATGTTACAGTAGGGTCGCGTCATCCGAACTTACACCCTCACCAAGGAGGCACTGATGACTGCACCGCATCGCGGCCGCGTGCTGCTGGCCAGCGAGATCGACCCGGCCATCCGGCTACTGATCGTGGAGTACTCCAAGGTCTCGTGGCCCAGCTACGTTCAGCACCTCGGCACCATCCCTGGCGTCGAGCTGGTGTTCGTACCGGGCACCACCGAGGCTCTGGCCTACTTCCGCGACCCGGAGACGCTGCCCGTCCACATCGTGGCGGTCCAGGGCGAAGCCCAGGCCGGCGGCCGTCTGTACGACGCGACCGACCCGGCCGGCCCCGTCGGTGCGCTGCTGCTCGCCGCTCATCTGCGGGCGCTGCACTTCGATGGGCCGATCATCGCCTTCTCGCCCAACCCCGCCATCCTGCGCGAGCTGGAGGCCTACGACTACTTCAGTCGGGTCTGCCACAAGCTCGACTTCTGGCTCAAGGTCAGCCACGAGGAGGCTGCCAGATATCGCGCCCAGCATCTGAGCGCCGCGTGATACCGCCCGGAAACTACCAACCTGCATCCAGGTGGCCGTTTCCGGGCCATTCTTAATAAAAGCTCACGAGCATAAATAAAAGAAGGAGCCCGACAGCAATCGCCATCGGGCTCTTTTGGGCGCGAGAAGCCCTTACTTCAGGCCGAGGAAACCCGCGGCCTCACCGAGCGTGTTGGGCAGCTGGAGCGCTCGCGCGTCCAGGCCAAACAGCAGCTCGGGGTTGTACGGATGGGCCGGGTCGGCCATGTTCGTGTAGTAGGCGTTGTAGACCTGGGGCTGCGCCATCGCGAAGTCCAGGCCGTTGCCGTCGTACACGCCGCTGGCATAGCTCATGCCGAGCGTTCGCATGCCCACCTCGCCGAGCAGCTGGAGGATGGTCCAAGCCTTGTGGAGCTTGTCTCCAGCGTCGGTGAACAGGTAGCTGGCGTCCAGCCGCCGGTTCGTTGCCACCAACGTGCAGTAGGTGTCCTTGCCGCTGCCAGTGCAGTGGCTGGCCCACGACGAATTGTCGCGGACCTGGAACTGGCCGACCAGGTCGAACCCGAAGTTGTTCGGGTTCTGGGTCAGCATGTCCGACAGGGCACCTTCGCGAAGCCACCGCGCACAGTCCTCCGAGGAGTACTGGTGGGCGTCATCGAGCTGTTTGCCGTTCTCGTCTCGCTGAATCGGACAGGCCGACATACCGTGCTGCGTGCGGTAATTCTCCGCCTGCTTCAGGTAGCCGTCGACGCTGCCGGGCACGTTGCCGAACATGAACAGGGAACTGTTGGAGCCCAACCAGCCCCGGATCGTCATCGCGTAGAGCGGCTGATTCGTGTCCGGGTTCACGAACTGGATCTGCTCCAGCTCGGGATTCGGACAGTTCTGGCAGCCTGCGGTTTCGATCTCCTTGAGGGCCTTGGAGTCGTCCTTGGTTGGGTCGTCGATGTCCTTCGGCAGCCCGGTGTCCTTGTTCACCATGCTGTCGATGTCCGGAGCATCCTTCCCTGTGAGGGCCTTGTAGTTCTGAGTGAAGTCGTTCCACTCAGTGTTGTAAATCGGGTCGATCCTGACGCGCTGCCACGGGTCCAATGGGGACTGGCGGAAGTTCACCAGGTACGACGATTGCCGATTCAGGAAGATCCTCTTGAGCGACAGGTACACATCGGCGTCACCCGCCGAGTAGACCAGACCACCGTTGCTGCCGTCGCCGAAGCTCAGCCAGTCGTGTGAGTCCAGATCCTTGACCATGTCGATCACCATGTTGCTGGCGTTGATCAGGCCGACGGGGAATTCCCACCAGCCGCCGATCAGCCCAGCGGCCTTGCCGCCCACGATCGTCACCGAGTGACCCCGGTTGAAGAGAATGGGCTTGCCGGTGACGCGCGGCGTCATTTGCTGGTCGATCACCAGCGCCAACAGCTTGGCCTTGTCGATGTCGAGAGTGAGACTGGGCTTCGTCACCACCGGGCCCGCGGGGGCGGGTGTCGCGGTGGCCGACGGAGCCGGAGCGGCGGTCGGGGCGGCCTTGGCCGCGTCCGTCTGAGCCACTCCGCACGGGACGCTGTAGTAGAACAGCGCGTCCCATGCCCGGCGATACTTGTCGTTCATGACGACCTGCGCGATATTCGGCTTGAAATCAATCCGGACCTTGGCGCCACAGACGTGGTGCCCCAGGACATCGCGTTGCTCGTAGGTGGTGAGGCCGGCATCGAGGTAATCGGTCAGGCCGACCGTGGCCCCTCGCCGGTTCATGCTCAGCGCGTTGACGACCGTTCCATTCTCGGTCGACAGCTGCGCCACCTGGGTTCTGCTGGAAGCTCCCTTCCCGAAGACCGTCGACAGCAGCGGCATGGGGCTCTCGCCGTTCATGCCGCGGTAGACGATCTGGTTTGTCTCGCTGGAGCCGTCGGGGCTGGCGTTGATGTTGTACAGCATCGAAGCGTTGTAGCCGTTGGTCGGCGCATCGCTCCGGAGCAGCACGCGGGCATCATCGCCGAACAGCCCACAGCCGGCCAGTAGAACCAGGCCGAGCAGAGGAACGAACAGGCCCGTAGCGAGCCTGCCTTTTCTTCCGAGTTTCATGTTGGTCCTTTCGGTCAACTCGGTTGGCGGTTTGGGGATCGTTGCGGACAATTTGGCAACGAACAATCCGTCCAGGATGGCCCGGACGGAAGCGAATACACAGTACCATAATATGTGCGTCATGTCTACAGATTTGTGTTTGCCACAAGTGCCTAATTATGTTATAATCACACCAACGTCATCCCATCAAGTCCCCGAAGGAGGACCGATGACTGCACCTACCCGC
>CAZDGK010000056.1:3113-6363 GCA_964505035.1 uncultured Candidatus Saccharimonadales bacterium
CCACCCGCATTGGGTAGGCTCATGCCGGCGTTTCTGTTATACTGCAGGCTAGCAAAGAGGAGTTTGCGCTCATGTTAGCTACAGTGGTCATTATTGTTCTGGTTGTTCTGGTCGTAGCCGTGGTCGCCGTCTACAACGGCCTCATCCGTTCGCGCGTGCGTGTCGATGAAGCTTGGTCGGATATCACTATCCAGCTCAAGCGCCGCTATGACCTCATCCCCAACCTTATGGAGACGGTCAAGGGCTACGCTGCCCACGAGAAAACCGTCTTCGAGGACGTCACCAAGGCGCGCACCGCCGCCATGGACGCCGGCACCCTTGACCAGAAGGCCCAGGCCGAGAACGCTCTGGCCGGCACCCTCAAGAGTCTGTTCGCCGTCGCCGAGAACTACCCCGACCTCAAGGCCAACCAAAACTTCCTCGACCTCCAGAACCAGCTCACCGACACCGAGGACAAGATCCAGGCCGCCCGCCGCTTCTACAATGCCAACGTCCGCGACTTCAACATGAAGCTCCAGGTCTTCCCGACCAATCTGTTTGCCAACATGCTTGGCTTCACCACTCGCGAATTCTTTGGCGTCGATAACCAAGCCGAGGTCGAGGCCCCGGTGGCGGTCAAGTTCTAGGAGCCTACCGTGACGCTGGCTGACTACCGCAACACCCAGTCCTGGCAAGAGGCCATCGAGCTTGGCCCCATGTTGGCCCGCCTGGCCGACGAACTCCCAGCCGCCGAGGCCATGGGCATGGGCCTGGCGCTGCGCCGCGACCTGATCAAGCTGCCGTCGGCCGTGGCCATCGACCTCGTCCGCGACGACAGTAATCTGCGCTTTGCCGTGGCCGTGCGAGTGGCCACTACCCTGGAGCTGATCGAGCGTGTCTACCCGGCCATCGAGGTGGCCGACATTCAGGCCAAATTGGCCACGCTCACGGAGCGGCTAGCCTCGCCCGAGCACTTCGACGAGCGCCTGCCCGCCCCGGCGCCCGAGCCCATCACCGAAGGCCCCGGTGAGCCAGCAGACGACGCCGAGACCGACGAGCCCGAATCCGTGGCCATCATCCCACCCACTCAGGAGGTCCACCACATCGATGTACAGCAACATAGCAGCTAATAAGCGCAATAGCTGGCTGCTACTGGCTGGCTTCATCGTCTTCGTCGGCGGGCTCGGCTATGTGCTCACCTATGCCTTTGGCCGGCCCAGCTACTTTCCAGCCGTCATGATCGGCACACTTGCCTACGCCATCATCACCTACGCCTTCTCGTCTCAGATCGCCCTGGCCATGTCCGGCGCCCAGCCCATCGAGAAGCGCGACGCTCCCGAGCTCTACAATGTGGTCGAAAACCTCACCATCGCCGCCGGCCTGCCCATGCCCCGGGTCTACATCATCGACGACCCCAGCCCCAATGCCTTCGCCACCGGCCGGGACCCGCAGCACGCCGTGGTCTGTGTCACCAGCGGCATCCTGGGCAAGCTCACCAAGACCGAGCTTGAGGGTGTCATCGCCCACGAGCTCAGCCACGTCGGCAATTATGACATCCGCTTCATGGCCGTCGTCGTCGCGCTCGTGTCGGTAGTGGCCGTCCTCTGCGACTTCTTCCTGCGCATCAGCTTCTGGGGCGGCAGCGACGAGGACGAGCGGCCGGCCAACCCGGCGCTCATCGCCGTCGGCATCATCGCCACCATCCTGGCTCCTATTATTGCCACCCTTATCCAGCTAGCCATCTCGCGCCGCCGCGAGTACCTGGCCGACGCCTCGGGCGCCCTGCTGACGCGCTACCCGGAGGGCTTGGCCAGCGCCCTCGAGAAGATCGCCGCCGACCCGCGCGGCCTCTCGCGCGCCAACTCCGCCACCGCTCCGCTCTACATCTCCGACCCGCTCAAGGGCCAGGGAGGCGGACTCGGCCGGGCCGTCGCCAACCTGCTCTCCACCCATCCGCCGATCGAAGACCGCATCCGTCGCTTACGAACCATGGAGGACCACGTATGAGCAGCCAAACCATTAAGCTTCCGTCCATCTGGCGTCTCACCGCCGATACCGGCCGCGTTTTCGCCAAGCACTGGTGGCGCTACATGCTCATCGCCGCGCTGGTGGCGGTGCCGATCAGCCTGCTCTCCTGGCTATTCCAGGCCGACCAGGTTGGCGCCTTCAATGCCTATGCCAATATTGCCGTGCTCATCATGGACGTGGCGCTGATGTACGCCGTCATCCACGCGGTCAAGTCGCATCTCAAGCCCAAGCTAGCCAAGTCCTACTACGACGGCTCAGCCTCGTTCCTCCGCTTTGTGCTGACACTTACCGTCATCATTTTCATGGCAATGCCGGCGGGGTTAGGGATCGTCATCTATCTCATTGGCGCCGACCCCAGCACCAATAACATCACCCTGGCCGACCAGCTCATCCTCGGCCTCGTTGGGCTCCTGCTGGCCATTCCCACCGTCTGGTGGCTCGGCCGCTTCACCCTGTCGCTCTACGGCGCGGTGGAAGCCGGCCTGCGCCCCTGGGACGCGCTGCGCTTTAGCCGCCGCCTCACCCTCGGCCGCTACTGGGCCGTGACCGGCCGCCTAGCCTACATGATGGTGCTCACCCTGCTCCTCCTGACCGCCCTCTACATCCCAGTAGTCTATCTGGCCATGCTGCTGGGCCAGGACCAGACCTTCGTCAATGCCATCTACGGTGTCGTCGTCAATGTGCTGCTGCTCGCCCCGGTCAATATTTACCTCTTCTTGCTCTACGATGCCGTCGCCAGCCTGCACCTGCCAGCCGACCCCAAGCCCGAGCCCGAACCGGTCGTCGAGGAAGCCCTCAGCGCCGAAGGCTTGCTCTAGGCCGCACGTCATGGTATAATATAGCTACATCCGCCCTATGAGGGGAGTAGTTTTGAACAACTTCGCCATTCTGTCCAATTTCGCCACGGCGGCCGTTGCCATCGTGGCCGGCGGTGTTACCATCGGCCTGGTCGCCAAGAAGATCAAGGCCAAGGGCACCAGCGGCCACCAAGTGATGGGCCAAGCCAGGATCATCCTGCTGCTGGCCCAGGTGCCGTTCGTCGCCGTGCTGATCGAGCTGTTCCACTACGGCTTCGGCACCAGCTTCGGCGCCCTGGTCGACGCCGGCCTCACCGGCGCGTTCATCTGGTGGCTGGTCACCGCGGTCATCTGCCTGTCGCCGGCCCTGCCGCTCTCGCTCATCCCGCTGCATTTCGCGGTGAAGCACTGGAGCATGGGCTGGAACCGGCTGCTGCCCGTGTGGT
>CAZDGK010000057.1:0-6007 GCA_964505035.1 uncultured Candidatus Saccharimonadales bacterium
CGTAACAAGGTATCCGTAGCGGAAGCTGCGGATGGATCACCTCCTTTCTAGGGAGTTACGACCTCGCAAGAGGTTCCAAGGGCATGACCCTTGGCCGTCTCGGTTAGTCGATTTGATCTGCTCAGCAATGGGATGTGATCTTGACTGCCAGGACGCGGTACTTCTAGGTCGAGTTACACTGCACGATAGAATGGCAAATTACTAAAAACCGCCGTAGGGCGGTTTTTAGTATGCACAAAATGATGGCCGGGCCCCGGGTGGGGTCCGGCCGGGCGGCTGGCTAGTGGCGAAAATAACCATGCTCGGGTAGAAACGGGAGAGCCTGGGCTGCCACAGTTTCGACAAACTGGTAGTTGTCGGCGATGAGCTTGGTTTCGCGCGGGTCGCGCGGGTCGAAGTGCTCATTCATGGCGGCCAAGATTTCGCGCCGCCGGTCCCTCCAGCCCTTGGGCCAGATACGGACATCCAGTACTGGCTGGTCGACGCCGTCTTTGGTGGCCCAGAGGTCGGGCCGGTGTTGGCGGTCGTAGCGGCGCAGCGGGCTGGGATGCCTGCCGGTGAGGGCATTGTCGCTGGTGCGGAAGCGCCAGGCCCGGCCGTTGGGGTAGATGGCGTCTTCCAGCTCCAGGCTGGAGATGGCCCAGCCCATTTCACTCTCGATGACCAGATCAATATCTGGCCAGTGGTCGATGAATAGGCGCCGGTCGCCGCGCAGTGACAAGGCCAGGCTACCAAACAGCTCGACTCCGCTGACCCAAGGATGGGTCAGCAGGTGGGTAGCCACCTCGCAGGCGAGGTGGAGCCGCTGGCTGTAGGCGGTACGGACTTCGTCCTCGGTGAGGAACATGGCCACTCCTTTCGCAATCGGTTTTGAGTGGGCCGTGCCGAGATTATAGCAGACGGAGTGGAGAGAGTTATTTGCCCAGTGGGCCGAAGGTGCCTTTGAGCGGCGTGAGCAACCAGCCAAAGACGGCATCGCCGAGGCCGGCAGCGTAGATGACGCCACCAACGGCTACGAGGACAGCCACGATTTTGTAGACGAAATAGGTGGAGCCGCCACCGAGAAGGTTCTCGATCCAGTCTTGCTGGCCGGTCATATTGACCAGCTGGTAATTGTACTTGAGGGCGGCCGCGCCGGCGCCGGCGACCAGGATGCCGATAATAAAGCTGGACCAACTAAGCATAAGAACAGTATACCTGATCATTACGCATGAAGAGAGCCCCATCTGATGCGATGGGGCTCCGGTGTGGCTAGAGGCCGCCGTGGGCTAGGTAGTCTAGCTCTTCTTCCTCGGAGGCTGCGGTGTGAGACAGTGGCTCACCGTTGACGTAGAACCGCAACACGGGTGCCGGATGGTTGAGCTGGGTGGCGACGCGCGCGTGGAGGTCTGCGCAGACCTGTTCCGGGAAGCTGCTTCGAGCGGCTTCGGTGAGTTCGATGCGGAACTCGATGTCGTCGGCGCCTCTGATCCGGGCGACGCCGACGACGTCGTCGGGACTGGGTGCGATGCCCTCCACGAGGGCGATGAGCCAGTTGACCTGAGCCCGGTCCACGACAGGGTAGGCGCTTGGGGTGTTTGTCACGAGTGCCTCCAAGACACTGCTAGAACGACTACAGGGTGTAGCGTGGAGCAGGCCGGATTCGAACCGGCGACCTACCGCGTGCAAGGCGGCCGCTCTGCCAGACTGAGCTAATGCCCCAAATTGATAATAAATCCTGGTGGAGCATGCCGGGCTCGAACCGGCCACCTCCTGCTTGCAAAGCAGGCGCTCTACCAAATGAGCTAATGCCCCATGAGAGGATTATACGCTTGAGGCCCATTTGGTGGGCTCGGCAGGACTCGAACCTGCGACCTCGTCATTATCAGTGACGCGCTCTAACCAGCTGAGCTACGAGCCCCCCAAATGGGCCTCAAAGGATAGAAGATGACAAATAACTCTCGTATTTAAGCATAATGCAGGCGAAGTAGCAAGGAATAGTAAGCCCGCTGTCTCGTTGCCTTGTGGGCGTGGGACGGCGGGCTTTGGACAGCTAGGTGCGTTCGAGTTCCAGCGTCAGTTGGCTGGGGTTTTCGAGCAGACTACTCGGGATGTCATCGGTGCGATGGTCCGGGTAGCATCTCCTGACGAGCCGGCCGTCATAATAGAGACAGACGGCGGTGATGGCCGGATCGAGTGTGCCAAGCCGGACGAGCCGGCTGGACTGTCTGTCGGTCACGACCTGGAAGACGACAGCGGTGCCGCTGCGATCTGTGAGGGTCAGGAGATTGCTGCTGGATGCAGACTCGCCGGCATCATTGCTGGCAGGTTGCATGACTTGAACCTCTCTGCGTGAAGGGCCAATAGGATGATTATATCATAAATATCAGATAGGACCATAAGTGGTTTGCGGTTTGGGAGGCTGTCAGCCGCGAATGTAAGGCATTGACAATGTGAGCATAAGAGAATACAGTATGAACCCATGGGCCGGGGCAACGACGCACCCGGTTCTGCCATGCAGTCACCAAGAGAGGTGAACCCATATGACTGCAGTAATGGACTCTGACACGGCTTCAGGACAGCAATCCGCACCGCTCGTGCTCGAGTCGGGCCGGCTTGAACGACTGGCCTACCAGGCTGTCGAGCAGGAATCCGGCCATCCGAAGTACCGGAACCCTGGCGCCTGCCGGGCTGAGCTTCATGCTGAGGCGATTGCCAGCGTGAGGGAGCATCTTGGTAGGCGCTACCCCGGCCAAGCCATCGACCTCAGTGGTCTGGCTGAGCTGGTTGCGCAGGAGGTTGAGTCGGCTATCGGCTCCGGCCGCCTGACTCCCAATAGCGGCGACCTGATCCGATGGGGTACGGCCAGCCGCTACCGCCGTAATGGATAATCGGCGTTCCTACTAGTGCCCGCCCGGCAATGTTCCGGGCGGGTTAATTTTTGGCCATTGAACGCTTGAATTGGTGACGGTGGCAGATGACAATGAATGAAGAAATGGGGAGTAGGGTATGCGGATTACAAAGTATGGGCATTCATGTCTGCTGATCGAGGAGGCTGGGGCTCGGATGCTGACAGACCCGGGAGTGTTTTCGAGCGGGTTTGAGGGCTTGAAGGACCTGGACGCCATATTGATTACGCACCAGCATCAGGACCACTGCGTGCCGCGGAATATCGGTGGGCTACTGGAGGATAATCCGGAGGCTAAGGTATATGCCGACGAGGGTTCGGCGAAGATATTGGCAAATGTCGGGGTGCCGGTGCAGGCTGTGAAGGCCGGTGATGAGCTGGAGGTGGCAGGGGTGAAGGTGAGTGTATGGGGCGAACATCACGCATTGGTGCACCAGGAGATCCCGGTGGTGCCGGATGTGGGCTACATGATTGCCGGCAAGCTGTTTTATCCGGGCGACGCGCTGACCGTGCCGGAGCCGGCGGTGGAGGTGCTGGCGATTCCGCTGGACGCGCCGTGGATGAAGGTGTCGGAGGGGATTGAATATTTGCGTGCGGTTAAGCCAAAGGTGGCTATTCCGGTGCATGATGCCATTAATAGCGTGGCGGGGCGTGATATGTACGTGTCGATGCTGAAGGATATGGGCGGCGGCGTGGAGGTGCGGCTGGTGCCGGACGGTCAGAGCACCGAGGTCTAGATCGCCGGCGCCGGGGCCGGTATAATGGCTGCGTCGCAAACGCGACGTTCCTACGACTACAGGAGGTGATTGTCATGAGTCTATCCTAGGGAGGGATAGCTCATGGACGACATCGTCTACGTGCCGATAGCGGCTTTGCGGGTGAATCCCAAGAAGCTGCGCAAATTGTCGGCGGCCAAGATTCGCCGCTACATCCGTGACTACGAGGCGGGGGATGAGTTTCCGCCGCTGACGGTGCTGGACTGCGGCTCGTTTTACACCATCCGTGATGGCCGCCATCGCTATCAGGCCCAACTGGCCTGCGGCTACCAGGTGGTGGCCGTGGTGGTGGTCAATCAAGTAGGGAGTTCGATTGACCATTTTGTTTGTTTGTCGTGGCAATGTGGCGCGTAGTCAGATGGCGGCGGCGTTTTACCGCCACCTGACCGGCCAGCCAGCCGAGTCGGCCGGCACCCGGGTGCATCCCGCCTCGCGCGAGGTGACCATCAACGAGATGGGCTTGGTGGACGACATATTGGCGTCCATGCGGGAGGTTGGGCTGGATATCGGTGAGTGTTCACCGCGGCAGCTGGAGCCGGCGATGCTGGCAGTGGCTCGACTCGTGGTAGTGCTGGCCGAGGAATCGGCTGTGCCGGACTGGCTGCGGGATCATCCCGGCGTGATCCGCTGGGAGGTAGACGATCCTGCTGAGCAACCGTTGCCGACGGTGCGGCGTATCCGCGACGAGATCGAGGAGCGCGTTACCAAGCTGGTGGCGGGTTCGTAGCGACAGGCCGGTTTTCGGACATTTCCGAGAGCCGGTTTTCTTGTTGTTTTGCGGGTAATTGTGGTATGGTAGGGCGCACCGTCAGATAGTGCCACTCTCAAGACCCCAAGGAGGTTTGATATGGCGACTGATCTGCGAACGGAGTACGAGCAGGTGATTCATGTGGGTGTGGTGCCGCTGGATTTGTGGCGGCAGTTGGAGCGAATGGCGCTGAGAGTCTCAGCGTTTGCTCGTAAGCAGCTGCAGGTCCGAGCGGTATTTGCCGGCACGATGTACGCGGCGCGGCCGGTTGTGACGCTGCTGGATGATCTGGGTCAGCCCATTGGCAATTTCTTTGGCCGTGAGCCCATTTCATACCTGCAGCCGATGATCGAGACCCGGTTCGGCCCTCAGCCGCACCAGCGGGTGCAGATCCGGACGCCGGAAGACCTGGCCGTCTGGCGGGAGTTCCGGCCCGACGTCTGG
This sequence comes from uncultured Candidatus Saccharimonadales bacterium, assembly GCA_964505035.1. GTDB lineage: Bacteria > Patescibacteriota > Saccharimonadia > UBA4664 > UBA4664 > CAZDGK01. The sequence goes on from CAZDGK010000057.1 coordinate 4,856, forward strand.
CCGGCGGCTGCCGGCTAGGAGGCACTCTCCAATAGCCCGTTGCGAACATGGTTTTGCAACGGGCTAGCGTTTTACGGATAAAATCTCTTGACCCGGTCAATCTGGTCTGCTAACCTATGAGAGTTAGCTTCGAGGGAGTCCACATATATGAGCAAACGACATAACGATGGAGTCACTACCTAGGGTTAGAGTCGTATCTCCTTATGTGGGCTCCGCGCAGATCTAATCTGAAAGACGCGGAGTTGTTTTTTAACAAGTGAATATCTGGAAAATGGGTACACCAATTACTTCCCAGTAATTGGTGAACAAACAATTTCATCGATCCAACTTCACTGTAAGGTGAAGATGTATCGAAAACCTAGCAGTCATTGACTGCTAGTCAAACTCTTGTAAGAAAGTTACACAAGGGCACATGACGGATGCCTTGACATTAGTTACCGAAGAAGGGCGTAGAAGGCTGCGATAAGCCTCGGGGAGCTGCCAATCAAGCTTTGATCCGGGGATTTCCGAATGGGGCAACCCAGCCGTGGTTATACGCGGTTACCCGTATCTGAATCTATAGGATACGTGGAGGGCACGTGGTGAACTGAAACATCTAAGTAGCCACAGGAAGAGAAAGAAACCTCAATTCCGCTAGTAGTGGCGAGCGAACGCGGAAGAGCCAAAACCTATTTAATTTTCGTAAGTTTACTTACGAATAAGTCGGCAGACGAATATTAAATCGGGGTTGTGAGACGTCAGATGACCAATAAAGAGCACTTCTGGTTACACTAAGAGTGGTCTTTATTGCGACAGTATCCCTGCCGGGTGCTGGTAAGGTAAGAAAACTGAAGGTTAGTGGAAGATCCTGGAATGGATCGCCATAGAGGGTGAAAGCCCCGTACGCGAAAATCTTTGGTCCTTATATCTGCGTTCTCGAGTAAGCCGGGACACGTGAAACCCTGGCCGAATCTGGGAGGACCACCTCCCAAGGCTAAATATGACTAATGATCGATAGCGAACAAGTACCGTGAGGGAAAGGCGAAAAGAACCCCGGAAGGGGAGTGAAATAGAACCTGAAATCATGTGCCTACAATGAGTCGGAGCCTCAGCAATGGGGTGACGGCGTGCTTTTTGTAGAACGATCCAGCGAGTTAATTTTGCAGGCGTTAG
>CAZDGK010000058.1:0-3032 GCA_964505035.1 uncultured Candidatus Saccharimonadales bacterium
GACCTCAACCGCGCCGGCACGCCGCTACTGGAAATCGTGTCCGAGCCCGACATGCGCAGCGCCGCCGAGGCCAAAGGCTACGCGCAGGAGCTCTACAACCTGGTGCGCTACGCCGGCGTATCCGAAGCCAACCTCTACTACGGCAACATGCGCTTCGACGTCAACGTGAGCGTGCGCCCGCATGGCCAAAAGGAGTTTGGCACCCGCACCGAGACCAAAAACCTCAACAGCTTCAAGGCCATCGAGCGGGCCGTCGAGTACGAAATCGACCGGCAAATCCAGCTGGTGGAGGCCGGCGAGCGCATCCGCCAAGAAACCCGCGGCTGGAACGACGCCAAGCAGGCCACCTATGCCATGCGCTCCAAAGAAGACGCCGACGAGTACCGCTACTTCCCCGAGCCCGACCTGCCGCCGCTGGTCATCCGGGCCGACATGGTCAAGGCCGCCGGCGCCGAGCTCGGCCTGCTGCCGCATGACTTGCGCGCCGAGACGGCTGCCGCTGGCCTGCCCGCCGCTGAGTCCGAGGTGCTCATTGCCGACCCGCCAGCCGCTCTGCTGTGGCACCGGTTGGTCAGCGAAGCCCCCGAGCAAGCCAAGTTTGCCTTCAATTGGCTCATTGGCGACCGCGTGCGGCTGGAAGAGCAGAAGGGGACTGGCCTGGCCGATAGCAGCGTCAGCTCGCTCACGCTAGCTGGCGTCGGTGCTCTGGCCGCCGACGGCAAGCTCAGCTCGTCCAATGCCAAGATCCTGCTGGCTCATCTGTGGGACGACGATCGGGGCCCCGCCGCTCTGGCCAAAGAGCTCGGCCTGCTCCAGGAGTCCGATGAAGGTGAGCTGGCCAAAGTCGTCGAGCAAGTCCTGGCCGACAACCCGCAAGCCGTCGCCGACTACCGCTCCGGCAACCAGCGCGCCCTCGGGGCTCTCGTCGGCGCTGCCATGAAAGCCACCGCCGGCAAGGGCAACCCGCCGCTCATCACCAAGCTCCTCCAAGACCGCCTCAACTAAAAACCCATCCTCAATTCTCAAGCCGCTCAGGCTCAAGAACTCAGGATGGGGGCGCCGCCGCGAGGGCGGCGCCAAGGTCAATGGGGTCAGAACACCTGCACCTGTCCGAGCCGCTCGTCGAGCGGCTCGCCGGCGGGACCCGTCCAGGTCCCGTCCGTGTAGGAGTAGCGCGGGCTGTTGACGGCTCCGCCGCTGAAGCCCTCGGGACCCACATGGGTCTCAAGGCCAACAACGTCGAAAGTCGTGATGTCCCGGTCTTCCAACCAGGCCACCAGCGCGGCCAGCTTATCGCTGCCGTGCTCGGCATGCAGCCGTTCCCTCTCCACGGGGCTTCCGGGGCGGTGTAGGGTGACCTCTGCGTTGCTGCCCCATTCGTTGTCACGAAGCGGCAACACCTCGACGTAGACAGTCGTCGAATCCAGCGTCATGATTCCTCCTTGATAGTTGGGGACGCTCGACCAATATATTATGCATAAAAATGTCACTTATGTCAATATTAATTAACCATATTCCGCTCATGCTACAATAGCCTCAATGCATACGTTCGACGTCAATTCCGGTAACTTCCTCAATCCCGTCATCGATTGGCTCAACTCGACCCTGCCGCGGATACCCGGCGCCGTCATTGGCCTGCTCGTGGGCGTGCTGCTCCTGCGCATCATCGTCCGCCTCACTCGCCTCATTCTCAAGGCCGCCCACACACCCAAAGGCCTGCGGCAGATCATCACCTCCGCCACCCAGACCGCGCTCTGGATCATCCTCGGCATCATGTTTCTCAAATGGATCGGGTTCGCCGATGTGGTGGTGTTTTTCTCCAGCTCGGCACTGGCCATCGGCATCGTGCTAGCTGCTGGCGGCTCCACGCTCCTGTCCGACCTGGTCGCCGGCATCTTCCTGGCCCGCGATGCCGACTTTAATGTGGGCGATGAGGTCCTCGCCGGCGACCCGGCCGTCCAGGGCGTCATCGAGAGCATGGATGTCCGCCGGGTGCGTCTGCGCGATGCCGACGGTCTGCTCCACATCCTGCCCAACTCGGTCGTCGAGCGCCGCGAGTGGGTTGTGGTCAAACGCCGCAAGGAATTGTCCGCTCTAGCCAAGGCCGCGGAGGGTGTCCGCAAAATCAAGTCTCGTCTTCGGAAGAATGCCCAATCACAGTGATAACTTGCAATGGGTATCATTCAAGGGTAGCTTAGAAGAATAAACGAAAGCCGCGTCACATGCCCAGTGCCGAAACCATCCTCGTCATTTTCCTGAGCGCCGCGTTACTCGTGTTCCTCATTCTCGGTATCGTGGTCGCCGGGATCTTCATCGCCATCTTGCGCAATGTTCGCCGTATCGCCCAGCGGGCCGAAGAAACCACCGCCAGCGTCGCCGACATTATGCAGCTGGTGGGCAAGAGGGTGGCGCCGGTAGCACTATCGGCTGCGGTCATGGCGGCATTCCGCCGCTTTAAAAAAGGAGGCAAGGATGAAGAAAGCTAGTTTTGTCAAAGGCACGATTTTTGGCGCCATCGTCGGCATGATCGCCGGGGTGTTACTGGCGCCCAAGAGCGGCAAGGAAACCCGCGAGGACATCAAGCGCAAAGCACAGGGCACCTATCAGGACATCACCGACCAGCTCAGCCAGCTGCGCGAGGATGTGAGCGGCCGGGTTGACTCGCTCAAGGCCGTCGCCAAGGATCTGCACGGCGAGGCCAAGCAGGAGAGCCAGGAGCTGATTCGCCGGGCCGAAGTCCTCATGCAGGACCTGCGCGTATCGGCCGGCAATCTCGCCAAAAACGGCGCCCAGGCCAAGGACGCTACCATGAAGGATGTCAAACTCTTGCTCGGCGAAGGCTCCGATGTCATGAAGGAGCTGGAGCGAGTCACTCGCACCCTAGCCGGCTCAGCCAAGGACAAGTTCGCCGACGCGAGCAAAGGCGGCGAAGAGGGCTAGTCTACACTGATGTTCCGCTCCAAGAATCCCGACCCCCGCACCGGCGTTGACTACGAGCGCCTCGGCCGCGCCGTCGAAGAGGCGCTCGTTCG
>CAZDGK010000058.1:3132-5709 GCA_964505035.1 uncultured Candidatus Saccharimonadales bacterium
ACCTGGCTGCAGTGAGTTGACGCAGCTAGGTTTATGTAGTTAGGTATGTCTTGGCAGCATTCGGCTGCTCATAAGTTGGGAGACTAGATGTCCCACGCAACAGTGACGCGTACGGAGCGTACCGACGCCGGTAGCATCCGGCTCAGCATCACACCCGGCGAGGGCAACGGTAGCGTCATCTGGGAGCTCGACCCGAAGTTCAGTGCCGTGCTCTCGGGCCTGCCCACCGAAGTGCTCGAGCCGATGCTCGGTGATATGGGCCACATCGTCGGCAGCAGTGCTCTGCTGCTGAAGCTGTCCCTGATCGCTGGGTCCGACGGAGCCGAGGTCATCGATCGGTTCCAGCGTCAGCTCGGCGCGTTGATGGAGGAGGCGATCGCCTTGGCCGTCGCCCAGGGTCCGCCCGGGACCGATCCCGGTCCGGTCTCTCCCTACGTGGTCTGACCATCCTGTCAGGCCAGGCCCCTCTCCGGAGGGGCCACTTTTTGTACCAATTACAAGACTGCCGCCCCGCATACCGCTCGTGCTACCATAATTACCAGCTACTAGTGGGGACCCGTTTCGCATGGCCGAGACCGCCATGGCCGAGCCGGTCGATCTATCGTCGACCACGTTCGTCCATCTACACAACCATAGCCATTACTCATTGCTGGACGGCCTGCAGAAGGTGCCGGCCATGCTCGACCGTATCGACGAGCTGGGCATGAAGGCCGTCGCCGTCACCGATCACGGCACCCTCAGTGCTACCGTCGAGTTCTACCAAGAGGCCAAAAAGCGCGGCATCAAGCCAATTATTGGCGTAGAGACCTATGTGGCTCCCCGCGGTCACCTCGACAAGGCTGGCCGCCAGGACATGAACCCCTATCACCTCATCCTGCTAGCCGAGACTACCCAGGGCTACCACAATCTCATGAAGCTCGTCACCATCGCTCAGCTCGACGGTTTCTATGGCAAGCCGCGCATCGACCACGAGCTACTTGAGCAGTACCACGAAGGCCTCATCGCCCTCAGCGCCTGCGCCGGTGGGGAAGTCGGTTCCAATATTGAGCTGGGCAACCTCGAAGAGGCCGAGCGCATCGCTCGCTGGTACGACGGCGTGTTTGGCCGCGGCAACTACTTCCTGGAGCTCCAGGCCCACGAGCACCAGTGGGACCTCCAGAAGAAAATCAACGCCGCCAAGATCGCCATCGCCGAGAAAACCGGCATCCCGCTCGTTGTCACGGCCGACTCGCACTACTCCCGCCACGAAAACCGCGACGCCCACGAAACTCTGCTCTGCGTCCAGACCGCCCGCACCCTAGACGACCCCGCCCGCATGACCATGAGTATGGACCTCTATCTCAGCTCGCCGGACGAAATCCACGGGCGCTTCACCCATGTGCCCGAAGCCATTGCCAATACCGTGCGTATCGCCGAGCGCTGTGACGTCACGCTCGACCTCGGCCGCATTCACATCCCCCGCTTCCCGGTGCCCGAGGAGGGCTTGAGCGAGCGTGAATACCTGCATCGCTTGTGCTGGCAGGGCTTGGCCTGGCGCTACGGCGGCATCGCCCGCGAAGATATCGCCCACATCACCGAGGCCAAGGCTCGCCAAATGCTCGACACGCACATCATCGAGCGCCTCGAGTACGAGCTAGAGGTCATCGGCCGCATGAATTATGACGGCTACTTCCTAATGGTGGCCGACCTCATCAACTGGGGCAAAAACCAGGGCATCATCTTTGGCCCGGGGCGGGGGAGTGCGGCCGGCTCCATCGTGGCCTATTGCATGAACATCACCGATCTCGATCCCATGAAGTACGACCTGCTGTTTGAGCGCTTCCTCAACCCCGACCGCGTCTCCATGCCCGACATCGATATCGACATCCAGGATACCCGCCGCGGCGAGGTCATCGACTACGTCACCGACAAATACGGCCAGGATCACGTCGCCCAGATCATCACCTTCGGCACCATGGCGGCCCGCTCCACCGTCCGCGACACCGGCCGCGTGCTGGGCATGGGCTACGACGAGGTTGACGCCATTGCCAAGCTCGTGCCCATGCCAGTACAGGGCCGCCATATCCCACTGGCCGTCTCGGTGGGGCTCAAAGAAGGCAAGGGCGACGACCAGCGCCCCGAGCCAGACCTCGTCAAGGAGTACCAGAACAATCCCCGCGCCAAGCAGCTCATCGACCTGGCCATGCAGCTCGAAGGCACCATCCGCAACAATGGCATCCATGCCGCCGGCGTCGTCATCACGCCTGAGCCGGTCGTCAACTACGTGCCCCTGCAGCGCGCCCAAAAAGGCGGCATTTGCACCCAATACTCGCTAATCCCGCTCGAGGACCTCGGCATTATCAAGATGGACTTCCTGGGCCTCTCCAACCTCACCATCATCAATAATGCCCTGCGCATCATTCGCAAAGTCTACGGCCGCACCATCGATCTCGGCACCCTGTCGCTCGAGGACCCCAAAACCTATCAGCTCCTCAGCCGCGGCGACACCACCGGTGTGTTCCAGTTTGAATCGCCCGGCATGAAGCGCTACCTGCGCGAGCTCAAGCCCACCGTCTTCGACGACCTCATCGCTATGGG
>CAZDGK010000059.1:0-5541 GCA_964505035.1 uncultured Candidatus Saccharimonadales bacterium
AGCGCCTCCGTCCTAAGGAGGGCGTCGTAGGTTCGATTCCTACCCGGGGCACCAGCAATTATTTACAGGACTAGCGGTACATGGTATAGTGTACCCGGTCTGAGGCGCCATCCCGGCGCTTCTTCTTAGTAGAAGGGTGTGCTCATGCACATACCGACCATCTCACTCTCCCGCCACAACCGGTACCTGCGGCTGTTCTGCTGGGCCTGGGATGCCAATCCCTACCAGCTCGACAACTGCCGCTTCTTCTGGGGCACGTTCCTCCTGCCACTGGCCATCCTCACCCGAGGGGCCAGCGACCGGATCTGGCGCCGGCTCATCCGGATCCAGCTGTTCGTCGGCCTCGGCCTGGCGGTGCTCGGCTACCTCACGTGGGGCGGCCTCGCCGCTTTCGGCGTCGGCCTCGCCACCGGAGCCCTCATCACCATCGGCACCAGTTGGCTCGTCACCGCGCTCTACAACTGGGCCGAACGACGCGAGGCCATCAAGGCTCGGCGGGGTCCCACGCCCCGCAAGCCGCGGCCCACGCTCGATCGGCTCGCCGCTCGCGGCGACGCCCTCGCCGAGCGCGTCTTCGACAAGCTGGACGCCGCCCTGGACAGCAAGCCCGCCGAACATGTCGGCAACGTCTGGTCCATCCTGACGTTCTACATCAAGAACTTCAAGACCCGGACCTGTCACCGGATCGTCGTGGAGTAACCGGGAGACTCACAAGCACCCGCTACCAGGCATTTCTGGTAGCGGGCCTTCTTTTTGACCAAGTCACCTCGCCAATGAAATAGCCCGGGCGACTGCGTGAGCCACCCGGGACTATGAGTGATAGGACGTTGGACGAAGCCGTTACGCCGCAGCGGCGCTAACGCGTCGGAGCAAACGCTCCACGATTCCCTCTGTGCAGGCCAGTTCAGTCCTGGCCGTCTCGATGAGACCCGGATCGCCCTCCCTGCGGGCATCCTTGAGGTTCTCCTGAGCCCGCGCCACATATGAGCGGGCAGTCTCGAGCTCCGCGTCGAGGGATTGCTGCTGGGGTGTTGCTACGTTCCCAGACATACCGCTTCCTTTCGTCCTTCTGAGGGGAAGACCCCAGATTGGCATATTCTACTCCCACAGTCAGAAATCGTCAAAAGAACCCACATTTTTGTGAGACTAGCCGTTGTTTAAAACCAGGTCAAATCTTACTGCTTGTGCTTGGGGTACCAATTTTTGGTATAAGCCACTTCAGTGATCACCGTCTCGTAGTTCACGACTTCCTCCGGCTTGAACCAAATAGCAATCTCACGCTCCGCGTTTTCTTTGCTGTCACTCCCATGAACAATATTCTTAATCGCCCAGCCAGCCGCATCGCTCACGGCGTACGACTCCAAGCTGTAGTCAAACCCAATCGTGCCCACCTCAGCCTTGAGCGGGCTCGTGTGCCCACGCATCTTGCGCACGACCTCAATGACATGTGCCCCCTCTAGTACCAGAGCCACCACCGGACCAGCCGTCAGCGCATCCATCAGCTTGCGACGCACATCCACAGCCAGCTCACGCGGTTGGGCCGGCGGCGTGATGCCCTTTTCCATATAAGCATCGTAGGTCCGGGTCCCCGTCTCTATATACCACTCTTCACTGTCGGTATAATGCCTCTCGGTCATCTCTTCAGTAGGCCATATCAGCTTCATTGCCGCTAGCTTAAGCCCCTTTCGCTCAAACCGCGTAATCAACTCCCCCACCAAGTGCCTCGCCACCGCGTCAGGCTTAATCAACACCAGGCTGCGCTCATGCCGCAGCCGCTCCAATGCTTGTTCATCTGGTTTCATACTGTCTCCTGTTTCTTGGTAACCAATTTCTCAAACTCCGCCGCCGCCGGTCCGGGCTCTGGCGCAATGATCGCTAGCCTCAGCCGTTCCGGCGCGAGCATCGCCTGCGCCACTCGCTGCACATCCGCACTCGTCACCGCCTCCAACTCCGCAAGCATCTCCTCCACCGTCTTAGCGCGGCCAAGCAGCAGGAGTTGCGTGCCAATCCGGTCAGCCACCGCCCCATTCGACTCTAGGCCCATCTCCAGGCCAGCCCGCAACTGCTGCTTGGCCTTGCGCAGCTCAGCCTCACCCACCGCTTCTTCCCGGATACGCTCCAGCTCATCCAGCACCGAGCGGATCGCCTCGGGCACCTTCTCCAGCGTCACCCCAGCGTAGGCATGGAAAATGCCAGTGTCAGTGTAGTTATTAATCTCGCTATACACCGTATACGCCAGGCCTTGCCGCTCCCGCACATTGATAAACAACCGCGAGCTCATACCCCGGCCGAGTATCGCCGCCAGCAGCTTGGCAGCCGGGTCATCCGGATGGTCGTAGCCGTACGCTCGGGCGCCTATCACGAAATGCGCCTGCGCCGTCGGTTTGGCCTGCGCCACACTCAGCCGTTCGCTCAATGTCTCGCCCACCTCGGGCACCTTCACGAGCTCACCCTTCTTCAGATCCCCCAGTGCTGCCTGCATCTGCCGCACCACCTCCTCGTGCTTCACCTGGCCAGCCACCGCCACCACCGTATTGCCTGGGGTGTAGTGCTGCTGCATGTATGCCCGGATATCCCCCACCGCAATCTGCCGGATCACCTCTTCAGTCCCGATAATGTCCTTGCCCAGCGGATTGTCCGGGAAAATCAGCTCCGGGATCATCGTGCCAATGAACCGGGCCGGGTCATCCCGCCACACATTCATCTCCTCGATGATCACTCCACGCTCCCGGTCCACTTCGGCCGCATCCAACACCGGATGCGCCACCATATCCGCCAGAATATCCAGCGCCAGTTCGCGGTGCTGTCCCGGCACCTTTATGTAGTACAGCGTCAAATCCTCGCTCGTGTAGGCGTTATTAAAACCACCCACCGCATCGATCGCCTCAGCAATTACCTCAGCCGTTGGATATTTAGCCGACCCCTTAAACAATAAATGCTCTAGAAAGTGCGACACCCCGCCGTTCGTCTTGAACTCCTCGTAGCGGCTACCCGTGCCCACCACAATATTAGCCGTCACACTACGGGCTTCTGCCATCTCCGCAGTAATAATCTTGAGGCCGTTGGCCAAAGTTGTCTCAGAAATCTTCATCCAGTTCTCCTATGCCGGCGCTGGCCGCGAGCATGACGCTTACTATACCAGATCACGAGTCCAATGATCACCACTGTCACCCCCACCATCACCACACTAAGGTCGTGGCTGAGTGACATCAACAGTGGCAGATTGTCGCTCAGCAGAACGCCAGCTCCCACAAATGCGGCCGTCCACACCGCCATCCCCAGGGCCGATACCAGCAAAAATGCATCAAATCGCATCCGCGCCAAGCCCGCCGGATACGCCACGTAGCCGTGCAGCCCCGGGATGCAAATTCCCGCCAACACCAGCCCCACACCGTGCCGCTCAAACAGCTTCTGCAGGCCCTTCAATTGGCTGGGCTTAACCCGCAGCCACTTGCCATACCGTTCAACGAGCTCCAGACCCCCGTGCCGCGCCACCAAGTATGCCGCCACCAGGCCAGCCACCTGCGACACCATCGCGATCGTCGCCACTACCCAAATATCCATCAGCCCCGATCGCGCCGCCACCCCACTCGCCGGCAGTATCACCTCCGACGGAATTGGCGCGCCAAACGCATTCAGAAACAAGCTTACCGCCAACCCCAAGTAGCCGTATTGGCTCACCAAGTCCTGCCAACCGCCGGGCACCTAGCTACGCCCCCGTCGCCACCAATGATGCCGGAAATGCCAAGCCAGCAGCCCCACCACCAGTATGATACCCAGCACCGAAAACCGGCTGGCCAGTTGATCCATCAGCGCCAAATTGTCACCCAGGAGATAGCCCAAGTACATCAGAAACGCCGTCCACACCGCCGATCCCGCCGCCGAGTACAGCAAAAACTTTCTCAGATCCATCTCCGCAATCCCCGCCGGATATCCCACCAGCCCGCGCACCCCCGGCACACACCGGCCCAGCATCGTCAGCCATCCGCCATACCGCTCAAACAACCGGTGCGTCCGCTCCAGATCATGCCGGCTAATCAGCACATACTTGCCATAGCGCTCCAGCAACGGCTCGCCGCCATACCGGCCCACCAAATACGCCACCAGTGCCCCAGCTACCTGCGCACCTGTCGCGATCAAAAACACCGCCCACCATTGAAACCGCCCTTGCATCACCAGCACCGTGCTCAACGGCACCAGGATTTCGCTCGGAATTGGCACCCCAAAGCTATCTAGCAGCAGACCCAGCGCCATGCCGTAGTATCCCGAGGTTGATATCAGATTGATCGCGATTTGCGAAAAGCTGATTTCCATCTAGCGCAAGCCTATCACCAAAATCAACACCCCCAACACTATCCGGTAGGCTGCGAACAGCCCCAGGCCATGCTTGGCCAGATACGCCAGCAGGAATTTAATCGCCAGATAGCCACTAGCAAACGCCGCCAGCACTCCCGCCACATACACCATCGGCACAGCCGCCATTTGGCTCAACGCATCACCCGTCAGCAGCACCTTGGCCGTCGCCCCGGCAATCACCGGCGCCGACAGCAAAAACGAAAAGCGCGTGGCAGCCACCCGGTCCAGTCCAAAGAGCCGGCCAGTCGTGATAGTGATACCTGACCGCGATACACCCGGCACCAATGCCACAGCCTGCGCCAGTCCCACACCGAGTGCCCGCGGCAGCGTCACACCGTCCAACCCCAGGTTCTGCCGGCTCCAGCGATCCACCGCCCACATCACTACACCCACCCAGATCAGGTTCACCGCCACCAGCTGCGACGACCGAAACGCCGTCTCGGCCAGATGCTCGATCAGCACGCCCACCACTACCGCTGGTATAGTCCCAAGCACAATGTACCAAGCCAATTTGCGGTGCGGACCGCCCATCACCAGGTCATGCGCTAGTTCCCAGAAGTCCCGCGCAAAAAACATTACCAACGCCAGCAACGTGCCTACATCCAGCGCCGTATCAAACGCCAAGCCGGAGTACTGAAAGCCCAAGAAATGTCCAACCACAATCAAGTGCCCAGACGACGACACGGGGATAAACTCCGTGAGCCCTTGCACCAAGCCCAGAATGATCGCCTGCACAACCTGCATATACGCCATTATACCGCTCAGCCTAATCGCTTGCTACCGCTGACGGTCGATCTGGACCTGCAGCGCCCGGCCTCGCAGATTGGTCCGGTCTACCGTCAGAGCCTGAATGGCGTCCGCCCGCGCCTCCACCAGATCACCCTTGGCCAGAGCCACATTGCCAACCACTGCCCACAAATTACCCACAAACACTGGCACCGACGGGTCTACCCAGCGGTTCGAGATCACCGAGATCGGATACTGCGCGAGCATTGCCCGCGCCACGGCCACCGCATCCTCTGGCCGGTTCATCCGCAGGTACACATTGGACAAATCCCAGGCGTAATCCGGGTGGTTGTACGGATCAAGCCGCAGGGCCTCGCGCAAAGCCGCTTCCGCTCCGGGCAGGTCGTTTTGCAGCGCCAACACTCGCGCCTCAATCTGCCGGTGCTGCGAGTCGGTCGG
>CAZDGK010000060.1:0-5469 GCA_964505035.1 uncultured Candidatus Saccharimonadales bacterium
GCTTCGAATACACCGGCCGCAATCTGCTGCTCGTCCGCAGCTGCGACGCGGTGGTTATGGTGGGTGGCCGCATCGGTACGCTCAACGAGCTGACCATCGCCATCGAGGAGCGTAAGCCCATCGGCGTACTGCTGGGCTCCGGCGGCATGACCGAGGAAGTCGAGCGCGTCCTGCGGGCCGCCAAGCGCGTGCGTAGCGGCATCATCTTCTCACACGACCCGGCTGATTTGCTCGACCAACTGCTCGAGCTGCTCGAGAACCGCTCGCGCCGGCTACCGGATTTGACGCACGAGCTCTAGCCATGACCAAGCGGTACCAGACGTGGCTACTGGCAGGCGTGGGGTGCTTCATGGCTGGCAGCATCGTTTTGGCCGCCGGGCTTACCGATCCAGTCGACTCGTACCAGGAGTGTCTGCAGGCGGGCTATCCCGTCACCGACTCCAATCCGCCGGTCTGCCGCATCGGCAATCATAACTTCACGGGCCCCACTGCTACCCCCACCGCCACTCCGCCGCCGGCCACCAGCCTGACATTCTACCTGCTGGTCAGTTCTGATGCGGCCGGCCAGTACCCCGAGCGGCGCGAGGCTATCCAGAGCCAGGCCGACTGGCAGCGCTATTGGCGCGAGGTCCACGCCTCGCTCGCCACGCTGCCGCCCATTTTGCCGGTGGACTTCAGCACCCATGATGTTCTAGCGGCTAGCACCGGGCCCGAGGCCACCGGTGGCTACAACCTGCGCATTACCAGCGTCACCGCCGGTGCGGCCGGCACCGTCGTAAACGTCACCGAGACCGTGCCGACCATCACCTGCATTGTCCCGCAGTCGTTCAGCAATCGCTACACCGCCGTTCTCACCGACAAGCTGCCCGAGCCCATCATCTTCCGCCTCACCACCGACTACCGCCAATGCTAAGCGCCTTCCTGCCCCTCATCGTCACGGCCGCTGTCGCCATGGGCCTGTCGCTCGTGCTGCGCCTCGACCTGGCCGTCAGTGCGTTTCTGTTCTGGGGCGTGCCGGCGCTCTACTTCTGGCGACGGCTCAAGCGTCCCAATGCCCTCCGCGCGCTTGGGTTCGCGATCCTGGTCACTCTGACCATCGGCCCGGTGCTCGACTATATCGTACTCGTGGGTCACGCCTGGGTCTTCCCGTCAGTCTGGCTGTCGTATCGAGTCGTCGGCCCGGTCACGCTCGACGAGTGTGTCTGGCTGTTTTTCTACATCTGGGGCCTGGCCACGATCTTCGAATTCATGAGCCGGGAGCGATTGCACCCACTGGGACCGCGGTTTTATGCCGGCCTGGCTGGGCTAGCCGCCGTGACAATGGGCGGCTACCTGGTAGTTTGGCGCTGGCCCGCGGCGATCCAGTCCGTACCGTACCTCTATCTCTGGGTCGATGTGCTGCTGCTAGCCGTGCCGCTGGCTTGGTTTTGGGCCAGCAATGCTCGTCATCGCCGTGACTTGCTGCGCTTTGCGGCCTACCTCCTGCCCGTGTCGCTAGCCAATGAAGTGGTTGCGCTCAGCCTCAATCAATGGAGCTTCCCGGCCGCCGCCGAATTCGTGGCCCGGCTACCGTTCGTTGGCCAGCCGCTGCCATTGGAGGAATTGTTCTTTCTCGTGTTCGCGCCACCCGCCATCATGGCCTATTACGTGTTCCTGATGCGGGATCGTGTACAATAAGCACAAGGGCCATGAAAACAAAACACCCGCGGCTGGTTCACCGCGTCAAGCACTATCTCAAGCACTGGCTCGTGCCGCACCGGCACAATGACCACCGGCCGCATCTCATTCGCCGGCATGGTCTGGCGCTGGTCGTGGCCGTGTTGCTGGGTGTCCACACTGCGGCCTATCTGCTCGTGCCGGCGGCTGTGCGCACGGCCAATGCCCAGAGCGGCCGCGTCCTGGCCTATGCCACCGACATCAATCCGGTCGACCTCTTCAACCTCACCAACCAAGAGCGCGTCAATGCCGGCCTGCCCGCCCTCAAGCTCGACGCCACGCTCAATCATAGCGCCGCGCTCAAGGCGGCCGATATGTTCCAGTACGACTACTGGGCGCACGACAACCCGACGACCGGCGCCGAGCCGTGGTATTGGTTCACGCAGGCCGGCTACAACTACCAGTATGCCGGCGAAAACCTCGCCATGAACTTTGATACCTCAGCCGGCACCATGGACGGCTGGATGAATTCGCCCGGGCACAAAGCCAATATTCTCAATGTGCACTATACTGACGTCGGCTTCGCGGTCGTCAATGGCACCCTCCAGGGCAATCAGACCACGCTTGTCGTGGCCCACTACGGCGTGCGTCAAGGCGCTGCCGCGACGGTCACGGCCACCGTCGCCCCCGCCAAGCCGTCGCCGGTCACGCCGCCGACTCCCACTCCCACACCCACCCCGGCCCTGGCCGTCGTCACTACGCCCTCGCCGTCCCTCAGTCCGACGCCCGTGCCCACGCTGGCCGTCATCAGCGCGCCACAGCTCGAGGCGCCCGCGCCCAAGTCGTATAGCCTATTCGCGCCATTATCCATCACTGCCACGCTCAATTGGGCGATGCTCGTGACGCTCGCCTTGCTCGTCCTGCTGTTTGGCGTCTTCTCGCTCACGCACCTCACCGCCTGGAGCCAAGGCCTCCGCCGCTGGCGCAGCCTGCACTACCGCGCGATTGCCGCCGCGCAGGTCGGCGGGGTAGCCACCCTCATCGTGTACGTGGCTACCTCGGGGCTTGGTCGCGTCGGCTAGCCGTTCGCGGTTGGCTTACGCTATAATGATGGCCATGAAGATCGGCTACACCCTCGACTCGCAGGAAACCGTTGTCCGCCAGGTCTACCGCCACTGGATTGAGCTGCTTAGTATCGCGGCCGTCGCAGCGGCCTTATTTGCGGCTGCCGTCGGCGTAGCCTATATGTATGGCCGCTTCAGCGACCAGGTCGATGTCCTCGTGCCCGGCCTGGTGCTTCCGCCGGGCCTGGCCACCCTCGTCATCGCCATGCTCGTCGGCGTGGGCGGGCTGGTACTCATCGGCGGCGTCTGGGTCTATCGTCGCAATTATGTCCTCGTCACCAACATGCACCTCATCCAGGTCGAGCAGCACGGCTTGTTTGCGAGCAAAGTTGACCAGGTCAGTCTCGGCCGCATTCAGGACGTCTCCGGCGCCCTGCCAGGACTGCTGCCCACCATGCTCGGCTATGGCACGGTCATCGTCCAGTCCGCCGGCGAGCAGAAACAGTTTATCTTCACCCGCATGCCCGACCCGCGCGAGCTGGCCGACTACATCCTGGCCCAGCACGAAGCCTTCGTCAGTAATCACCCCGGCTCCGACGACTAGCCGCAGTTATTGCAAAAATCCATACATTATGCTATAATAATAATGGTCTTGCCACGCTGTCTATACCCTTAGGAGGTCACGTGTCTGGACTACGCATCGGTGACTGGACCAGAGTCACCAAAACGAACCTCGATTCCGAGATCTGGGATGCACTGTTCGACCAGTTCGAACGCCGTCCTCTGGTGCTCGTGCGCGTGGGCGGCTCCCGGGGATCCCGGACCAGCCGCACCCACCGCCTCGCGCGCACCGACCTGTGCTTCGGCGATGGGTTGCTCCAGCTGGGGCCGCTCACCGAGCCGGCCTTCGGCATCGCCTGGGGCGACGAGTTCATGCTCGGCCAGGACGGGGAGTGCCAGTGGCGCAAGCCCGACGGAGCTCACCTGACCGCGGTTGCGGTCGCCTGATACTTCGAGGTTCACCGGCCGGCTCTCCCATAGAGCCGGCCTTCCTTTTAATTACCATAACCAGTACAAAAACCGCACGGCATGAGGTACAATAGAGAGGCTATGCCTCAATTCGAGCTCTCATCCAAATACGCCCCCGCCGGCGACCAGCCCACAGCCATTGAGCAGCTAGTGGGCGGGCTTAAGCGTGGCGACCGTGAGCAAACCCTGCTGGGCGTCACTGGCAGCGGCAAGACCTTCACTATGGCCAACATTGTGCAGCAGCTGCAGCGGCCCACACTGGTGCTCAGCCACAACAAAACCCTGGCCGCCCAGCTCTACGCCGAGTTCCGCACCTTTTTCCCGCACAACGCCGTGCAATACTTTGTCAGCTACTACGACTACTACCAGCCCGAGGCCTACGTACCGCGCACCGACACGTTCATCGAGAAAGACTCCAGCATCAATGAGGAGATCGACCGGCTTCGCCACGCCGCTACTATGAGCCTGCTGACGCGCAAGGATGTGCTAATTGTGGCTTCGGTCAGCTGTATTTACGGCCTGGGCAACGTGTCCGACTACACCGCCATGACCGTCGATCTAAAAGTGGGGGAGCGCCGGACTCGCGACAAGCTCCTGCGCCAGCTCACCGACATCCAGTACCAGCGCAACGACCTGGACTTCTCGCGCGGCAAGTTCCGCGTGCGTGGCGACGTGGTGGAGGTGTTCCCGGTCGGCGAGGAAGTGGCCTACCGCCTGGAGTTCTTTGGCGACGACATCGAGCGCATCCGTCGCATTGACCCGCTGACCGGCGAAATGCTCGACGACATCAAAGAGCTCAAGGTCTTCCCCGGCAAGCACCACGTCGCCCCGCAAGAAAAGCTCCATCGCGCCGTCCAGCAGATCAGCGAAGATCTGGACCTGCGCCTGGCCGAGCTAGAGGCCGCCGGCAAAAACCTGGAGGCCCAGCGGCTCAAGCAGCGCACCAAGTTCGACATGGAGATGCTCGAGCAAACCGGCATGGTGGCTGGCATCGAGAACTACTCACGCTACCTATCCGACCGCGAACCTGGCGAGCAGCCGGCCACGCTCCTCGACTACTTCCCCGACGATTTCTTGCTGTTCGTCGACGAGTCGCACATCACGCTGCCGCAGGTGCGCGGTATGTTCAATGGCGACCGCGCCCGCAAGGAGACGCTCGTGGAGTACGGTTTCCGCCTGCCCAGCGCCCTAGACAACCGGCCGCTCAAGTTTGCCGAGTTCGACCGCCACATCAACCAAGCCGTCTACGTGAGCGCCACCCCGGCCGACCTGGAGCTGTCGCGCAGCACCCAGGTCGTCGAGCAAGTCATCCGGCCCACCGGCCTGCTGGACCCACAGATCGACGTCCGGCCCATTGCCGGCCAGATCGACGACCTCATCGGCGAGATCCGGGCTACCGTCGCCAAGCATCAGCGCGTGCTGGTCACCACCCTCACCAAGCGCATGGCCGAGGACCTCACCGAGTACCTGGCCGAGCTGGGTATCAAGGTCCAATACCTCCACTCCGAAGTCCAAACCCTCGACCGCATCGACATCCTCCAGGACCTGCGGGCCGGCGTCTACGACGTGCTGGTGGGCATCAACCTGCTGCGAGAAGGCTTGGACCTGCCCGAAGTTTCACTTGTTGCCATCCTCGATGCGGACAAGGAAGGCTTCCTGCGGGGCCAATCTGCCCTCATCCAGACCATCGGTCGGGCTGCCCGCCACGTCGAAGGCCGCG
>CAZDGK010000061.1:0-5344 GCA_964505035.1 uncultured Candidatus Saccharimonadales bacterium
CGCGGGCATGCGCGCGGGTGATGGTGTCGACGGATTTGACCTGGGCGTAGTCGCGCACACGCTTGAGCAGGCGGTTAGCGATGCGGGGCGTGAGGCGCGAGCGCTGGGCGATTTCGGCGGCGGCTTCAGGGTCGAGCGACACGCCGAGGATGCCGGCGGCGCGGGTGATGATTTGGACCATTTCATCGGGCGAGTAGAATTCTAGGCGATGGACGTGGCCGAAGCGGTCGCGCAGGGGCGCGCCGAGGGCGCCGGCGCGGGTGGTGGCACCGATGATGGTGAACTTGGGCAGGTCGAGGCGGATGGATTTGGCCGACGGGCCTTTGCCGAGCATGACGTCGAGGCCGAAGTCCTCCATGGCCGGATAGAGGATTTCCTCGACGGTTTTGGGCAGGCGGTGGATTTCGTCGATGAACAGCACGTCGCCGTCAGCCAGATTGGTGAGCAGGGAGGCCAAGTCCCCCGCCCGCTCGATGGCCGGGCCGCTGGTGATGCGAATATTGGCGCCGAGCTCGTGGGCGATGACGCCGGCCATGGTGGTCTTGCCGAGGCCGGGCGGGCCGTAGAGCAAGACATGGTCGATGGGCTCGGCGCGGACTCGGGCGGCGTCGATGGCGAGCGCTAGGTTCTGCTTGAGCAGCGGCTGGCCGACGTAGGCGGCAAAGGTGCGCGGCCGCAACGTGTCACCAAGGACCTGCTCCTCGGAGGCCTCGGGCGTGTCGGGTGTTTCGGGATTGACGATGCGCTCAATCATAGAGCTATTGTATCAGGCGATCAGATTATTGGACGGAGAGACTGGAGACGATTTGCTGAAAGGTGTGGTACCAGCGCTGAGACTCGGCGTCGGTTTTGCCGGCGACCAGGTCGGCGGCGAAGGTGTTGAGGGCGGTGTCGGGGCTGGCCCAGATGCGGGTCTGGTTGTCGCTGGTGCATTCGGAGTCGACTTTGAAGTAGCTGGGGTTGGCGGCGATGATGTCGTATTTGTTTTTGACATCCTGGAGCGAGATGAGGATTTGGCGGTCGTGGCGGTAGACATGGGCCTCGAGGGTGAACATGACGCTGCCGCATTCGATTTCGCTCAGGACCATGACGGTGGCGCCGACCGCACCGCCGGGCAAGGACAGAAGCTGACGATGGACACCGGTGCCGTCGGCGGTTTTGGACAGGTCGCCTTTGGTCAGGGCGGCCAGCTCGGCTTTGGCGGCGTCGGGGCCGTACCAAAACGGGGCGTCGGGGATTTGGTCAATGGCTTGGGCGGTGACGTAGAATGAGAGCTGCTTGCTGGATTCTGGCGGGTCTTCATTGAGAATGAGGCTGGCGGGATAGGTGAAACTGACGCCGGAAGCCGAATCAACGAAGCTCCTGGTACTAGGGGTGGCGGCGGGGGTGTGAGTAGGGCCTTGGTGGGGCGAAACGCGCAGGGAGGTGAAGACGGCCAGGCCAATAATTACCAGAACGAACGCCACGACCACAACCTCCAGGACGAAGGCGGCGCCACGCTGATTTTGGATTGGCTTCACAAGACTATTGTACCAGCCAACGCGAAAAAACGGCCCGGGACGATGAGTCTCGGGCCGCCAGCCGCTAGGGCTGCTCGGTACGGCGCGGCTTGATATCGACACGGGTACCGTCCGGCTGGGCGAGCTCGATGCGCCCGTCCGGGTGTATCTGGAGAATGTCGCCGGTACCAAAGCTGATGACTTGCCGGCCGCCCACTGAGTTCGGCCGGCTGACTAGCTGGTAGTGGCTAGGCGGGTCGGGCCGCAGCGTCTCGACGACGAGTGCGAAGTCGAGAATGCCCTTACGCTGTGATAGCAGCATTCTGACGTCGACTACCGCTCCTGGCTCGGCCAGTGGACCGAGCAGCCGCGGAAGCTCCGCCAGATTTTCCGGCGTGAGGATGACCTCTGATATATCGAGCATCGGTCCCCTTCCTAGGATGCCAACAGCTGGATGGTGGTGCGGCCCGCGTCTTCTTCGCCAGTCACGGAGCCGTCTTGGCCGGCGGTGATGAGATCACCGTGGCGGAAACGGACGATGACGCGATCGCCATTGGGCAAGAATCCGGCAATGCAGACGACAAACGAGTCTTCGGGGTCGGGTACGACGCCGGCGATCCGTAGCGTGGTCTGCAGCGAGACAACCGCGCCAGGTTTGGTAAGCGGCTCGAGCAAAGCGAGGACATCCACCCGGTTGCTGGGTGTAAACTCGACCGGCGTGTCGGCCGGAATGGACATGTGCGCACTCCTCTCTGATGCAGGTGGGCACAATGGCGATATTATGCTACCGGACCGGTAGAATGGCAAGTAAAGCGGCCCGGGGCAATTGCCTCGGGCCGCGATTGGTCACTCGGGGTGCGCCATGATGGTGACGGTGGCTTCTGGCTCGATGAGCTGAACGCTGCCGTCGGCGGACCGGGTGAGACGATGCCCGGCGGCGAAGACCACTTGGTCGTGGCCCTCGCCGTAGAGCGGATCCCCCACCAGCCGCCAGATGTGCGGGTACTGGGGGTCGGCCGCTAGCTTCCGGACGGTGATGGAAAAACGGAAGGTGCCGGCGCTCGTCGCGACGATGATGTCGAGTAGACGGCCGGGCTCGGCAAGCGATTCGAGTAGCATTGGCAAATTTGACAGCGAGGTGGCTGTGAGCTCGGTGTCGAAGGTCATGTCACGACCCTCTCGTGCTCCCACCAATAGCCGTCGAGGGCGACCTCATGGGGCCGACCATTGCCAGTGCACTTGACTGCCACAACGAACGGCTGGCCTTCAGCCAGCCGGGGCCGGGCCGAGCGGACGAGGTTGGCTCCGCGAATGGAGCCGGGTTCCTGACTGAGCTCGGCGATGACCAGAGGCGTGAGGTCGATGCCAGGGTGGCGACGACAGCACAGCACCTCGGGAATGACCCGGCCGAAGCTGCGCTCGACCCGGCGCCGATGAAAACCCTTCCAAACCACCAGTTGGTACGGCAATTGCGTCTCTCTTTCACTAGAGGGGGCAACGGCTATTTCGTTATACCAGCTCATCGAGGTTTGGGCAAGACAAAGGCCCTCGTCCGCTGATGCGCGGAAGAGAGCCTGGCGCCTTCGGGCTATTTGGCCGAAGGCAGAGCGGCCAGCATGGCTTCGATCCGGCCGGAATCGAGGTCAGCGAGCTCGTGCTCGAGACGGTCGATTTCGGCGCGGGCCTTCTCGATAAGGTCCCGCTGGAAAGCCGCCTCAGTGGGCCGGACGCGGACTGGCTGATTGACGCGCAGCTGCAGCTCGTCGGTCCATTGGTGAATGGCATCGAGCACTGACTGACTGAATTGATCCAGGTCAGCCGCGAACGGCCGGTCGCCGGCGAGGGTGTTGGCGCGCCACTGCAGGATCTCCTGGTAGAGACTCGAGGCCTCCCGGAGGTGCCGGCGGGCAGCTGTCCGTTCGGCATCCTGGGCGCTGGTGGCCGCTTGCTGGTCCAGATTGACCAGGCGTTGGACGTCCTGGACGGTGAGACCCTCGGCGTCGGCCAGGCGCTGTTCGGCGGCGGCCAGCTCGGTCTCGAGCACCGACCGGCGCTCAACGATGGCTTGGCCAGCCCGCAGGCCAATGCGGTCGGCCACGTAGTGCAGAACTCGGCCAGCTGTGAGCTGGCGAGCGTCGGCTAGCCGCTCGAATTCGAGGATGTGCGGTTGCGATGACAACGCGCTCCCCTTTCTCTGGTACGACCTCCGAGATGGAGGCGACTGGGAGATACTCTACCATGAATAAAGCGCCCCGCCAAGCGCCGATGTGGCGGCTTAGCGGGACGGTGCGTCAGGGCTTCAGGCTGGCGGCGGAGCCGGTTGCAGAAAGAAGCCGGAGACTTTGACATGATTCTCGCCAATTTGGACGAGAAGCTCCTGGGGGTGGCCGGCGAGCAGCCGGCGACCGGGGTCGCTGAGAAGGGCGACCTCTTTGACCAAAAACGGGCCGGGGCCGTACTTCTCGACGATCAAGATGCGATGATCGGCGCGTTCGCTGGCCCCTGGAGACCAGGTGACGTACTGGTCTGGTTCGAAACTGTGGTCAGAATTGGGATCGAGCAAGCTACCCTCCTTGCAGGGCCGGATGGGTGAAACTTGTGCTGATAATACAATATTTGGGAGGGTTTGGCTACGCTCAGGACTGGATGTGTTTGAGAGCGGCCTTGAGACGAGCCTGGTCGCCCTCAAGCTCGGGCGGCAGGCCGGCGACGGCGGTGGTAGCTTGGGCTGGAGTGTAGCCGAGGGCGACGAGCGCCTGGTAGGTGGCGTCGGCCACCGGCGCCAGACCGGGCGCCCCGGTATCGGCCCGGCCGCGCAGCTCCACAATAACGCGCTGGGCGATCTTGGGGCCGACGCCCGTGATGCCCTTGAGCAGCGCCGGGTCGCCGGAAGCAATGGCTTGGCGGAGACGCGACTCCCCCGCTGCCGACAAAATGGTCAGCGCGACCTTGGGACCGACGCCATTGACGGACAGCAACTGGGCGAAGAGCTGGCGGGCGGCGAGCTGAGAAAAACCGTAGAGGTTGTGGGCGTCCTCGCGGATATGCTCGTGGATATAGAAATGGGCCTCGGCACCGAGGTGGGCGGCGCCCCAATCGTCGGTGGTGGTAAACAGCTCATAGCCAAGACCGCCGACGTCGAGCACCAGGCTGTCGGGGAGTTTCTCGGCTAGGCGGCCGCGCAGAGTGGCTATCATAAGATGTATTGTAGCAAACAGCGAGAGCGGTGTATGATGCTCTGAACCTGAGGTGCCTCGAAGGGAGTCCCTATGTCCACACCTCTGGACGCACCATCGGGCCGGCAGGAAGTGCTGGCACCGTTTCCGACCGAAGGCGTGAAGTGGTACGCCGGGTCACAGCCCGGCAGCCTGACCGCCGACTGTGGCAGCTCGCTGGATGCGGCGCGCCAATTGGCGACACGGCTGGCCGATAGTGGCTACGTGGGCGCCCTCGGCAAGATGCGCGAGGTTGGCACTGGCCAATGGCGCTACTCGCTGACCTACCACGATACGCTGGAGGAAGACACGCCGTACCATACCATTACGGTGCGCCTGCACCGGCCGGCCAACACGCCGCTGCCGGTGGAAATCTGGGTGCGCAAGGGCGGCGCGGAAGCTGGCGAGCCCTGGGAACTGCTGACGCACGACGGCCGCGACCAGTGGCCGTACGGCCAGCAACCGACGGAGATGCTGCTCAATCGCTACGCGCCAAACCGGTTTCGGATCTGGCCGTCGCTGCGAGCGGCCTAGCCCCTGGCCCCCGCCGCCCACCCCATGTGGGAGCCGCGCAGGCCCACAAAAAAAAAAGCAAGAGGCTCATTGGATAAAAAACACACAACGCCTAGC
>CAZDGK010000062.1:0-5339 GCA_964505035.1 uncultured Candidatus Saccharimonadales bacterium
CTGGTGCCGCTTTGCGGGTTGGAGATGAAAGCGTTGGGGCCCTGCATGGTTATGTCAGTGTTGTAGCCCAGCGTCAGCGCCGAACCGTTGATCACCATCCCCTGGCTAGCACCAATCGTCGAGGTAAGCGTGTGGATATACGCCTGCGGTGTACTGGCCAACACCAGCTGGGCACCCCAGGCAAAGATCGTCGCCGTCGCGGTGTTGCCGGGCAGAATCTCGGCTGTCACACTGGTGGTCGTGCCGCTGACCGTCGTGGTGACGCTAAAGCGCTGCCAGGTGTTGGAGTTCGGCGTTACGGCCGTGGCGGTACAGCTGTTGGGTGTCGCACCACCGGCAGCAAAGATACACAAGCCAGTGTTGGCCGCACCCGACGATTGCTTGAGCCAGACGCTAAAGGTGTACGTTCCGGCCGTACTGGTGGTAAAGACTTGCTTTATGTTGGTGTTGTTTGTGCCTGCTATCCGCTCGGCCGTAGTTTGGCCATCGGGAGCGGCGGTGTTGTCGGCGGTAATCGTTAATGTCCCTGTTCGCGCCCAAGGCGTGGCGCCGCCGTTATTGTCGAGGTCCTCGCTATTGCCGAGCGAGTTGCCATACGAACCTATGCCGCCGTATGGGCTGTCCAGGTAGCCCAGTCGCTCGTCGTTGCCATTCACGTCCACCCGCACCAGGTTGGTGCTGTTGGTATCCTGCAATTGGAACAAGTCGCCCGTCGAGCTGGTGTTAGCCCGGGCCACCAGTACGGCCGCCGTGCCGCTGGTAGCGCTTTGGACCAAGCCACCAATGCTACCGGCTGCGCCGCTCAGGATGTTAAAGTTGCCGGGCGATTGCTGACTGGTCTGGTTGGAGATGTAGTTACAGCTGCCGCTACAGACCGGGATATCACCACTTTGGATAGTGCTGTCGACGTAGTTGGTGCCGTCGCCGCGCAGATAATGGCCGGCAGTAGCTGTAGCACCGTTGATCTGGAAGCCAGTCTTGGCCGACAACACGCCTGCGCCGCCACCGCTGTTGGTGACCAGCAATTTAGTTGTGCCAGAGTCATTCAGGTCAATGGTGTAGTTGCCGCTGGCCGTGCGCTGCAATGTGGTCTCGCTTCCAGCCAAGCTAATAGTAGATGTAGTCACACCTAAGTACGTAGTGGTACCGGCGTTGTTTTGGACCTCGAGCAGGTTACCGCCGATGGGAGTGGCGTTGTCGCGGACAGTGAGCGCATTGCGGGTGGAATCGAGGACGATTTCGGGAGTGGAGCCACCAGTGGAGTTGTTGTAGGCAATCTGAAGCGTTGCCCCAGCGCCACCAGAGGAAATGCAGTCTTTCCAGGCGCCGTTCTCGTAGCAGCGGAATTTGTGAGTGCTGTCGTTGTAGTACATGGAGCCGTTGAGGGCGGTTGGGTCGCTGGTGGCGTCATTGTCCAGCTGCAGCAGTGTTGGTTCGGTCGAGGGGTCGCCAACGTACCCAATTCTGACCAGGCCAGCATTGCCGGCGGTGCCGACCTGGAAAATGTCGTGGTTGTTGGATTTGTAGACGATTAGGCCACCGCTGGCGTCGTGGCCGGGGGTAGCCGCGATGGACGTGAGACCGTTTTGGGTGTCGACACTGAGTGAGGTGTTGGAGCTGGGGTCAATGACCAAGAGCCGGGAGTAGGCCATGACTTTCAGGGCGTTGTTGTCGGTGCCGTTGCCGCCGATGATGCTGAGCTTGCCGTCGTCGCCGAAGTTGATGCGGCTGTTTGAGCCGTTGGTGCCGGAACCCATGACATTTAGCTGATTGCCAGAGGTGTCGACGGAAAGCAAGGCCACGCCGCCGGTGTTTTTGACCTGGAAGCCGGTGGTGGAGTTGACGGCGTTTTGGAGCAGCAGGCCGCCGTTGGTGCCGTTGATGGTGGCGACGGAGGTGAGGACGTTGGGGGCGGCGCCGGTGCCGCTAGGCGTGGCGATCTGGAAGACGACGGCGCCGCCGTTGCCGGTACCGGTGCCTTTGCCGCCGGCCAGGGTGAGCGCGGCGCCTTGGATGTCGGTGCCGAAGCCGCCAGTGGCGTTGATGGAGACGTTTTGGGGACTGGTATTGGTAACGCCATTCCCTATATAGGCGTCGCTAATACCACCAATAACCAGCTGGTTGCTGGCCGTGGTTTGGGCGCCTAAACCAAGCGCAATCGAGGTCGAGAAGAGCGACTTGGCGTCTGTGCCCAAACCGATACCATCCGCCGCCGCGCTGGAGTTGTAGCCAATCGCAATGCCTTCGTCACCAGACAGTGTCGCGGCTTGGCCACCGACGTTCGAACCACCAATGGCCACGCCCCGGCTAAAGGTGGAGCCAACCGCAGCCCGGCCGATGAGGACGTTGTTGGTACCGGAGCCGCTGGCGCCGTTACCGATGACCACCGAGTTGTCGCCAGTTGAGGCATTGAGCCCGAAGGCTTCGCCACCGGTGGAGGCCTGGGGGTTGGAGATGTAGGCGGTGGCGCCTTGGAGTAGGAGGTCAATGTTGCTGTCTAGGGTCAGGTTTGAGCCGTTGTCGACCACGCTGGAGTTACCGACGGAGGTAGCGCCGGTGAACTTGGTGAGGCGGTTGGTGGTGCCGGAACCGCTAACGCTACCGCCGGTACAGTTGGCGAGCGTCAGGAGGCAGAAGGTGTCGCTGGCGCCGACGGCGGTCGGGATGGCCAGGGCGGTGTTGGCGGCCAGAGCGCTGCCGACGGAGACGGTGGCGGTTTGGCCATTGCCGTCGTGGAGCACCAGGCTGCCCTGGGCGCTGGTGGTGCCGAGGGTGGCACTACCGCCCTGGACGGTGAGGTTGGACGAGAGCGTGAGGCCGGTGAAGGTGGGGCTGGCGGCGCTGCTGATACCCTGGATGGTGTTGACGACGCCCGAGGCGGCCGAGAAGTTGGTGGAGTTGAAGGTGGCGATACCCTTGGTGGCGCCATCGGCGGCGGCGTTGTTGATGGTGATGGTGGAGCCGCCGGTGGTGGCATTGGCGATGGTGAGGGCGCCGGTGAGGGTGTTGAGCGAGTCAACCGCGCCCACGCCTCCCCCACCGCCGCCGCTGGTGACACAGGAGGCGCAGGTGAGGTTACCGGCGGCGTCGAGGCTAAGCGGGCCGGTGGCGGAGACGGCCACGGTGCCGGAGGCGTTGGGAATGGTGATGGTTTTGCCTGAGGCGGCCGGCGCGGCGAATTGCAGCGTGTTGGTGATGCCGCCAGTGGTAGCGGTGAGCTTGGTGGAGCCGGCACCTTGTAGCGTGAGGTTCTGGCCGGTGGCGCCGATGGTGAGGGTGCTCGTAGGCGTAATGGTGTTGACGGCTAGCGTGGCGCCAATCGTGACGGTACCGGCGGCATCGGTGATGCTGGAGTCGCCCAGGGTCTGGGCGCCGGTGAACTTGGGGATGGTATTGGTGGTGCCACCAAGGGTGGTGACCCCCCCGCCGGCACTGGCACAGTTGCCGCTGGTGGTACAGATGTTGTAGGGGCCGCCGGTGGCGGTGCGATCGAAGTTGTAGGTGACGCTAGCGGTAGGCGAGCCGGTGAAACCGACGGTGGTGGTGAAGCCGCCGCCAGTCGCGGTGATAGTACTGGTAGCCGAGCCCTGGAGCGTGAAGGCTTGGCCGGCGGCGCCGAGCGTGAAGGCGCCTGATGGGGTGATGGTGTTGGTGCCGACCCCCGCGAAGGTCGGGCTGGCGGTGGTGGCAATGTTCTGGATGGTGTTAACGGCGCCGGAGGCGACACTGAAGTTGGTCGAGTTGAAGCTGGCGATACCTTTGGCGGCGGTGGTGGCATTGTCGATGGTGATGGTGGTGCCGACGCCGGATGAGTTGGCTAGGGTGAGGGCGCCAGCCAGCGTGTCGACCGAGTCGACGCCACCATTGCCGGTGCAGGCCTGGAACTGCGGCGCGCCGGCGGTGGAGACGAAACACTGGCCGGGGCTGCCGGCCGCGACGCTGGTAAGCGCGGCGGCGCCGTGGCCGATGATGACACCATTGGCGGTGAGGCTACTGGCGCCGGTGCCACCATTGGCGACGGTGAGGGGCGACGATAGCGTGAGGCCGGCAAAGGTGGGGCTGGCGGCGGTGTTGATATTCTGGATGGTGTTGACGGCCCCGGCCACCACACTGAAATTGGTGCCATTGAAGCTGGCGATACCTTTGGCCGCGGTGGTGGCATTGTCGATGGTGACGGTGCCACCGGCGCCAGAAGCATTGGCGATGGTGACGACGCCGGTCTGGTTATTGACGCTGGCGACACCCGCTCCCCCGCCGCCGCAGACGCCCCAGACCGGGTCGGTGGCGCCGGACATGAGGCACAAGCCCGCGCCGCCCGGCACCGCAACCCCGAGAGCGCCGGAGCCCTGGCCGTAGAGAATGCCCTGCTGGGCAACGCTGGTGAGGCCGGTGCCGCCATTGGGCACGGTGAGGGCGGCGCCGAGGCCGAGGCTATCGATGGTGACGCCGCCGCTAAAGGCAGCCGGGCCGGTGACGCTGACGGAGCCATTGGCGGTAAGCAGGCCCGAGAACGTGCTGGCAGCGTTGAACGTATTGCCGGCCGAGAAGGTGTTGGCGGCGTTCCGCAAGGCAACATTGGATGAGAGCTGGCTGTCGGACAGGGTGCCGGTGAGGTTGGCGAGGCTGCGGTAATAAGCGCCGGGCTGGCCGTTGAGGGTAGCGGCGTCGACGTTGGTGAGGTTGGCGCCGGAGCCGTTGAAGTTAGCCGCGGTGACATTGCCGCCGAAGCTGCCGTTGCCGGTGACGGTGAGGTCTTGGCCAACATTGATGCTGGTGGCCGTGACGACGCCCAGCTCGGCTTTGCTGGCGGTGACTTCGGTAACCTGCAGCAGGGTGATGGGCTGATTGGTGTCGCCGAGCTTGGATTGCTCATTGGTGGTGACGCCGGGGGCCGGGGTGGGTGTGGGCGTAGCCTTGGGAGCGGCGGGATTGAAGTAACTGATCGCCGCGAAAGCGCCGCCGACCAGCAGCAGCAGGACGACCGCCACCACGACAAATAGCCTCCGATACCGATTGGGCGACAGAGGGGCGGGTACAATTGGCGGCTCGGGCGTATTAAACGCGGATGGGACGGATGGCTCCATTGCCTCACTTTGTATCCTGCTAATATTTTAGCGGTTTGAGGCCATAAGCACAAACGTTTTACACCAGTAAATAACGGCTTTGACACTTGGGTTTTGAGCGGTTGGCAGGTATAATAGCTAGGCCATGTATGCGGGTGTAGCACAATGGCTAGTGCGCCTGCCTTCCAAGCAGGTTATACGGGTTCGATTCCCGTCACCCGCTCCAGGTAACTCGCCCCGGTAGCTCAGCTGGATAGAGCAGTGGACTTCTAAGCC
>CAZDGK010000063.1:0-1997 GCA_964505035.1 uncultured Candidatus Saccharimonadales bacterium
CACCTACCTCCGCCACCTGGCGGAGATTTTGTGTTAACATGACCAAAGTTAGGAACCATCATATGGCCAAGAAGTTTTACGTCACCACCTCTATTCCCTACGTCAACGCCCTGCCGCACATTGGCTTTGCCATGGAGCTGCTGCAGGCCGACGTGCTCGCTCGCTACCACCGCCAGCAGGCTGACACTGTCTGGTTTCTGACAGGCACCGACGAGCACGGGCTCAAAGTCGCCCGCGCCGCCGCCGACGCCAAGCAGACGCCCGAAGCCTACATTGAGCCCATCAAGGATGCTTTCAAGGACCTGGCCAAGCAGGTCATGGCTAGCCCCGATCAGTTTGTCCGCACGACCGACCCAGACCATCAGAAGTCCGTCCAGGCGCTGTGGAAGGCTTGCGAAAAGGATATCTACAAGAAAGAGTACGAGGGTTGGTACTGCGTGGGCTGCGAGCTGTTCTACACCCTCACCGAGGTCCCAGACAAAGTTTGCCCCATCCACAAAAAGCCCCTAGAGCTCATGAAAGAAGAAAACTACTTCTTCAAGCTCAGCGCCTACACCGACAGGGTCAAGGAGGCCATCACCTCCGGGACTTACGAAGTAGTGCCCGAGTCGCGCAAAAACGAGATCCTGTCGTTACTCAATTCTGGGCTGGAAGACATTTCCATCTCCCGCGACAAGTCCAAGCTCAGCTGGGGCGTACCCGTGCCCGGCGACGACACCCAGGTGATGTACGTCTGGTTCGACGCTCTGCCCAACTACATCTCCGCCATCGGCTACCCCGACGGCAAGGACTTCAAGCAGTTCTGGCCGGCCGATCTGCACATCATTGGCAAGGACATCCTGCGCTTCCACGCCGCGCTCTGGCCGGCTATGTTACTATCCGCTGGTATTCCCTTACCCAAGCGGTTATTCGTGCACGGCTTCATCTCAAGCGAAGGTCACAAAATGAGCAAGTCGCTGGGCAATGTGGTGGCGCCGGCCGATGTCATCGCCAAGTACAATGTCGATGCTCTGCGCTACTATCTGCTGGCCAAGATTCCCTCGGACGGCGACGGCGACTTTAGCTGGAGCCGCATGGAGCAGGCCTACACCGAGGACCTGGCCAACGATCTTGGCAACCTCGTACAGCGCGTGGCCGTCATGATCACCAAGTATTTCGACGGCAACATCGGTGAGCTGCCACCTCACTCGCATGACGCCGCGCCCTACGAAGAAGCTATGGAGCAGCTGCGGTTTGACCGCGCCCTGGCCGAGATTTGGGAGCTGGTCCGCGGCCTCAACCAGTACCTCGAGGAAGAAAAGCCCTGGGAGCTGGCCAAAACCGACCAGGCCCAGCTCGCCGAGGTGCTGCACCACGCCGTGTCCGACCTGATCCAGATTGCCACGCTGCTGCTGCCGTTCCTGCCCGAGACCGCCGGCAAGATTGCCGCTACCTTTGCCGCTGGTCGCGTCCATCCCGAAGTTGGCCTGCTCTTCCCGAAGGCCGATCAGCTCGAGAAAACTGACATTCAGATAAAGGAGTAACTTACCCGTCATGGCTCGCAAATCCCGCTCCCGCCGTGGTCTGTACATCAAGCTAGGTGCCCTCGCCGCGCTCGCCGTTGTGTCGTTCCTGATCGCGCGTCACTACCAGGCCGCCGCGGGCGATCGCCAAGCCGCCCTCGACCTGGCCCGCGCCGCCGTCACCGCCTCCGCGCCGGCCACCGTCAAGGCCTCAGTGCCGCAGCCCAAGCTCGTCCACGAAGCCGACATGGGTAGCTATCACTATTTCCTCAGCCAGGACTCCGTGTCCAAGAAGTACATCGCGCTGTTCCAGCCAACCATGCTGCCCCGCAGTGACGGCCCGCTCATGCAGGCACTCACCACCCTCATCAAGGATGCCTATGGCGACACCCGCAATGACAAGACTGGTGTCAGCATCGTCACCATCGGTGGCAAGAACTTCCTCCAAGCCACCGGCGAGCACGGCACGCACTACTTCTTCTACAGCACCAAAAA
>CAZDGK010000063.1:2097-4648 GCA_964505035.1 uncultured Candidatus Saccharimonadales bacterium
GTGCTCGAGCGTGCCCACGCGGCCGGGGTCGACAAGCTGCTGACCGTCGGCTGCACCGACACGGATTCGGGCCAGGCCGTCGCCGTCGCCCAAGCCTACCAAAACGTCTGGGCTACTGTCGGCCTGCACCCGCATGATGCCGACCGTGGCTACGAGGCGCTCGAGGAAGTAGCCCGTCTGGCCGAGCAGCCCAAAGTAGTAGGGATAGGGGAGTGCGGTCTGGACTACTTCCGCTCCGAGACCACCCCCGATGATCAGGAGCGGGCCTTGCGCTTCCAGATAGAGCTCGGCCTCGAGCACAACCTGCCCATGGTGTTCCATGTTCGCGACGCCTTCCCGGCATTCTTCACCATTCTCGATGATTACGACGGTGTACGCGGCCTGGTGCATTGCTTCACCGCTGGCTTACCCGAGCTGCATGGCGCGCTCGGTCGCGGTCTGTCCATCGCTCTCAATGGCATCATGACATTCACCGCGGATGAGTCGCAGCTCGACGCCGCGCGGGCCGTGCCCCTCGACCGCCTGGTCCTAGAAACCGACTGCCCGTTCCTCACGCCCGTCCCGCATCGCGGCAAGCGCAACGAGCCCGCCTACGTCACCCTCACCGCGCAGTTCCTGGCCAAGCTCCGCCACGAACCACTCGAGGACCTGACAGCCGCCACGACTCGTAATGCCGAATCACTTTTTGGTATCTAGCAGTGCCCAAGCCTACTCTCAGCCTGATTGATGTCATCGACTATGACCAACCGGCGGCCACCGGCCTGTCTGAACCCAGCGATTCATTTAGCCTCCGCCGCCTGGCCGTCCGCGCTATTTTGTCCGACCGCCAGGGCAAGGTCTGCCTCCTGCATGTTGCCGACGGCGACTACTTCAAGCTGCCCGGCGGCGGAGTCGATGCGGGGGAGGATGTCATGACCGCCCTCCACCGCGAGATTCTCGAGGAAACCGGCTACTTGGCCAGCATCGGCCGTGGGCTAGGCCGGGTGGTCCAGTACCGCTACGCCGACCGCTTCCGCCAGGACTCGCTCTGCTACCTCGCCACCATCACCGGTGGCACCGGCCAGCCGCAGTTTACCAGCGAAGAGCTGGCCAACGGCTTTGAACCGGTCATGTTCGCCGATCTGTCGGCCGCCATCAAGGCCGTAGCGGCCGTGCGGGCAGCCAACGACGGTCTGGCCGCCATCACCCGCCGCGAGCTAGCTCTCCTCAGGGCCGCCGACGCACACTAAAAAGGGACCGGCATAATACCGGTCCCAGCCGTCAGGCCGACAGCAGTGTCGCCCGATGGAAATAGACGTCCGCCCGCCGGATGAGCTCCCGCAGGTCCGCACCTTCAGCCATCAGAACCTTTTGCGCGGGATGGTAGGCTTCCATCCGCCACAGCCAGCTAGTCGGCCCGTAATGGTAGTACAGGCACAGCTCACCGTAGTGGTCGGTGCTGGGGCTGACCTCGCTACCGTCCAGGACCTCTTCGATCCGGGCCAGCTGCTCGGCAATCTCTGCCGCCGCGGGCACATCCGGTAGCTCCACGGGCTGCTCGCCGGGCAGGTATCTTGGCGGAAATTGGGCCGAGAACCCCATCACCTCGTCGAGTGCCCTGCCAGACCAGTCGAACGACCGGTTGTTGGGCAGCTCGACCAGCACGCCCCAGCTCCAGCCGGTCCCATCCTGGCTGTAGCCGAGGACAAGCGGGATGACGTCCGACCGCTGCTCGCAGTACTGTTCCACCATCAGGCGCAGCCGCTCGAGGCGCTGCACGGCCTGTGGGTCAATCACTACCATGGATAATACCTTCCCTTCGGGTGTCGGTAGATGATCCTGAATATTGTATAATATTATTCAGAAAAAGCCATGCCCAAAGACACCACTCCCATCACTACCCTCGCCCAAGCCCAGGCCCTGGTCCGGGATTTTGCCGTACGCAATGGCTGGCCCGACCGGCCCAACGTCGACAAGTTTGACCATCTCCACGAAGAGCTCATCGAAATGTCGCAACACCTGCGCTACAAAACCGAGGCCGAGCGTTTGGCGGTCATCCGCGAGCGCCATGACGTATTTGTCGACGGCATTGGCGACTTGTTGTTTGCCCTCTGCCGCCTCGCCAATCAGCTCGATGTCGATATCGCCCAAGCCTTCAACCGCTCTAGCCAAGACATTCTCGCCAAATATCACGAACCGGTCGAGACCAATCATCCCAAATCAACTGGAGAACACCATGACCAAGCCTAAATCTGCTATCTATCTCGACTACGCGGCGGCCACGCCACTCGATCCGGCGGTGCTGGCGGCCATGCAGCCGTACCTGGCTGGCGAGTTCGCCAATCCGTCCAGCCTGTATGGCGCCGCCCGCCGCACCCGCGCTGCCGTCGAGGCTGCTCGGGCTACTGTGGCCAATCTGCTCGGTGCCAAGCCCACCGAAATCATCTGGACTTCTGGCGGCACCGAGGGCGCCAATCTGGCCGTGCAGGGCGCCATCTGGCCCCACGACGGCGCCCCTTGGGTCACCACCGCTATCGAGCATGACGCAGTCCTGGCCAATGTCGAACACCTC
>CAZDGK010000064.1:0-4570 GCA_964505035.1 uncultured Candidatus Saccharimonadales bacterium
AGGGCGAGGTGGTGTCATCGACTGTGGCATTGCCATCCAGGAAGAACTGGACGTCATGGACGCCGGAGCCGGCATCCGAGGCCACCGCCGAGACCGTGACGGTGCCGGAGATCGTGGTACCCTGCTGCGGCGAGCTCATGGAAATGGCCGGCGGCGTGGTGTCGGGGGCCGGGGTAGTGGCCTGGACGGCGGGGCTTTGGGCTGACTCGTTGGCGGCGGCGTCCATGGCACTGACGGTGTAACTGTAGGTGGCGCCAGGCGTGAGGCCGGTGTCGCTGAAGCTCGTGGCGGCGCCGGTGTTAATGAGCACGCCGCCGCGATACAGCTTGTAGCCCGTGACGCCGACATTGTCAGTGCTGGCGGTCCAGCTGAGGTTGACCTGGGTTGAGGTGGCGGGCGTAGCGGTGAGACCGGCGGGCACGCTGGGCGGGGTGGTGTCGGGCAGGGTGCTAACGGCTACGGCGGCGGTTTGGGCCGAGGTGTTGCCGGCGGCGTCATAGGCGGCCACGGCGTAGCTATAGCTCGTGTTCACGGCCAGGCCCGAGTCATTGTAGCTGGCGCTCGTGCTGGTGTTGATTTGACTACCATTGCGGAAGATCTTGTAACCGGTGACGCCGACATTGTCGGTGCTGGCAGTCCAGGTCAGGCTAATTTGCGAAATGCTGGTACCGATGCCTGCCAGATTGGTGGGCACGCTGGGCGGGGTGGTGTCGGGGGCGCCCTGGGTGGTGGCGGTGGCCGTCGCGGAGTAGCCGCCGAGGTTGCCGGCCGCGTCAGTGGCGCGCACCCGGTAGACATAAGCAGTGGACGGCGCAAGGCCGGTATCGCTGAAGCTGGTGGTGCTGGGAGTGGCGACCTGGGCAAAGCTAGTGCAGCCGGCGCCTTGGCAACGCTCGACGCGGTAGCCGGTGACGCCGACATTGTCGGTGCTGGCGGTCCAACTGAGGTTGATTTGCGACTGAGAGGTGGCGGTGGCGGCCAGGCCGGTCGGCGCGGACGGCGGAGTGGTGTCAGGAACGACGACGGCCGGCTTGAAGGCCACCATGATGGCGTCATAGCGGTGGGCAGCACCAAAGGTCTGAGTGGACGCTACCGACCCGGCCGAGGCCTGGATCATGTCCTGTGTGGCGAGGTCTTTGTTGTTGGTGAACCCGCGCTGGGTGAAGCCGGTGCCGGCCGCGATGGTAGTGGTCGAGGTGGTGTCCATGACGGCGCCGAAGATCAGGTCGCCGGCGGCAGTAGTGGTGGCGGCCGTGCTGGTGATGGCGTTGGCGGCCGTGGTACCGGCCGCGGCCTGCTTGGCAGTCACATCCAGCGGCGATGTCGTCGCTACGCCGGCGTACTCACTAATGACCATGCGGCGGAATGGACGGCTAGCGCTGAGGCGGGCGGTCACGGTGTTGGCGCCGCTCTTGACGTTGGCCGCGTAGCAGACGCCCAGCCACTGGCCGTTGGCCGTGTCTAGCTGGGTAGCCGCGGTGGCGTAGGTGTTGGCCAGGCTGTCGGTACAGGTAAACGAGCCCTGACTACTGCTGCCGTCCCAGGTGGCGGCCGCCACAATCAGGTTGCCGGCGGTATTGGGACTGGTAAAGGCCTTGACGATGGTGTTGGCATTGCCAGCCGGCACAACATTGGCCGTCTGCACAAACGACGGCGGCGCGGCCTGGGCCCAGGGTTGGATCACGAGGCCGGCTACGAGCAGGCCGATGGTTACGATAAGGGCTGAGCCAAACCGAACGGAGCGTACACGATGCCAGGGTTGCCGCATGATCTTGAAAACCTTGTTCACTATTCTTTATTCAAGTAGCTATTTCTGGGCTTGTCAATGGGAAAAATAGCCATAAGCGGATAGCGTGAGGCTGGCCGTGTATGATTGAGTCATGAATTATGAAGACGCGCGCCGGCAGTACCGGCCGAAGCAAATCAAGATGCTCATGATTGCCGAGTCCCCTCCCCCGCCGCCGGAGGTCCAGAGCAGCCGGCAGTTTTACTACACCGATCGTGTCCGGAAGGACGACCGCCTATTCGTGAACACGATCCGGGCGCTGTACCCCGAGACCCTAGAGCTAAAAGAGGCGGACCTGGAGGCAGACAAGGTTAAATGGCTGCGGCGATTTGCTGATGATGGCTGGTACATGATAGAGGCACTGGAAGAGTCGCAGGTGCATGAGGTCACAAAGGACCAGCGTCAGGAGCGCATTACCGAAGCGCTACCCCGACTGCTTGAGCGAGTGCGAGAACTAGCTGGCCCAGACACCGGCATCATATTGATTAAGAGTAATGTGTTTGAGGTGGCGGCTGAGCCACTGAAAGCGGCCGGGTTCCGCGTGCTCAACACTGAGCTGGTCGACTATCCCGGCCGCTACAATCAGCGAGCCTTCCGCGAGAAACTAGCCGGTTTGGCTAGTCGCGGCTAATGGCTGTGCGAAACCTGAAAACAAGCCACGTCGTACTGCGACGGCGCGCCAGCGCGCTCATAGGCCTGGTTGGCGGTGCCACCATTGGCGCTATCGAGTCCTGGCTCATTGAAGACTGAGCCCGGCGAAGAGCTGGCGCGACCGGGCGCTGATCCACCTAGCAGCTCGATGGACTGACAGTCTTGATTGGGCCGGCCGGTGCCGCTGGGATTGGGCGCGGCCAGGGCGGTGGCGGTGGCGGCGAAGCTTGCGGCCGTCATGAGCGCGGCCATTATTAGTGGTGATTTTGTCATGGGTGTTCCTTTGTTACACAAAGACTGGTGTACGACAGCTGACGGCTATGTGTCTTTGGTCAATGTCATGAGACCAGGATGGTATGAGTTTGTTCTACCGCCAGCGGTTTTGACCTATAGTGATGGCAGATGAAGTGCTCTGCCTGTAGCCAAGAACTACCAGCTGAAGCGTTTGGGCCGCTGGTGTGCCCGCAGTGCGGGACGGTTAATGTGTCGTTTGGCGCGGAGCATGTACCGCCGGCGCGTGCCGCTGGCCGGGCGCCCTTGCCACGCCACCAGCGGCTGGCACTGATCCAGGCGGCCGCAGCCGTAGCACTGCTGCTCGTGGGCGGCGCGGTGGCGGCCTACAGCCTGCAAGCGCCGCACCGGCCGGCGCCGGTGGCCGTGGCGACCGCGACACCCACGGCCACGCCGGCCGCCACACCAACGGCCACGCCTACGCCCAGCCCCACACTGACCCTGGCACCCACGCCGGCCAAGGCTACGCCGACCGTGCCGCCGACGCTGGACGCGCAGATGGCCTCCATCAACCAGACACTGAGCCGCTACCACCTCACCATCACGCTCAGCCCAGCCAACAACGCTGGCACCTACTCGACTTGGTCCACCCTTACCAAAGATGATGTCTACACCCTGAAGACCTTTGCCCCCTATCTCACCGAGGAGTGGAGCAAGTACCCGACCGACCTGGTGCATAATTCCGGACTCAAGACGATTGGCCTGGTGAAGGATCTCAAGGTGTCGACGCAAGCCCGGGCGGCGGCGCCAGCTCCGAGCATTGACGGCATGCTCTATGACGTGAATGCCATGGCGAATGCCGGCAGTGAGTATGCGCGCGAGGTGGTGAGCCACGAATACTGGCACTACCTGGACTATGTGGGCTACGGCACCTACACCTACAGTGACGCCACCTGGGATGCCTGCAACCCGGCTGGCTTCACCTACGGCAGTGGCGGCGGATCGGCCTACAATAACCCCAACTACGTGGCGGCCTTCCACCCGCAAGCCGACTTCATCACGACCTACTCGACGTATGGCCGCGAAGAGGACCGGGCTGAAATGTTTGGCTGGCTGATGTACGCGCCGGCCAAAGTGAAGGCGCTCGGTGACAGCGGCATCAATTGTAAAATCAACCGCCTGACTACGCTGGTGCATACGCTTAGCCCCGGCATGAGTTTCTGACCCAAGACACAAATCGGTCCCGGTGCGGCGATTGCTGCACCGGGACCATGGCATTGCGCTGGCTAGAACCAGCTCCAGTCACCACCATCGCCGTCACCAAGGAAGATGATCCATACTCCGCCGCAGCCGAGCAAGAGGAACCCCAGGATGACGAGAATGATGATGTGGTGGGCGAAACCGACGAGGAGCAGAACGATCCCCGCGATGAGGCACAGAACTTGGATAAGCAGCTCCATGGGTGCCCTTTCGGCCGTAGGAACAATGACGATGCCTATAATACCACCTGGTATAGATATGTCAATAACAGCCCCGCACTAGGCGGGGCTGTTTGACCGGACGGGGCTTTGAACCGGTGCTAGTTGATAGCGCCAGGGGTGGCGAAATCGTCGGTGGCCGAGACGTGCTGGCCGATGGGCTGCCGGCTGAAGTCGCTCAAATTCAAGCTCTGTAGCTCGGGCGAGAAGTCGGGCGCGGCAAACGTCATGACGAGCAGCTTGCTACCGTCGGGGTACCAGGCGTCGGGCCGGGTGGAGCGAGTGCCGTCCGGGCCGGCGTTGGTGATTTGCACCGGGTTGGTGCCATCAGCGTTGCAGAGGAAGGTCTGCTCGTGGTCGTTGGCCAATACGGGCAGCTTGCTGAAGGCGATCTTGGTCATGTCGGGCGACCAGACGCCGGCAA
>CAZDGK010000065.1:0-4286 GCA_964505035.1 uncultured Candidatus Saccharimonadales bacterium
ACCAGGCTATTCAGGAGCGCCCCCAATGCCACCGCCGTGACGCCCAGCGCGATGAAGATGATGATGTACTCCAATCCTCGCGTGGTGCGCTGCTGGATCACCGCGATCGGCGCGCCATTCGTGCCAAAGGCTCGCGTGCCAGCTGGCAGCGGGTGCCCGCCGCCCGGCGGTGGGGGAGGCATCATCATGGCGTCGTCACCAGCCGCCAGCGCTTCGTCCACCTGCGCAGCGTCCCAACCCGCGCCCACCAAATTGTCGCGGATATCTTTGTCCTTGTGTTTCTTGCCGCGTGCAAATGCGATGTACTGGAGCAATTGATGGTTCACAAAACATGCCTATGCTTACTAACGCCTATTATACGCCAAAACCAAACCCCACTCACGCCATGCCAGCGGCCGGGCGTCAATCAACAAGCCCTCCCCAAGCCTAAATTTTCGATGTATCTGTTGACATCGCCAAGAGCATAAGCATAATACAGATAAGATCATTAAACAGGAATCACCATGGCGTATTCCCACACCAATTCAAAGGGCCAGACATACTATCTGCACATGAAAGACGTTACCCTCAAGGGTGGCCGTCTGCAGCGGATCTACTTCTTTGCCCGTGACGTTCGTGAAGGTGCGGTTGACGCGATGCCGGCCGGCTACGTTGTAGTCGAAAACCCGCGCACCGGTCTGCCAGTACTCAAGAAGGGCTAGGACTTACTTTCGTTCGCATTCGCCAAAGCCGCCCACCCGGGCGGTTTTGAATTGCCCCCACCCCCAAACCAGTGCTACAGTAATACCCAACATGCCCACTGCCGAAGCAATTCTCCAGGTCAAGGACCTGCGCAAAAAGTACCCCAGCGGCCTCGAAGCCGTGAAAGGGGTCTCGTTCGATGTTCGCCGCGGCGAAGTCTTCGGCATCCTCGGTCCCAACGGCGCGGGCAAAACCACTACCCTCGAGATGATTGAGGGCCTGCGCCCCATCACCGGCGGCACCGCCATCCTCGACGGCCTCGATGTCCAGAAGCAGCCCTATGCCGTCAAGGAGCGCATCGGCATCCAGCTCCAGAGCTCGGCCTTCTTCCCGAACCTCAATCTCATCGAGCTGCTTCAGCTGTTTAACGACCTCTATGCCGAGCACAGCAGCCCGATGGAGCTCCTGCGCGAAGTCGGCCTCGAAGAGAAGGCCAAGGCCGAGGTCAAGCAGCTGTCCGGCGGCCAGAAGCAGCGCTTCAGTATCGCCACCACCCTGGTCAATAAGCCGGCCGCCATCTTCCTCGACGAGCCGACCACCGGCCTCGACCCGCAGGCTCGCCGCCACCTCTGGGACCTCATCAAGCAAATCCAGCAGAAAGGCACCACCGTCATCCTCACCACCCACTACATGGACGAGGCCGAGGTGCTGTGTGATCGGATCGCCATCATGGACGAGGGCAAGATTATCGCTCTCGATACCCCCAAAGCCCTCATCAATCAGCTTCTCGGGCGGGGCTTCAAGCCCAAGCAAGTGGTGCAGCCGGCTACCCTCGAAGATGTGTTCATTGACCTGACCGGCAAGGAGCTCCGGGACTAACCATGACTCGCCAACGCACCCTCAGGTCATTCTGGAGCCTCACTGTCGCCTCCACCAAGATGTATTTCCGCAACCGGATTGCCATCTTCTTTACGATGTTCATCCCGTTGGCCTTCATTGGCGTCTTCGGCCTGCTCAGCAAGTCCGGCGGCCCCACCATCAAGCTCAACATCAACGACCACGCCAACACTCAGCTGTCACAGTCATTCGTCAGCTCGGTAAAGGGCATCAGCACCTTCAAGGTCAGCACCAATGACCAGGCTACCGCCCTAGACCAGCTAGGCAAGAACAAGCTCGATCTCGAAGTCGTCATTCCCGGCAGCTTTGGCCAGGCCGGCACCACCGGACCCGGTCTTGAGCCGTCTCAGATCAACATTTTCTACAACAAAGCCCAGCCCTCCAATGGCCAAGCCGCCGGCCTCATCCTGGGCCAGATCGTCACCAGCCTCAACGACAAAGTTACCAACAATAAACACGTCTACACCATCCACGGCGAAGGCGTGAAGACCAATGACCTCGGCGCCATCGACTTCATCCTGCCCGGCATCCTCGGCATTAGTATCATGCAGCTTGGCATCTTCAGCGTCGCGTTTGCCTTTGTCAGCATGAAATCCACCGGCATGCTCCGCCGCATCCAGGCGACACCGACGCACCCCATGCAGTTTGTGCTAGCGCAGGGCATTACCCGGCTGCTGGTCGGCATTATCCAGGTGGTGCTGCTCACCGGCTTGGGCGTCTGGCTGTTCAATTTCCACCTCGTGGGTAGCCCGCTAGAGTTCCTCCTGGTAGCCCTGCTCGGCACCATCGTCTTCGTCGCCCTCGGCTTCGTCGTGGCGGGCATTGCCAAGGACGAGAACCAGGCCGCCCCCATCGCCAACCTCATTTCTTTCCCGATGATGTTCCTGTCCGGCACCTTCTTCCCGCGCGACTCCTTCCCGCACTGGCTTCAGGTCATCACCGACTACTTCCCGCTAACCTACCTGGCCGACGCCCTGCGCCGCATCGCCAACGAAGGCGCCCACATCTTCCAGCTCGGCGGCGACTTGATTGGCCTCACCGTCTGGGGCATCATCATCTTCGCCATCGCGGTCAAATCATTCCGCTGGGAATAATCTCAGAAATCGGGTGTATGATATCTCTACAAAGGAGATGATCTGTGACTCGTGAATCCAAAATTCTGATTGCTGTGCTCGTGCTCATCGTCGGCGCCATGGTCGGCGTCTTCCTGCTTGCCAATGGCAGCGGTAGCACTAACAACCCCAAGGGCGACAAGACCGCCCTCACCCGGCCCGACACCTACAAGCAGGGTACCGGATCTGTCCAGGTCGTCGAATATGGCGACTACCAATGCCCAGCCTGTGGCGCGGCCTATCCCGTCGTCAAGCAGCTCCAGCAGGACCTGCCCGGCCAGTTCACGCTCTATTTCCGCAATTTCCCGCTCACTCAGCTCCACGCCAATGCCATGCTCGCCGCCAATGCCGCCGAGGCTGCCGGCGCCCAAGGCAAATATTGGGAAATGCATGACAAGCTCTACGAAAGCCAGAAGGACTGGTCCAACCTGGCCGCCGGTGACGCCGAAGCCAAGCTTGTTGGCTATGCCAAGGACCTCGGGCTCGACGCGGACAAGTTCAAGCAAGCCGTCGACAGCACCCAATACCAGTCACGTATCGACCAGGACGTCGCTGATGGCACGGCCCAGAGCGTGCAGGCTACGCCCACGTTCTTCGTCAATGGCCACCCAGTCAGCACCAACACCTACCCGGCCTTGCGCGATGCTATCCTCACGGCGGCCGGCCAGCCCACCCCGTCAGCCACTGCCTCGCCGGAGGCTTCCGCCAGCCCGTCGCCAGTCCAGTAGTCGCCATACGGCCACTCTGTTGACGTAGCGCTCATATTGTGTCAATATAAACTCGCTCACACCGAGCATCTCCACCATCGAACCCCGAAGGAGATCCTTTGAAGACCGCTCGCTGGCTGCTCCCCGCAGCCTTGACCGCTCTCTTCATTGCTGGCTGCGGCCACGCTCCGGCGCCCGCTCCCAGTATGCTGCCGGCCACCGGTGGCACTGGGGTCACCCAGTCTACCGCGTCGCCGGCCGCTACCGCGACCCCGCCTCCCGCGCCAACTCCGACCTTCACCCTGGATGTCGGCATCGCGGCGCCCCCGGGCTCGCAAGTCGCCTGCCAGATGGTCGGACCCGCGCTGCTGGCCGCGCTCATGGGCGTACCCGTCGAAGCCTACGAAGGCGTGGATCACACCGGTCCCGCTTCCGGCTGCTTCGTCTACGGCGACCACAGGCACAAAACTGTGCTCACCGGCGTGGACTGTGGTTCGTCCAACTACCAGGTATCGCTGGACTTCGACCAGCGCGACGCCGCGCCGATCGCCAGCCTGCCCGGCGGTTACATTCGGACCCAAGAGCCATCCTACGCCTTTGTGGTGGTCAACCGGTGCCTCATCGAGATCTCATATCTCGACGGCACCACCGACGACCGCCCGGCGCTGGAAGCAGCGCTCAAAGCCGCCTACGACTACGTCAAGGCGGGTCACCGGCCGTAGTACCACACCGCCCCAGACGACATTAGTCTGGGGCGCTTTCGTTTGTGCAATAATGCCATAAAACAGACGAGGGGGCAGCCGGTTACGGCTGCCCCCAGTTGGAGGTCAGGTGCGAGCGGGAATATACGCTACACCTCGGACGGTGATGCAGTCGAGCGTCCGGGATC
>CAZDGK010000066.1:0-3905 GCA_964505035.1 uncultured Candidatus Saccharimonadales bacterium
AAATAATTTCTGGTGGAGCTACAGGGATTCGAACCCTGGACCTCTTGCATGCCATTCCGTTTCAGGCCTTTATAGAGGCAAAAATTATAAACACTAACCGGTGCGGCTCGGGACGGGGATGCATGCCCTGGTAAGCTACACTTGCCGTCGCCGTTGCCGTCACTCCCGACAGGCTTTAGTTGACCTGGACCGAGGAATGGCGCTACAATGCCAATGCTCTTACACGAGAGCGTTAACTCAGGAAGGAGGTCATTTTGACCAACATCTTGAGCAAAGCGAGTGCAGGAAGCTAAGCTAGTGCTACCGAGACGTAGCTAGTCGAGGTAGCGAGCAAACGCGAAGCCGTGCGAAGCAAGGTGAGAAATCGCCGCCCACTAGGGGCAAATGGCTGATATCCTGAAAAACGGGCCGGGAAGCCCGTGCTGACATCATATGAGCGACGCTATAGGGTAAGACTGCAATACCAGACGAAGACGCCAAGGACCTTCCCAGTCCACGGCGTTTTCAGTTTTATATGTCATGCTTGTGTTAGGCGCAATACGTCGCCGACTAATGAGGTATTTGCGCGTTCAGCCTTAGCAGCTTATCGAGGATAGCCTGGTCCCTTTCAGCCGCGGTCTTTTCACAAACTCGTTCCGCCAGTACCGGTAACAAATCATCACGCAACATCTGGTGGAAGAATGTAACGTTTTGAAACTCGCCATCGCCCATGTCTAAGGGTGGTAGAACACTAACCGCCTTGAACTCGTTGTAGTTGTCCCAATCCTTCGTTACGGCCTTCGTCCAGTGGTTGGTATCGAGGCTCACGTTGGTAGGTAGGGCGTTGAGCATGTAATAGCTATGAAAGGGGTTCGCTTGGCCGACATGAGCTATGGGGTTGCGACCTGACTTCCAGAATAGCTTGCCTACTTCACCATCCCAGCCCCAACAGTCCTTAAGCACCGTAGCCACATCTTCTTTGGACACTGATTTTCGACACAGATAGAACGCAGTGAGCCACTCAATATGCGCAAACGTACTAGCCCAAAGGCCTGCGGCACGGAGTGAGAGGAATTGCCGATCGGCGGCAGCTTCTTTTGCTAGGACGTCAATGTAACCACGCCAGTAGGCAGCCTTTTTGGCGATAGCGTCGGACTGAGCGGAGGCAACTACTCTTATATTCATGAACAACAGTTTATCAAATATAGGCGCTTGTCTCCGGCGACGAGGCCGTGTCCCAGGGATGTAGACCACTTGTTTGGGCGTAGTGGGTCCGAAACAAGGCCGCTTAGGTGAGGACGGCTCGAATGATTGCCGTCAGGTAAATCAGGCTCGGTGTGTCGCGTGGCCAATCGCTTGAGAATAATGTATTCTTTCAAGTATATGAACCCGAAGCTTACCTCTCGCTGGCCGCTGGCTGCTTTGCTAGTCCTGGCAACACTCGTCGTTGCCGTGGTGGCCTATATCGTTATTTTTGCTATGGGCTCCAATGGTGCCAGTAATTACTCGGGCGTTGAGAACGATGTTGCCCAAAAGGCAATAAAGTTCGAAGAAAGGAACTCAAGCATATCGCCGCTACCGAGTTTTATGCGCAAGCTATCTGTAACAAGCGTGCGGGCCATTACCGAGGCTGAAGCCTCGCAGTACTGCGCCAAGGATGACAAGACAATGGAAGTTAGTGCGGATAACCACTATGTGGTCGTTATGAAGGACCAACGCCTACTAGGGCAGGTGTCAACGGTTACCCAATATGGGTGCGTTCTCATGACCTTTGACCCCGGCTATTTCGAATAGGTCGGCCATTCCGCATTTGCAATTTTTGGGCTTTGCATTCATGATCAACTAGCCGTCTTCGAGAGGCGGTGCAGACTCGGACTGAGTCTGCTCGTAGCACTTTCA
The DNA here is from genome assembly GCA_964505035.1 of uncultured Candidatus Saccharimonadales bacterium. Lineage (GTDB taxonomy): Bacteria > Patescibacteriota > Saccharimonadia > UBA4664 > UBA4664 > CAZDGK01. The sequence continues at coordinate 1,879 of CAZDGK010000066.1, forward strand.
AACGGTAAGGGGATTTCGTGAAGCGATGGCGACGGATGGCGGCAAGGCTTGCCCTTGTCGCTACATTCGTAGCAGTCGGCGTGGTGGCGACATCGTCAGCCGCGCAAGCAAGCGAGGCGGATGGATTCGTTCTGCCCCCAGACGTGCACTACTACACGAGCTGCGGGCGGTACTGGCCATCTACTGGCTACTTCCAGACAACATCCGCGCCGGGTACGAACTACGTGGCAACCATGGACTTCACACTAACGCAGCCGCAGATCAATGCGCTCGCGTGTGTGTCCGCCTACCTAGAACTGGACTTCAGGATTTTTGGGTTCCAGCTTCCAGGCACACCAGTTCCGTATTCCGACAACTGCCTTCCGGGTCAGTGGGACAACTATACTGTTTCCACTAACATTCCCGGGGCAATTCACGATATCGCAACAAGCGATTACTCCTGCAAAACCTCTACGCCAGGCGTGACCGATATTAGGGTCAGCCAGCTGCAACCTGGTGTCGAGTACTATGCCTCTGTCTCGTTCAACCTACCACTCAACTCATCGTGGGGTTCTCCTCGAGTGTCGATGGAGTGGGTGCCGAGCTACTGGGCTGCAAGTCCGGCAGAAGCAACCTTCTGCGCGGTCTACCAGCACGACACAGACGCTAATTGCGTCTTCGGTCTAACGCGGGTTTACCTCAGTCATGGGTACAACAATGGCGTATCGCTCATCTTTGACGGCTTCCGGTGGTGGCAATACACCCCGGCTACGCCGCCGAGCAGCGCTCCGCCGACGACTGACATCGCGCCGCCAACCCAGCCTGTACAGCCACCGCCGAGCTACCCGCCCGCCCAGATGTTCATTCGGGGCGATAGCGCGGTGTTTGCTCGAAACGGCATCGGTACATCCTGGACACAGGAGACCGATGCCGGGACGGCAACTGCGATTGCATCGAGCTCGACAGGCATACAGATGCTGATAGCCGGCGACGCCTCAGTGTGGGCTAAGCGGGGTGTCAGCTATGGTGGCTGGTCTCAGGAAGCGGTTGGTGGCAACGCCAAAGCAATTGCGGTTGGCGGCGAAACGCAGATGTTCTTGCGTGGAGACAACGCCGTATTCGCAATGACCGGCACTGGTCAAAGCTGGGTGCAGGAGACTGACCCGGGGACGGCGGTAGCCATCGCCGTTTCCTCTACTGGGCTTCAGATGATCATCGTCAACGATGGGAGCGTCTGGGCCAAGTACGGCGTCAGCATCGGCGGCTGGTCGCAGCAAGTTGGCCCTGGCAATGCCAGCGCCATCGCCGTGGGTGGCGACACTCAGATGTTTATCCGCGGCGACGCGGCGGTGTTTGCGAGGACGGGCCTTGGCACGTCCTGGACCCAGGAATTGGGCCCCGGGAACGCCAGTAAGATTGCTGTTAGCGCGACGGGCTTGCAGATGTTCATTCGGGGTGACGCCGCCGTCTTCTCAAGATACGGGATCGGCACCTCATGGACGCAGCAGGTTGGACCCGGCAACGCCTGGGCGGTTGCAGTGGGTGGTGACACCCAGCTTTTCGCTCGAGGCGACAATGCACTACTTGCCGGACCCTACAACGGAGGTTGGACGCAGGAGACCGCTTCCGGCAACACGGCAGCGATAGCCACAGGCTAGCGCCTACCGCAGGAGCCCCCATGCAATCGCATGGGGGCTCTTAATCCCGAGTCCTCGGGATCCTTACCTCGCCTTTGACTGGTGCCGTTTTGCTTTCCAGGTGACCTTATCCTACCGGATCTTGCTGTGTGCCGGACCGCTTATTCGGACGCAATTGTGTCACCTAAATCGCCGGTCTTGAGGTGCTAAGTGTGGAGGTGTACGCCGACAGCTCGTATCGGTCGTCAACGGTTGCCATCGACGTTGCCGTCATGCCAACAGATATGGTTGCCGTCAAAGCCTGAAATCGTAGTAATCATTACAACACCCAAAACACAAAATAACCGCTCTGCAGAGCGGTTATTTTGGTGGAGCTACAGGGATTCGAACCCTGGACCTCTTGCATGCCAT
>CAZDGK010000067.1:0-3617 GCA_964505035.1 uncultured Candidatus Saccharimonadales bacterium
GTAAACGCCAAGAGAGACCCTTGCGGGTCTCTCTGGTCAGGATAATTCAGCTTTGTGGGCCTGGAAGCCAGGCCCACCCGTCAGCCGGTGATCGACTCAACTCGGACCGTGTAGTCCTCAACCTGCGCCCGCGTGAACGTGCCATCGCGGAAGGGCGTGTATGTGATGAAACCCGGGTCAAGCTGGACCCGGAACACGTCACCCTCGATAGCCGTCACAGTCGCGAACCCAGCGAAGTCCTCCAGCACGAAGTGATATTTCACACCGGGCTTGACGTCGTCAGCTTGCAGGTACATCGGGGCCTCCTTCGGACCACGAGCCTTCAATGACCTGTATATTCTATCATAAAATGCTTACGCTGTCAATGATACGGAACCACCCACACATACTAACCCCGCCCACACGACATCGGTGTGGACGGGGTTGCAGGGGTCGGCGAGCATCAGTGGCAGCGGATTGGCCGCTTGCGCCGGTGCGCTGCGGGCAGCGGCCCACGGGCCACGAGTGCTACTCGAAAGCCGATCAGCTCCCAAGCGGCCCGCACCTCGCCGCGCTGCAGCAGCACGGCCGTGATAGCCCCGCCGAGCAGTGCCGCCGAGGCCCAGTGGCCCGCGTGTACGTCATTTGACACGTCGCGACCCCAGACGCCCACAGCAATGCGCGCGTTCGGTGCTCGGACGAAGGGCAGATGCCAGGTGCTCGGGTAATCGGGCCGCAGCGCCAGGTAGCGCAAGCCTTGATTGTCGCGCACCCAGACGGCCTTGATGTCCTCGGCCGTCTTGAGGTATGCACGGCGCCAGGGCACGATGAACGTTCGCTCATCCTGCAGATCTATTGCTACCTGGAGCGGGTGCTTGATCCCGCCCGAGCGGCCGAGATGCGCAGCCAATGTGCCGTGCGTCTCATTGGCAGTGTCGTCATCGTGCAATTCGATCACGTACACTTGGAACTCACCTCGCATTCAGTCGGGAATGAGTCCAGGTAATTTTACAGCACAGGCCTGCTACATTGCACGCCAAGAGCTGCTCTACAAGCAGCTCTAGCGCTTCGGCTGGAGCATGCTCACACGGTTGCCTTCAGTGTCCGTGAACACAGCCCACATGCCAATGCCCGGGATCTCCGACGGCTCGCTGACAATCGTGCCGCCCGCGTCCTTCACGTCCTGCATGGCCGCATCCAGGTCGTCCACCGAGATCACCACCGACGTTACCTTGGCCGTGGCGTCCGCTACCGGGAAGAATCCGCCGTTGATGGCTCCGGGTGTCTTCACCATCCGGTCCTCGCCGGTCTCGGTGGTGTAGGCTGTAATATAATTCATCATTTCGTCGCCCAGGTTGTTCATCTGCCAACCAAAGGCCTTGCTATAAAACTCCGCCACCCGCTTAGCGTCGTCGTAGGGCATTTCAAAGTGGACAACCGGATTCTTGCTGCTCATAGTCTCGTTCCTCAATAATTCATCACTAGTATACGCTCCCATCCCCAACCTGGACATCATCAAGTCGGACAAGATTTGGCGAGTTCGCCGTAGCCCGCCCTGCGCCCGCGCCGCTATAACCAATGGGGTAGCCTGCCATCTGCTGTCATCTCAAGCGAAAGGTTATCCATGGCTCGCAAACGTCGATCGGACCCGTCGCCCCAGCCCTGCCAGCCGCCCCTGCCCAAACCCACCCCGTATACCAATTTTATGCTGTTCGTACTCTGCCTCCTGGTGGTGGCCTGGACCGTTGGGCGGTGCAGCGGTCATTAATAGGGTCCAAAAATAAGAGGTCCCGTCTGCCCAATGTGGGCGGACGGGACCATAACCTTGAGTGGGTTGTCCGACTGGACCTAGTCGTCCAGCTCCCGAACCATGCGTTCGAGCAGGTCCGGGCTGACCACGTTTTCCAGCTGCGCTGTCAGATCCTTGACCTGCAGCTTGAGGTCCTCGTTCTCGTTTCCGAGAGCCGAAACCTCAGCCGCGCGAGCAGCCCGCTCGTCGGCCAGCTCCTGCTTCAGGGTAGTGACCCTGTCGAGGAGTCGCCGCAAGCCCGTAGCGACATCGGGCGGAGTGATAGCCGGGGCCGGTTCCACGGCTGCGACAGCTGACGGCGCCGCCTTCTTGGCGGGCGCCTTGCGGGCAGCTGTCGGAGGCGGCTGACTAGCCGCCGGCGGCTTGAACGGGTCGGCAGCAGGCGGCGGAACCTGGCCACGCTTGAGCGTGGCCGGATCGACCCGCCGCACCGTCACCGGGCCCACCTGGTCGGCGCGCAGATAGTTGCCTATCTCGTCGCGCTTGACCTTGCCGGGTTTGCGAGATTCGCCATCCGACAAGCGGGCCTGTTCGGTGATGAAGTCGCGGTCCCGGAGCAGCTCTTCGAGCTTCTCCATCGAGACCTCGGCCTTCATGTCCACCGACCACCAGTAGAGGTAGCGTTCGCCCTCTACCCGGTTTTTCGCTCCAGCCAGCTCGAGCTCGCGCAAATAGTAGCGCAGAGCCCGGGCGTAGAGCCCGCGGAACCTGACTCGTTTCTCGATGTCGCTTACCACGATGGCCACGTCGCCGCGCTCATTGCGCCGCTCACAGTCCCGCGCCTCAGCCTTGATGGCGTCGAACACGGTCATGAGGTCGGCGTAGACCTCGGCGACGTAGTCCCTCGGGTTGTTCAGCTTCATTTCGGTGGAAGCCGGGGGCTTGGTGCCTGGCTGTGGCGCCGGGGGTGGGGCCGCTTCCGGCGCCACCCCGTCCAGCACCTTGGCCAGTAGGCCGTCCTTCAGGTAGCGGAGACCCGCCACCGTCCGGGCTGGCATCGGCTTCACCAGTCGGACCGCATAGGTCCGCCGGGAGTTGGCCGGATCGTCCTCGGGGGACTTGGTCAGCGTGCGAGTGATGAGTCCGTCATCGGCCATCAGCCGCAGAACGACACTCATCGACTTGGTATGCACGTCGGGCAACCCGTAGTGGTCGCGAATCAGCCGGGCCACCTGGCCCGACTCGCTCAGCAGCTCGCCGCCGCTATCGACCAACATGATCAGTGCCAGATCGCGCAGGGCAGCCTGTTTGGGCTCCCAATGCACGGCCTCCACTGCCGCTGGAGCATCCTGAGACTGGGCGGGGCGAGCGAGCGACACCCGGACAATCTGTCCGCCGTCGCGCTCCACCTCCACCTGGCCCTCGGTCTCCAGCTCACCCAGCAGTCGCTCGATGCGATGCTCGGTGCTCTCGTTGGTCTGCGGCTGCGCGCCCGCGTGCTGGCCCATGAATCGCACGATCGGCGTGCCCGCACCCTTGGTGCAGACACAGTTGATCCGTACGTGGCCCAGCAGGCGTTGCTTCACCGTCGCGTCCACTGGCCCTTGATAGGACCTGTTCGACGGGGCCTTGGTACGGCCCGCCGGCGCTTGGATTCGCCGTTTACTCAAGGTGCGCACTCCTTTCTTTCGAGGGTGAGTGCTTGCCAAAAAACAATACAACTTTTCAGATGTAATGTAAAGCGTTATAATGCCTACACCTCGCCTCGGAAGTCACCCGCCGGTGGGCTTTAGCTTTCGCCTCATTTTCCGTATAATCAAGCGGTTAGCATCTCCTGGCACCTTGGCGGAGTGGTTACGCAGCGGTCTGCAAAACCGCGTACACCGGT
>CAZDGK010000068.1:0-3615 GCA_964505035.1 uncultured Candidatus Saccharimonadales bacterium
AGACGTAACCGTTGGCAGCCACCGGCCGGCTGTTCTCGCGTTCCCGAGGCATAGAGTTAGTCCCAACAATCCAGTCGCCGGGGCTGCCATCGTCGTTCAGTGCCGCATAGTAGTAGGCGTTGTTTACGACCGAACCGGTCCATCCGCCGATGATATACAGAGTGTTGTTCATCACCACGGCGCCGTTATCCATAAAACCATTGGGTAAGTTTTGGGCTGCGCCGGCTGTGCTGTTTTGCCAGGTACCAACCGAGCCGTCGTTGTTAATCTTAGTAAAGTTCACCTGGGTGCCAAGCCCGTTGCCACCAATCGAGTACAGATAGCCATTGGCAGCCACCACGGCGTTTCCGCCAGTACCGTTTGCCAAGGCGTTACCAGTGGACCACTGACCAAGTGTTCCGTCGGCGTTTACCTTAGAGTAAAGCGTGGTGTTGTTAAACGAGGGACCTGCGCCACTAAAGCCATCGATCACGTAAATGTAACCGTTGTAGGCCGTGACGCCGGCATCTGACCGTGCCGCCGACAACGAAGTAGTGGTGTTCCAGGCGCCAAACGAACCATCATTGTTTAGCTTGGCAAAGTACACATTTGCCACTGCGGAGGAGCCGCCGCTGGCCGTACCGCCACCGATGTAGTAAATGTAGCCGTTCACCACCGCCGTGCCCGCACCGGATGCAGCCGTACCAGGCAGTGTCGTACCCGTAGTCCAAGCCCCGACCGTGCCATCGGCATTCAGTTTGGCATAGTAGGTTGCTGACTGCGGCGTGCCACCGTCAGTACCCGTACCACCACCCAGCACATAGACGTAGCCGTTAGCGGTGGTAATTGCTGGGCGACTCAAGCCGGTCGCTATCGAATTAGCCGCCTGCTGCCACGGCATCAGCTCGGCGTTATTATTAGCATTCAGGCTCGCCTGCGCATACAACGGCTCCACCTGCAACGCTCTGGCCGGAGGCGTCGAGTCAATCGGCGTCCCACCCTGGTACAACGTCAGGCCGTCCATCTCGAGGATGTCAGCGCTGTTGCCGGTGACTTCCTTTATGTATATATTGGGCGCGTTCCCAATCGTGGCACCGGTAGTAAAGGTACACGTGTACTGCGTCCAGGTCGTCGAGAAGGTCGCGCCACTGACACAAGCTGTGTCGCTCCCGTTATCAGCCCGGCCAATGTCCCACGTGTTAGCGACGTGACTACCCTCCCGAATCCACAAGTTCAGTGAGTACGTGGTGCTGGGCCGCAGCGCCACATTGTACTGCAAGCCAGCACTGTTAGCCGTCGGCCTGAACTGCAAGTAGTTGCGACCGTACTTGGCGCCAATGTTATTAATAGTTTGGTTTACTGTCCCAACCATGAGCTGGTCAGTCGAACCCCGCAGCACAAAGCCCGCTGCAGTTATCTGGGCCGTCGCCCCGGTCGCACCGTCCGACGCAAAGCCCTCAAAGTCGCCCACCGGATACGGAATCAAGTTGATCTGACCCGGATCCACATATGCCGACACGCTGCTCGCCCGCTCCAGCTGCGCGCCATCAATCCAGAAGGTGTGAGCCGTGCTGGAACTGTCGCGAATAAACAAGAAGTCATTTAAGGTCGTGGTCGACCCGGTCGTAAACGTACAGCTAAACCGGGTAAAGCTGGTCGTTACCGAGTTGCCAGCCGAACACGTCGTCTGAGCGCCACCGTTTTGGACCGTGCCCAAATCCAGCGTGGCAAAGGCGCCCGACCCCTTCACGTAGGCGCTAAAGGTGTAGGCCGTATTCGAGTCGAACGGATAGACGTACTTGGTGCCTTCATTTGAAGTGCCTCCCGGAGTCGTAATCTTGAACGAGGTCGACCCAAACTGGCTCGTCGAGGTGTCGGTCTGGAATGGGTTCTCAGTCCCCACTAACTTGGCCCAGCCACCGGGAATCGTAGTGACGGCGTTGCCGTTCTCAAAGCTACCGTTGGCCAGTAGGTTAGTTGAGGTGATCGAAGCTATATTCAAGATACTATTGGCAGCCGTGTTCTGTACCTGGAATGCCGCCTGAGAGTTGCTACTGTTCTTTACCAGCACCGTCCCAGTCGTACCCGAACCCAGCGCGGCCCCAGCCTGCAGCGTAATATTACCGCCATTATTGGAGCCAGTGCTCGTGCCATTGCCGGCTTGCAGTAATATGGCACCACCCGCACCACCGGTGCTGGTTACCGTGCCATCGGAGGCCGCAATCGTCACGCCGCCACCGCCCGAGCCACTTGTGCCGCTGGCCGCGCCACCCTGGATCGTCACCAATCCGCCGGCCGCGTTACCACCCGCCGTGCCACCCGTAATCGTCACTGCCCCACCGGCATTCGTGCCTCCAGCCGTCTGGCCGGTCACCTTCAGCGCCGAGGCCCCTGCGGTCGCGGTGTTCAAGAAGTTCACCACCGTGTCGGCCGTCCCCACGCTCGCAAACCCAATCGCGCTGTCCCAACCCGAACCGATGTTCAAACCTGTCTCTACCCCGGCAGCACCGGTGATGCTACCAATATTGACGCCGTTCAGGAACCCGGCGCCCACCCCCACGGCCGCTATATTCAAGCCGTTTTGGGTGATCGCTGCCGCCGCGCCCGACGACTGGTTAGCGATCAAGCTGCCGTTCCAGACACAAGCCGTCGTCAGACAGTTGGTCAATGCCGGCGCCGCCACACTAATGGCATTCAATGTCTTGGTGCCAGTACTCCCGCCCGTCACATTCAAAGTCGAGGTTAAGTTCAAACCATTGGTGGTCGGCGAGGTAGCCCCACCCACCGCCGTCGCATCCGTCACATCAATGCCCGCCACGCTCCCCGTCTGGGTCGCGCTATGAGCATAGCTAGCGCTCGCCACCGACAGAACCGTCTGAGTGGTGAGCCCAGTCGTCGAGTTAATTTGGACGTTCGTGTCCGTGTCGGTTGTTACTACAACGTCGCCCGCCCCAGCCGGTGCCAACGTAGTGTTGCCAGAGTTCGGATTAACCGTAAACACCGGCGTACCGGTATTCTGGATCACAAACTGTCCGCCGCTAGCCGAGCAGGTGGTGCACTGAAGGTTAAAGACAATGTTGGGATCTGTCGTTTGGTCGGTTGAGTTGACCACCAAGTTATGGCCGTCGGCCAGGTTGACAGTCGCCGACGTCCCCGCCCCACCGTATGACGCGTCATAAGCCTGCTGCAGCGTCACGGCCGAGGGGTTCGCGTTACAGGTCGACAACGTCCCGGCGTTAGAACACACCGCCGTACTGGTAGCAGCCGCGAACGACCCCACCGTCACCTGTCCCTCCACGCTCAGGTTGGCCACCCGCGTGCCGTCCGAGTTCGTCACGTTCAAGGTCGTGTTGGCGCCCGCATCCAGCAGGTCAATCGCGAACGTCCCGGCCGCCGACCGCTGCAACGTAGTGTCGCTGGCTGCGATCCCCAGCGTGTTGCTAGCCGAGTCCAGGATCAGGTTGCCGGTGTTGTTGGTGATCGTCGCGCTAGTCGATTGGTCGTTCAGGTTCAGCGTCAGTGCCCCCGAGTCGCTCGACATCGTGATCGTGCCGTTGGTGCTGTTGGCGATCGACTCACTGTTTTGCAGCTTAATCTCCGTCCCAATCGCGCCACTAAACAGCAAGCCGGTGCTCA
>CAZDGK010000069.1:0-3321 GCA_964505035.1 uncultured Candidatus Saccharimonadales bacterium
TGGTCTTCATGAACAAGATGGACATGGCCGACCCCGAGCTGGCCGAGCTGGTCGAAATGGAAATCCGCGAGCTGCTCGCCAAGTACGGCTACGACGAGAACGCCCCCATCATCAAGGGCTCCGCTCTGAAGGCCGTCGAGGGCGATGCTGACGCCGAGAAGGCCGTGCTTGACCTGGTCAAGGCCATGGACGACTTCCTACCCGACCCCGTCCGCGAGACCGAGAAGCCGTTCCTGATGCCTATCGAAGACGTCTTCAGCATCAAGGGCCGCGGTACCGTCGCCACCGGCCGTATCGAGCAGGGCAAGCTGCACGTCAACGACGAAGTCGAGATCGTGGGCATTCGCCCCACCAAGAAGACCGTCGTCACCGGCGTCGAAATGTTCAAGAAGCTGCTCCCCGACGCTCAGGCCGGCGACAACGTTGGTGCCCTGCTGCGCGGTATTGAGCGCGACGACATCGAGCGCGGTCAGGTTCTGGCCAAGCCCGGTAGCATCACTCCTCACACCGAGTTCGAGGCCGAGGTCTACGTCCTCAACAAAGAGGAAGGTGGCCGCCACACCCCGTTCTTCAAGGGTTACAAGCCTCAGTTCTACATCCGCACCACCGACGTCACTGGCGCCGTCACGCTGCCGGAAGGCACCGAGATGGTTATGCCGGGTGACAACATCCAGATGAAGGTCGAGCTCATCGCTCCGATCGCCATGGAAGACGGTCTGCGCTTCGCCATCCGCGAAGGTGGCCGCACCGTCGGCGCCGGCGTGGTGACCAAGATCCTCAAGTAAGCTAGCATTACTGCTGCGCAGAATAGCGGACCTTCGGGTCCGCTATTTTGTTGTACAAAAAATACGCCTCGGCCCAGATGTGGAGCCGAGGCGGGGATTCGCTAGTACAGTCTGACCTTGAGGCCTGCTCTCGTGAGCATGCCGTGGATCCGACTCTTGAGCACCGGCAGTGGCTCTGAGCCCGCCAGCGGTTTCAGCTCGTAGCTCTTCCAGTTGCTGAACCCGCCCGTGTAAAGCTGGTCAATATCCAGCCTCCACCCGGACAGCCTCCGCATCTCGTTGTGCACGAGACGCGTCTCGTCGCAATCCAGACTGATGAGCGTGAGCTTGAGAGTCGCCGGGTTGCCGGAATCGCTGAAGTAGAAAAGCTTTTCCATGAGGCATTCCTAACTGCGATAGGGAACGCTTACCACAGAATTATAACACATATATAGGCATAAGTCCATAGATAACCCCCGGACACTAGATCGTCCGGGGGCAAGGTGAGGGGCGATCGCAGCCCTAGCGGCCGACACCACCTGATCCGGGGTGACGCCCGGCCGGGCCTTCATTGTCTATGGCGCCACACCATAAAGAGAGCCCCCAGACGCAATGCGGTCTAGGGGCCGTGATGGGTGCCGCTAGCGGCGGCGGGGCTGGCTGCCAGGTTGGCTGCCAGCTCGCGGTGGCCTGCCCGGGCGTGGCGCGTTGAGGAACGCGATCGCCGCTTGAGCAGCCCGCAGCACATTCTGCGGGCCCTGGTCGGAGCGGATGCGCTCCAGCTCAAACGGGTTGATCTCCATGAAGCCCAGCTCGGAAGCATGGTAGCTCTCGAGGTGGTCACGGCGCGTGTTGTCCTCACGCCACTCGTAGCAACCCTGGTAGCGCCAGGTGCCGTCGTTGGCGATAGCGAAGATCGAGACCGGGTTCATCTTGTGGAACCACCCAGTCTTGCCTTGCAGCGACGCCGAGCCGGTAAACGACTGGCCGCTGGACATGATTTTCATTCTCACGTCGTCCAGCGGCCGGCCAGGCGACCGGCGGGTGGCCACGAATGCCGCGACCAGCCGGTTGATCTCCGCCAATACCGCGCTGTCGCCAGTTGCGGCCCGCGCGGCCGGCTGAGTCGGAGTCGCCGGTCTCGGCGCTGGTGTCCGCGCCGGCACCGACTTCTCGGACGGCGCCGTCCTGTTGCGCCCCAGGAGTTTATCCAGGAGTCCCATCGTGCCTCTCCCTTCATGATTGACAATCGAGAGACCATTCATCTATACACTCATACCCGCCAAAAGGCAAGGTCAAGTACTCTAACAAACATTTACACTCAAGCCCAAATATGCTATAACATTATACGATTGGCACGCACTCGAGACTACGAAAGGAGCGGCCATGACAGCACCACGACACGCGGCCACGACGGATGAGCTGGATGTGTTCCTGAAGCGCTGGCTCGGCACCATGTTCACCGACGCCAACGCCGTGCTCTACGGCGCCTTCCTCAGCGCGCTGCAGAGCCTGGGCGTCCAGCCAACCGAGATCGTCACCTACCGCACCGAGCACACCGGCAAGACCTGGTGGTTCGGCGTGGCGACGGGCAAGGGCCAGAGCCTGGGCATCGGCAATCTGCCGGGCCAGACACTGCAGGCTGGGGCTCGCATCTCCTGCGAATCCCTCGTCATGGAGGATCGGCGGTTCATGTACCGCGGCGACACCAGCGGCAACCTGTTCTACTGCGACGGTCGCCGGCAGTTCCTCGACGAACCCGACTCGGTGACTCGCGCGCTGCGGACCCTGACCTCAGGGCCTCGTCGCATCCGCATCGCCGTCAATGCCTGGCGCCGGCGCCACGGCCCCCACTGGCAGTGGGAGGACCAGCGCGAGTACGCCGCCATCGAGGCCTTCATCGGCCTGGCGGTCACCTACGGCCTGGAGCGTGATCTGCGCGACCACGGCCACGGTACCTTCGGCTACCGCAGCCGTTTCGGCAGGCGGCACCTGCTGCTCTCCGACGGCAACGCGCCGCACCTCGACGCCAAGGGCTTCCCGCTCTCCAGCGTCCTGCGCCGGCCCGACTGGGCCAACTAAGAGCCGCGTCACCGGGACCTGTCCGCATTTGGACAGGTCCTTTCTATTGCCAAAGCCCGCAATGCATGTCTATAATACGGCTCATACAATTAGTAATCATACCGAGAACTCACTGCGGCCTAAGTCAAGCAGAGTCCAGAGAGGTTACGGTATCGCACCAGGAGTTTCACCTACATGGCCCAAACCGCCGCCGAAGCCAAGACGCCCGAGAAGCAACGTATCCGCATCCGCCTCAAGGCCTACGACTCGAAGGTCATTGACCAGTCCGCCAAGCAGATCATCGAGACCGCCACTCGCACCGGCGCCAACGTGGCCGGCCCCATTCCGCTGCCCACCGAGCGCAACGTCACCACTGTGCTGCGCAGCCCGCACATCTACAAGGACGCCCGTGAGCAGTTCGAGATGCGCACCCACAAGCGTCTCATCGACATCACCGAGCCCACGCCCAAGACCATCGACGCCCTCATGAACCTCA
>CAZDGK010000070.1:0-2609 GCA_964505035.1 uncultured Candidatus Saccharimonadales bacterium
TACTGGCCAAATGGCGGCTGGGCCGGCGAGCGCGGGTGGTGCGCGGTGACTTGCGACAGCAGGATCTGCGGCGGGCTCGGCGGGTGGTGGCGTTTCTGGGCCTGGACATTATGGCCGAGCTGGAGCCCAAGCTGGAGCGTGAGCTGCCAAAGGGTGCTCGGCTAGTGGCGGTGCAGTTTGCCCTGCCGACGCGGCAGCCGGTGCGTAAGGTGGAGCTGACGGGCGCGCCGGAATACGCTCGCTGGCTGTACGTGTATGAATATTAGGGGCATAAACTATGCCCCCAGCTGGTAACTGGGGGCGGGCCGGTCAGGGGTTGCCCTGGAGCGGCCGGAACACCAGATTTTCGACGGCTGCCTGAATGGTCTGGCGGATGCCGATGATGGTCTGATGGTCGAGGTTGTTGTCGGCTTCGAGTTGGCGGATGGCCTTCTGAAGCTGCCTGATCCGATCGTCGTTGTTGCTGATCTGCTGATTGCACTGCTGGTTGATATGGTAGTAGCCAGTTCCGGCAGCGCGCTGGGAGAAGCTGGCGTTCAGCTGACCTAGCTGATTGATGTCGGCCCGGTGCTCGGCGATTTGCCCGAGACGGCTGGCGACGTGTGCCTCCAGTGTGTCGATGTGGCGCAGCTGGGCCTCGATGATCGGGTCAGGGTGCGGTTCACGGGCCGGCTGGGCCGGCTGCTTGCGGCTCCAAAACATTGGACTCCTTGGGTGGGTCGGGACGTGAACTTGATATACTCTACAATAAAGTGCAATATTAGGCAATATGGAAGAACTGCGGCGAAAGGTTTGGGACTTTTATGAGCGCGAGGGTCGGGACCTGCCGTGGCGCCGGGCCGTGACGCCGTATGGGGTGTTGGTGAGCGAAATAATGCTGCAGCAGACGCAGGTGAGTCGAGTGCTGGGCCGCTGGGAGGGGTGGCTGACAAGGTGGCCGGGGTTGGCCGAGCTAGCAGCCGCGCCGGTGGCTGAGGTGCTGGCGCAGTGGCAGGGTATGGGCTATAACCGCCGGGCTTTGTGGCTGCGGGAAGCGGCCGGAGTGGTGGTGCGCGAACACGGCGGGGAGCTACCGCGTGACCCGGCGGAGCTGGTGCGGCTGCCGGGAGTGGGGCCAAACACGGCTGGGAGTATCGCGGTGTTTGCGTATGAGTGGCCGGCGGTGTTTATCGAGACCAATATCCGGCGGGTGTTTCTGCATGAATGCTTCGGTGACCGTGAGGGCGTGCCGGATAGCGAGCTGCTGCCACTGGTGGAGGCGGCGCTGGACCGGGAGCGGCCGCGGGAGTGGTACTGGGCGCTGATGGACTACGGGGCCGATCTGGCCAAGCGAGTGCCAAACCCGAACCGGCGTAGTAAGCATTACAACGTCCAGAGCCGGTTTGAGGGGTCGGTGCGGCAGGTGCGCGGGGCAGTGCTGCGACGACTGCTGGAGGGGCCGGCAGCGGCCGATGAGCTAGGGATTGATGATGAACGGCTGACGGCGGTGTTGGCGGCTCTGGTGCGGGAACGGTTCGTGGTGGAGCGGGACGGCCAGTATTGGATAGCTGATTGATTTCGGCGGAGTGACTGGTGGCGAACCACTTTATTATTGGGGCTAGTCTGCTATAACAGAAGCACCATTCTCGCTGTGCATGAGGAGGTGATGGGAGAATGGCGCACCAATTTCGCTATGGACCGATCGGGGCATGGCATTGGTTTAACGTTCCGGCAGCGCTGTGGGAACGGCTCATGCTGTGTGGCCGTGAAAACGGCTACGACGACCGGATGCTTTTGTGCTGCTGCTACGAGTTGGCTGTGATGCTCAACGACGTATGGCAGCAGGAGGGCGGCGTGCGAATGGGTGGCTTTTTGCAGGACCGGGAGTACCGGCCGCCGGTGATTGATCCGGACGCGCCGCCGCCCTATCAGAAGGAGGGTGACGATATGGTCGACTTCTGGCTGAAAAGCCTGATGCGACAGCAAGGCTGGTCGCATGACCAGGCGGCAGCCTGGATGGTGGACCGAGGCTTGTGGATGCTGGAGGCGCTGCTGCGAAACGAGGCCGTCATCTTCGAATCGAAGGACGGTACTGGCATTGGTGCCAACCTGCCCATGCCCGACTTCGTGCCGGATTGGCCAGCGACATGAGAGACCCGTCGCGACCTGGCCTGGCGCAAATGGCGTCGGCGCACGAGGCGCTAGAGGACTACATCAATGCGCTCGACTTGTCGGCGACCTCGGTTGAGGTGGTGGACGAAGGCTGGGCGGTGGTTGATGTAGTTGGCCGCCGGGTGGCGACTGTGCACCGCGACGGATTGCTGCATGGCGGCAACTTGGCCTACATGATTGCCGACTTGCACGATCTGCTGGAGACTGTCTACGACGCCAGCGACGGTGATTTGGAGGACATGTACGCCCAGATGTGGCAGTGGCCGGTATTGAGCCGGCTCAACCAGGCTATCCAGGCGGTCCTCGAACAGACCCCCGGCCGGAGCAAGAAACTCAAGCGCAAGCGGGTGAAGAAATTGGTCAAAGCAGCGCAGGACCTGTACGCAGCGTACGGTGCCTGTGAAGGCCTTGATTTGGCCGAGCTGCAGAAGGAGGCCGGGGTGGCGTAGCTGCCCCGG
>CAZDGK010000071.1:0-2554 GCA_964505035.1 uncultured Candidatus Saccharimonadales bacterium
GGGTACAAGGACAATGTGCCGGACCCGAGCTTGTATGTGAAGTTTAAGCTGGCCGATGAGGATGCGAGTATGCTGGCGTGGACGACGACGCCGTGGTCGCTGCCGGGTAATGGCGCGGTGGCGGTGCATCCGGACGAGAAATATGTGTACGTGAAGGTGAAAAACGACGAGGGTGAGACGGAGACGCTGGTGCTGGCCAAGAAGCGGCTGGAGGCGCTGAAGGGTGACAAGCCGGAGGTGGTGAAGACGGTGGCGGCTGGTGAGCTAGCCGGCAAGCGGTATGAGCCGCTGTTTGCGGTGGCCGGGTTGGACAAGCTGGCGGGCGCGGACAAGTTGTACTACGTGCAGCTGAGTGAGTCGGTGAGCATTGAGGACGGCACGGGCGTGCTGCACGTGGCGCCGGCGTTTGGCGAGGAGGACCTGAAGATTGGCCAGGCGGCCGGGTTCCCGGTGCTGAGCACGATTGACGGCAGCGGGCGCGTGGGCAAGGGCGTGGGGCTAGATGAGGTGGCCGGGGTGTTCTTTAAGGATGCCGACAAGGCGATTATCGAGCATTTGGCCAAGCAGGGGAGTGTGTACGCGGTGGATGATTCGTTTACGCACACGTATCCGTTCTGCTACCGGTGCGACAGCCCGCTGCTGTACTACGCGATTACGACGTGGTTTTTGGCGGTGTCGAGCATAAAGGACCAATTGCTGAAGACAGCCGAGGACATCAGCTGGCAGCCGGCGCACATTAAGGACGGCCGGTTTGGCAAGTGGCTGGAGGGGGCGCGGGACTGGGCGATTAGCCGCAACCGCTACTGGGGCGCGCCGATGCCGATCTGGATGAACGTGGACGATGAGAGTGACTACCTGGTGGTGGAGAGCCTGGACGAGCTGGTGAAGCTGGCGGGTTTGGACGGCAAGCCCGAGGATGTGCACCGGCCGGGGATCGACGCGGTGGTGGTTAAGCGCGACGGCAAGACGTACAAGCGGATTGAAGAGGTGTTTGACTGCTGGTTTGAGAGTGGCAGCATGCCGGCGGCGCAGCAGCACTACCCGTTTGAGAACAAGGACGTGTTTGAGACGAGCTACCCGGCGGATTACATTGGCGAGGGGCTGGACCAGACGCGGCTGTGGTTCTATGTGATGCACGTGCTGAGCACGATCGCGTTTGACAAGCCGGCGTACCGGAACGTGCTGGTGAACGGCATGGTGATGGCGGCCGATGGGCAAAAGTTGAGCAAGCGGCTGAAGAATTATCCGCCGGTGGAGGACGTGTTTGCGACCGAGGGCGCCGATAGTTTGCGGCTGTACCTGCTGGGCAACGACCAGGCGGTGGGCGGCGACTACATGCGGTTTAACCGCGAGGCGATGGGCGACATTCAGCGCAATGTGTTTGGGACGCTGTGGAATTCGTACAGCTTTTTGGCGATGTATGCGGAGATTGAGAAGTGGCAGCCGAAGGGTAAGCTGGCCGAGCCGAAGAGCGAAAATGTGCTTGACGCGTGGATGCTGGCGCGGCTGAACCAAACGACCGCCGAGGTGACGGCGGCAGCTGATGCGTACCAACTGGCGCAGGCGATCCGGCCGCTGCGTGAGCTAGTGGATGACCTGAGCAACTGGTATGTGCGGCGGTCGCGGCGGCGATTCTCGCGCAATGAGGATGCGACTGATAAGCAGGCGGCGTTTGTGACATTGCACTATGCGCTCGCACGAATTGCCCAACTACTGGCTCCGTGGGCGCCGTTCTTTGCCGACAAGCTGTGGCGGGAGCTGACGGACGGCATGGACGAGGCCAAGAGTGTGCATCTGAGCGATTGGCCGGAAGTGCGGCAGGCCGACGGGCAGCTGCTAGCTGATATGGCGACGGCGCGGAGTGTGATCGCGACGGCCTTGGCGCAGCGGGCGGAGCAGAAGATCAAGGTGCGCCAGCCGCTGGCGAGTGTGACGGTGCCGCAACTGGCGGAGGCTCTGGCTGCGATGGTGGCCGATGAAGTGAACGTGAAGAAGGTGACGTTTGGCAAGGAAGTGAAGCTCGATACCACGATCACGCCGGAACTGAAGGCCGAGGGGACGGTGCGCGATGTGATCCGGCTGGTGCAGGAGGCGCGCAAAACGGCGGGGCTGCGGGCGGACGACCGGATCCGGTTGAGCCTAAGCGTGACCGGCGAGGTGCGCGCGGCACTAGAGACGCACGCCGAGGTGTTGAAGGCCGAGACGCTGGCCGACGCGGTGGACCTGGACGGGAAGCCGACGGGCGAGGTGCCGGCGCGGGTTGATGGGACAGAGGTGTACGTGAGTGTAGAGAAAGTGTCGAAATAAAAAGCAAAGCGCGCCGGTGTGATGCACACCGGCGCATGAGGTGGAACGGCTAATCGAAGCCGCCTTGGGTGAAGGGGGCGATGTACCACCCGCTGCCGGCGCTGCCGACGAGACTCCATTGCTTTTCGCGGAGCTTCTCTGCAACGAAGGTGATAGCGGCCTGGTGGGTGCCGTTTGGCATTTCGACTATCCGCCGGCCCTCTCCATCTGTTGGCAGCTCGAAGGCGGCGCGCACGGCCCGGTCCAG